>JBKBWW010000163.1:0-6329 GCA_046314475.1 Hydrogenophaga sp.
CCGGGCGGGGGGGCTATCAAACGGCGCCGGGGGGCGACCCCCTCTTCCCGGGGGGGGGGGCCCGGGGGGGCTACCCACCCGCGCCCCCCCCCGGCGGCTTCGGGACTGAAGGCGCTGCCCGGCGCGAGACCAATGCCAGCCTCGCGCACCAGCCGCTTGGCCACGTCCAGACAGTCGTCGTGGCCCTGCAGTGTGAAAAATGCGTACATGCCGCCCAAGGGCTCGGCCAACGTCACGCCGGGCACGGCGCGCAGCAGCGGCACCAACGTGTGCCGACAGGTTTTGAGGTGGGCCACCAGCGCGGGCGTGACCTCGGCGCCGCGCTGCAGCGCCACCGTGGCCCCACGCTGAACGAACACCGGCGCGCAGGAGGTGTTGAATTCGATCAGTTTGCCCATGGCGGCTGTGAGCGCGGCGGGCATCACCAGCCAGCCCAGGCGCCAGCCGGTCATGAGGAAACTTTTGGAGAAGCTGTGGGCCACGATGACACGGTCGTCCGGCTCGGCCACGTCGAGGAAGCTGGGGGCCGCGCCGTTTGAGGTATCGCCCGCGTAGTACAGCCGCTCGTACACCTCGTCGGCCAGGATCCAGGTGCCGGTGCGCCGGCAGTGCGCCAGGATGGTGGCCTGTTCGTCGCGGGTCAGGGTCCAGCCGGTGGGGTTGTTGGGCGCGTTGACGATGAGCAACCGCGTGGCGGGCGTGATGGCTGAGAGCAAGGCGTCCATGTCCAGCGCCCAGGCACCGGCGCGCTCGCCGCTGGCCAGCACATGCAGCGGCACGCTTTTCACGTTCGCGCCCATGATCTGCGGCTGCGCCACCAGGTTGGGCCAGGCGGGCGTGACCACCACCACTTCGTCGCCCGCTTCCACCAGCGCCTGCGAGGCCAGCATCAGGCCGTTCACGCCGCCCGAGGTGACGGCCAGGCGGTCCATCCAGTGGCCGGCGCCGCGGCCCGGGTGCAATGAGTCGGTGTAAACCGCAATCGCTTCGCGCAGCTCGGGCAGGCCAAGGTTGTGCGCGTAGAAGGTTTCGCCGGACTGCAGCGAGGCCATGGCGGCTTCGCGGATGAAGCCGGGCGTGACCTCGTCGCTCTCGCCAAACCAGAACTTGAGCACGTTGTCGCGGCCCAGGCCTTCGTTGGCCACTTCGCGGATGCGGGAGGCTTCGAGGTTGTCAACAACGGGGCGCATGAAGGGTGCGAGTGAAGACATCAGGGGCGGATCATGTTGCAGCGGTGAGGCTGTTCGGCTTGTTGGGGAGCCAGGTTGCGGATGACGCGAAAGCCGTAGCCCGAGCCTTCGACGTCGAACTTCACCCCGGGCGCGCCCTGGCGGTCCATCACGGCCACGGCCAGCGGCTGCTGGAACTGGTGGTCGGCGGCGCGCATGCGGGCGGTCTGGCCGGCCAGGGTGACTTCGGCTTTCTCCAGTTGGGCGGCGATGGTGGCAGCGTTGACCGGGCCGGCGGCACCCGCGCGCTCGATGGCCTGCGCCAGCGATTCGATCAAGAGCTGCATGCGCATGTGCACGTAGTCATCGGCCGGGTTGGGGAAACGCTGGCGGAACGATTGGTAGAAGGCTTCGGACTCACGCGTGGGCACGTTGGGGAACCAGTCGGCCACAGCGATCACCTTGCCGATGCCGGCCTCGCCCATGGCAGCCGGTGCGCCCAGTGCATTGCCGTAGAAGGTGTAGAAGGTGCCGTCAAACCCGACCTCGCGCGCGGCCTTCACCAAGAGCGTGAGGTCGTTGCCCCAGTTGCCGGTGAGCACGGCCTGCGCGCCGCTGGCCTTGATCTTGGTGGCGTAGGGCAGGAAGTCCTTCACGCGCGCCATGGGGTGCAACTCCTCACCGACGATCTTCACGTCGGGCCGCTGCGCGGCGAGCTGGTTGCGGCCTTCGCGCAGCACGGCCTGGCCAAAGCTGTAGTCCTGGCCGATCAGGTAGATGTTCTTGAGCTGCTTGTCTTCGCGCAGCACGCTCATGAGCGCGGTCATGCGCATGTCGGCGTGGGCGTCAAAACGGAAATGCCAGTAGCTGCATTTTTCGTTGGTCAGCGCCGGGTCCACCGCCGAGTAGTTCAAGAACAGCATCTGGCGCGCCGGCTCGCGCTCGTTGTGTTTGTTGATGGCCTCGATCAGCGCGCTGGCCGCGGCCGACGAGTTGCCCTGCGCGACGATGGTGATGTCGCGGTCCACCGCCGAGCGCAGTGCGGAGAGCGCCTCTTCGGTCTGGCCCTTGCTGTCGAAACGCTCGATCAGCAGCGGGCGGTTGCCACCGGGCAGTTTGACGCCGCCGCGGGCGTTCACGCGCTCGGTGGCCCAGACCAGGTTGCGGTAAACGGCTTCGCCGGTGTTGGCGATCGGGCCGGACAGGCCTTCGATCATGGCGATGCGGATGGGCGCAGGCTGGGGTGTCTGGGCCAGCACCATCGGCGCGGCGAGGACAGCGCCCAAGGCGGCAACGAGCACGCGTCGGCGCAGGGACATCAACGAATCCAGTTTGTTTTTCATGAGAGATGTGTTTGCAGGAGAAGAGGTCAAGAGGCTGTGGCCAGATCGGCCAGCGGCCAACGCGGCTTCACATCGAAGCTGTAGCCCTGGCCATCGGCAGCAGCAAGTCGGGCCAAGCCGGCTTGCACCCGCATGCCCCCGGCCAGCGCGATCATGGCGCCGTTGTCGGTGCACAGATGCAACTCGGGGTAGTGCACACGCACGCCTGCCCTGGCGCAGGCCACGCCCAGCTGTTCGCGCAGCAGCGTGTTGGCCCCCACCCCACCGGCCACCACCAGGCGGCGCAAGCCGGTCTGGCGCACCGCCGCCATGGATTTTTTCACCAGCACCTCGACGATGGCGGCCTGCACGCTGGCGGCCACATCGGCTTTTTGCTGCGGCGTGAGCGGGTCGGCCAGGTGCAGCGTGGCCGGGCCGTCCAGGCTGGCGTGGGCCAGCCGTTTCACCTGGGTCAACACGGCGGTTTTGAGACCGGCAAAGGAAAAATCGAGATCACCGCTGTGCAGCAGCGGGCGCGGAAACTTGTAGGCCTGGGCATCGCCTTGCAGCGCCAGCCGCGCCAGCGCCGGGCCACCTGGGTAACCCAGTCCGAGCAGCTTGGCCGACTTGTCGAAGGCCTCGCCGGCTGCGTCGTCGATGGTTTCGCCCAGCAGCGTGTAGCGCCCCACCCCGTCCACCCGCATCAGCTGGCTGTGGCCGCCCGAGACGAGCAAGGCCACGAACGGAAACTCGGGTGGGTCGGCGCTCAAAAAGGGCGACAGCAGATGGCCTTCGAGGTGGTGCACACCGATCACCGGCTTGCCCAGCGCAAAGCCCAGCGCGCAGGCCACGCCCGAACCCACCAGCAGCGCGCCGGCAAGACCCGGGCCGCGGGTGTAGGCCACCGCATCCACGGCCGAGAGTGGCAGGCCGGCCTGGGCCAGCGCCGCGTCGGTCAGCGGCAGCACGCGCCGGATGTGGTCGCGGCTGGCGAGCTCGGGCACCACGCCACCGTAGGCACGGTGCATCTCGATCTGGCTGTGCAGCGCGTCGCCCAGCAGCCGCGGCGTGTGGCCGCCGCTGGCGTCGACCAGAGCGACGCCGGTTTCGTCGCAAGACGACTCGATTCCCAAAATCAGCATGCGTCGAGTGTACGGGCGGCATGTTTGTTGCTCATGATCGGGGGATGCTTGCAACGACCTCTCGGACATGAAATCGGGCCTGAACTTTCTGGTGGCGGCCAAACGCTGCGAAATCGCCGAACTGCAGCAGCTCGCCCTCACGAGCGCGCTGGTGAACGTGACCGGACGCCTGGTGCACGGCCTGCAGCGCGAGCGCGGCCTGTCCAACCTGTTTCTCGGCTCACAGGGGTCCAGGTTCGGTGAGGTCCGCAGCCAGCAGATCGCCGAATGCCGGCAGATCGAGGCCGAGTTGCGCGCCTGCTTCGACGAACTGGACACCGAGTCGGCCCTGGTGGGCAACGGCGCGCGCCTGTTCAGCCGCATCGCCTACGTGCTGCACGGGCTGGATGCGCTGGACGGGCTGCGCGCGCGGGTGCAGGCGCTGGAATGGACGCCCCAGCAGGCCACCGAAGCCTATGTGCGCCTGATCACCGGTTTGCTGGCGGTGGTGTTCGAAGCCGCCGACAGCGCCAGCGACCCCGAAATCTCGCGCCTGCTGGTGGCCTTGTTCAACTTCATGCAGGGCAAGGAATTCGCGGGGCAAGAGCGCGCGGCCGGCTCGGCCCTGTTTGCCGGTGGCCGCGCCGTGGCCGAAGAACAGCAACGCCTGCTGCACCTGATCGAATCGCAAGAACGCTGCCTGGAGGTGTTTGCCGAGTTTTCGAACCCCCACGTGGTGGAGCTGTGGAACACCACCCAGGCCAGCGCCATGCTGGCCGAGCTGGAGCGCCTGCGCCGCGTGCTGTGCACGGCGCCCCACGGCTCGCCACTCAATGCCCAGGTGAGCCAGGCGTGGTTTGACTGCTGCAGCCGGCGCATCGACCGCATGAAAGCAGTGGAAGACCGCCTCGCGCTCGACCTGCTGCAGGCCTGCGAACAAAAGATCGCCGCGGCGCAGGCCGAGCTGAACAGCTTTCATGCGCTGCAAACCGGCCCCGCCACCGAGGCGGACGTGTTGTCGTTCTTCCGCGCGCCCGAGGCCCAGGGCACGGCGGCGTTCGGCGCCGGCACCCAGGGCTACGGTCTGCACCTGGAACGCTCGATCCTGGAGCTGGTGCAGGCGCAGGCGCGGCGCCTGCAGACCATGAGCGAAGAGCTCGACACCGTGCGCGCCAGCCTCAACGAGCGCAAGCTGATCGAGCGCGCCAAGGGCCTCTTGATGGCGCACCGCCACCTGAGCGAAGAAGAAGCCCACAAGACCATGCGCCAGATGGCCATGAACCAGAACCGCCGGCTGATCGAGGTGGCCGAGGCGGTGCTGGCCATGGCCGACGTGCTGCCCGAACGCCCGCGCTGAAACCGGGGTCTGTTGCGGTGCACCAATAGCGGTGCTCAGGGGTGCCGCGCACCAGCTTGATGCCCTGGAAACGCACAAGGCGACAAACAAACGACTCGGTTCAACTGGCAGACCAGCGGGTATTTCCTTGCAAATCAAAGGCTTCTCAGCCGCGCCCGGCAGTCTCCGCGTCAACCCCGACGTTGGCACACAACCTGCTTTATGAAACGCAGAGGAAATCGGGCCAATGGCGGTCCGGCTTCCAACAGTCACCCCCGACACTGGACAACGGCGTCCATTTCCGGTTTGCGTTCCGCAGGCTTGGAGATGGGCGCCGTTGTGCTTTGGGGATCCGGTTTTTTTCATCAGCAAGGAGTTGGACATGAACGCAGACATCCCCGGCACCACCGTTGCCCCGACCTCGGTCGACATCAAAACCGATGTGGCGACCGAGACCGCAGCGGCATCCAGGCGCGACTTCATCAAGAAAAGCACCGCCATCGGCGGCGCTGCCTTCTTCTCCACGCTGGGCCACAGCGGCGTGTGGGCGGCCGGCTCCGACGCACCTGAAAAAACCGAAGTCAAGATCGGCTTCATCCCGCTGACCGACTGCGCCAGCGTGGTGATGGCGGCCGAACTCGGCATCGACAAAAAGTACGGCGTGAAGATCGTCCCCACCAAGGAAGCCAGCTGGGCCGGTGTGCGCGACAAGCTGGTCAACGGCGAACTCGACATGGCCCACGTGCTCTACGGCCTGATCTACGGTCTGCAGCTGGGCACCGCCGGCCCCAAGAAGGACATGGCCATCCTGATGAACCTGAACCAGAACGGCCAGGCGATCACGCTGTCCAAGAAGCTGGCTGAAAAGGGCGCGGTGGACGGCCCATCGCTGGCCAAGCTCATGGCCACCGAAAAGCGTGAATACACCTTCGCGCAGACCTTCCCCACCGGCACGCACGCCATGTGGCTCTACTACTGGCTGGCGGCTGCCGGCATCGACCCGATGAAGGACGCGCGCGCCATCGTGGTGCCGCCGCCGCAGATGGTGGCCAACATGCGCGTGGGCAACATGGACGGCTTCTGCGTGGGCGAGCCCTGGAACCACCGCGCGATCATGGACGGCATCGGCATCACGGCCAACACGACGCAGGACATCTGGAAGGACCACCCCGAGAAGGTGCTGGGCACCACGGCCGAGTTCGTGCAGAAGAACCCGAACACCGCGCGCGCCGTGACGGCCGCGATCCTGGAAGCCGGCAAGTGGATCGACGCTGGCCTGCAGAACAAGAACAAGATGGCCGAGGTGATTGCACAGCGCTCGTATGTGAACACCAGCGTGGACGCGATCAACCAGCGCATCCTGGGCCGCTACCAGAACGGC
>JBKBWW010000164.1:0-6311 GCA_046314475.1 Hydrogenophaga sp.
CCAGTCACCCACCACGTCGGCACTGGCCTGCGCGGGTGCGCGGCGCGCAACCGGCTGAGCGGCGGGCTGCCTGGTCACGGGCAGTGCCGGGCGGTTCGCGGGTTTCTTCAGTGCCGGGGGCGGCAGTGATTTTTTGGGCGCGGCCACCGGCGCGTGCGTGCGCACCACCGGCGTCACGGCACTGAAGCCGACCTGGTTGCCCGAGAGGCGGAACACCGCCACCGCCTGCACCAGGTCGGTGGCCTGGGTGCGCAGGCTGCTGGCCGCGGCGGCCATTTCTTCCACCAGCGCGGCGTTCTGCTGCGTGGCCTGGTCCATCTGGGTCACGGCTTCACCGATCTGGCCCACGCCGTCGCTCTGCTCTTTGCTGGCCGAGCTGATCTCGCCCATGATGTCGGTGACGCGGCGAACGCTGTCCACCACCTCGTTCATCGTGGCGCCGGCCTTGTCCACCAGCACCGTGCCGCTCTCCACGCGCTCCACGCTGTCGTTGATGAGTTGCTTGATCTCTTTGGCTGCAGCGGCGCTGCGTTGCGCCAGGTTTCGCACCTCGCCCGCCACGACCGCGAAGCCGCGGCCTTGTTCACCGGCGCGTGCTGCTTCCACCGCGGCGTTGAGCGCGAGGATGTTGGTCTGGAAGGCGATGCCGTCGATCACCGAAATGATGTCGCTGATCTTGCGGCTGCTCTCGTTGATGCCCTTCATGGTGTCGACCACCTGGCTCACCACCTGACCACCTTCGACCGCGACCCGGGACGCGCTCTGCGCCAGCTGGTTGGCCTGCAGGGCGTTGTCGGCGTTCTGGCGCACGGTGGACGACAGCTCTTCCATCGAGGCGGCGGTTTCTTCCAGCGCGCTGGCCTGGCTCTCGGTGCGTGAGCTCAGGTCCTGGTTGCCCTGGGCGATCTGCTCGCTGGCACTGGACACCGACTCCGAGCCGCTGCGCACACGGCCCACCACCTGCACCAGGCCGGTCTGCATGTCGGCCAGGGCCTGCATCAGCACGCCGGTCTCGTCTTTCGATTTCACGGTGACCACATGGGTCAGGTCGCCGGCGGCCACGGCGCGGGCCAGCTCCACGGCGCTGTTGATGGGGCCGGTGATGGAGCGGATGATCCACACCGCCACGACCGCGGCCACAACCGCGGCAAACAGCACCGCAGCCACGATGGTGATGATGAGGTTTTTGACCGTGTTCTGCGCAGCCTGGCTGGCCGTTTGTGCGCCCTCGGTCTGGAAGGCCACGGCCTCGTCGATGGTCTTGAAGTAGGCCAACTGGGCGGGGCGGACCGTGTCGAACAGGAAGGCGATGGCGGGCTCGCGCTCACCCGCTGCGATCATGGCCATGAACTTGTCCACGGCGTCGCGAAACGGCTTGCGGCTTTCTTGCAGTTTGGTCTGGAGTTCGCGGCCCTTGGCCGAGGTGATGAGAGCATCCACCTTGGTCGCGATGTCATTGACCTTGCCACGCGATTCGGCGATGGCCTGTTTTTCCTGGGCCACCTTGGCCGGGTCGGTGAACAGGGCGATGTTGCGGATGGCGCGCGCCTGGAAGTTGCCTTCATCCCGCAATACCTCCATTTCTGCAATCACCGTCATGCGCCGCTCGGTGATGTCGACCAGGTCGGCTTCCACCGACACCGTGCGCGCGACGCTGAGCGCGCCGATCGCCAGCAGCATGGCCACCAGCAGGGTGAAGGCGGCCACCAGGCGTGTTGAGATCTTGAGGTTCTTGAACATGGCGTGTTTGAACGGGTTGGTTGTGTGCGCCGAGCCCAACATGGGCGACGCTTGCCGGTATATCGGCAGCGTGGGCGCGATGTTGACCCGTCCCAACCGCCCAAATGGACCGTCTTTCGGTGGTTTTTCGGCGGTCTGCCGAATGGAGACCGGGCGGATCAGTCCCGGTCGCGCTGGGCGCCGAGCTTGCGGTACACCGTGGCGCGGCTGATGCCCAGTGCGCGTGCGGCTTCCTTGACGTTGCCGCGCGCGTCGTCCACCGCTTTGCGGATCAGCGCGGTTTCCACGTCCTTGAGCGGCACCGCAGCGCCTGAGCCGTGCAAGGGTGCCCGTTCGCCGCTGGCGTTGAGCTGCGCGTGCAGGTGGATGCGCAGCCCCGACCACAGCGGCACCTCCATCGCGCTGCGCTGCGCGCGCGCGGCATCGAACAGGCTCTCCACCGGCACGGCAAACACGTCGGTGCAATGGCCCGCGCGGCCCAGCGGCGCGATGCCCAGCATGTCGGCGGCCGGTCGGTTCAGGCCGGTGATGTGGCCGTCGGCATCGACACACACCAGACCGTCGCTGTCGCCGCCCAGGTTCTGCCCGGGCCAGTTCAGGCTGAGCAGCAGGCGGTGCGGCCGGGCCAGCGCGAGCGCGTTTTCGATGCTGCGCGCCGACTGCGTGACCAGGTGCTTGAGGGCCGGTTGCTCCACCACGTTCACGCCCGTGAGGTCGAGCATGCCCACGCACGCACCGTCGGGCCCCCAGATGGGCGCGCCCGCGCAACTGTAGACGCTGGTGGCGTCGAAGAAGTGTTCACCGCGGTGCAGCCACACGGGCTGCAGCTCGGCCAGCGTGGCGCCGATCGCGGTGGTGCCCACGGCGCGTTCGGACAAATCAATGCCCACGCGCGCGATGCTGGACGCCTGCGGGTTGTGGCGGTCGATGGGACCGTTGACGTCGATCACCAGGCCGCTGGCGTCGGTGAGGATGGCGAAGTAGCGTGTGTTGGCCATCGCCCGCGTGAGCGACTGGATCACCGGTGCCGCGGCTCGCAGCAGTGGCTGGTTGGCGTCGATGGCGTTGCGCACCGCGCTGTGGGTGACCGCGTCAAAGGCGATCGGCTGGTGCGGGTTGAAGCCCATGCCCAGGCAGCGCCGCCACGAGCGGTCGATCCACGGTGAGAGCTCCGCAGGGGTGTTCGGGTCCCGCGTGTCCAGCACCGATTTGCGCGCCTGTTCGATCAGGGCCAGGCGGTGCGGGTGGGTCAGGTGTGACGGCGTGTGGGAACTCACGTGGGAATTAGAGCAGCGTTTGAGCGCCCACGCACGCCGATCAACCGCTCACGGGATCGGTGTTAACCCCCGACGCGGGCTCCGGCCAGCGGCAGACCCAACCGGTGTCGCGGGCGAGGGTGTCCACGTCTTCGGGGGTGTCGAGGTCGCGTGTGTGGTGCGGGTTGTCCACCAGCCAGGGCAGGGTGGCCTGTGGGTGCGCCGCGCGCCAGTGCTTCAGGCTGGTGCCGGGGGTGGCGAGCAGGTCGGCGCGCACGGCGGCATCGAACATCACCGGATGGCCCGGCACCCCGTTCACCACCGGCATCACCACCTGGCAACTCGCGGGGCGGCGTTGAAACGCATGCAGCACCGCGCCGATGTCGTTGGCGTCGATCAGGGGCTGGTCGGCCAGCAACACCATCACGGCCTGTACGTCGGCATCAAGTGCGTGCAGGCCCAGGTGCAGCGAGGAGGCCGGGTCGTCCTCGGGCGCGGGGTTGACCACCTGACGCGGGGTCAGGTGCTCGGGCCAGGTGGCCACGTGCGCCCGGATCTCGGCCGTGTGGTGGCCGAGCACCAGCACCGGCGTGTGCAGCCCCAGACCTCGCACCGCACGCACCAGCCGCTCCAGCAGGCTCTGGCCTTGCACCTCCAGCAAACACTTGGCGCGCCCACCCATGCGCCGTCCTGCGCCCGCCGCGAGGATGAGCACCCCGGTGCGCAGCGGCTGTGGCGCTGTGGGTGTGTTCACCGGGCCTTGGCGGGTGAGAAGCAGGTCGGGCCGGATGGCTCGGCGGTGCCGTCGGTGAGCGCGTTCTTGGCGTGCGTGACATCCATGTCACGCGGCAGCGGCACGCCATTCTTCACCGCCAGCACCTCGGCCATGATGCTCACCGCGATTTCGGGCGGTGTCTTGCTGCCGATGTAGATGCCGATGGGTCCGCGCAGCCGCGCCAGGCTCTCGGCCGTCTGCTCGAAGTGCTCAATCATCCGCGCGTGGCGCGCCTCGTTGTTGCGGCGTGAACCGATGGCACCCACATAGAAGGCCTCGGTGTCCAGCGCTTCGAGCAGTGCGAGGTCGTCGAGCTTGGGGTCGTGCGTGAGCGCGATCACGCAGCTGCGGCGGTCGACCTTGAAGTCGCGCACCACGTCGTCGGGCATGCCGGTCGCCAGCGCCACGCCGGGCACCGACCACGACGCCCGGTACTCCTCGCGCGGATCGCACACGGTGACCGCGAAGCCGCTGAACAAGGCCATGGTGGCGAGGTATTCGGTGAGCTGGCCGGCGCCAATCAGCAGCATGCGGTACTCGGGGCCGAAGGTGTTGGCGAGCACCTCGCCGTCGTCGATCAGTGGGGAGGGCGCGGTGACCGCGCGCAGCTCCACGCGGCCGCTGGCCATCATGGTGCGCCGCTGCACCATCTGGCCTTCGGCCAGGGTCTGCACGAGCGCCAGCAGCGAGGCGGCGTCGGGGTTGAATTCGAGCACCAGCTCCAGCGTGCCGCCGCAGGGCAGGCCGAAGCGGTGGGCTTCATCGGCGCTCACGCCGTAGGTCACGCGCTGCGGCGTGCTGTCGGGAATGTCGTGGGTGATGCCGGCCACGCTGGCGCTGGCGTCGGTCTGGTGGGCGCGGCTGTAGCGGTAGATCAGGTCGTCTTCAATGCAGCCACCCGAGACCGAGCCGACCACCGCACCGCTCTCGCACAGCGCCATGATGGAGCCGACCGGACGCGGCGACGAACCCCAGGTGCGCACCACGGTGGCGAGCAGGGCGCGTTGTCCCTGGGCGCGCCAACCGTGCAGCGTGCGCAGGACGGTGACGTCGAGGTTTTCCATGTGTGTGGTTGGTTTGCTGTGGGGAGGCGGACAGTCTGGGCGAGCACTGTTGCGCACAGGCGGAACGAGCATGCCACGAAGCGTACCGGGCGCGTCGGGCAACCAGCCGTCTCAATCTGAGACTTTTTCGCAGAGAGACCCGCAAACCCGGGTTAACCCTCAACCCGAAAAGCCGTCCGGCACAAAAAATCATATGAGCAGATGTGCATAGGTGCGCCCCAGGCATACAGCGTCTGTTACCCACACGGAGACACAACGATGCAAAAAGTCCTTCACATCAACCCCGATAAATGCACCGGCTGCCTGCAGTGCGAAATGGCCTGTTCGTTCGAGAACTACGGCACCTACGCCACGTCGAAGTCGCGCATCAAGGTTTTTGACTTCCACCACACCGGCAAAAAAGTGCCCTACACCTGCACGCAGTGCGACGAGGCCTGGTGCCTGCACGCCTGCCCGGTGGAGGCCATCACGGTGGACAAGGTGACGGGTGCGAAGGTGGTGAACGAGACCACCTGCGTGGGTTGCAAGGTCTGCACCATTGCCTGCCCCTTCGGCACCATCAATTACGTGCAGGAGACCGGCAAGGTCCAGAAGTGCGACCTGTGCGGTGGCGAGCCGGCCTGCGCCGAAGCCTGCCCGACGGCGGCCATCACATTCATCGACGCCAACTGGACCGGCATGGACAAGATGAAGCAGTGGGCCGACAAGCTGGGCAACCAGCCTTCAGCAGCCTGACCGGTTTCCGTTCGGGCTGAGCCTGTCGAAGCCTTTCGACAAGCTCAAGGCGAACGGGCATTCCATCGAATCAAAAGGAGCATCAACATGTCATGGGCTGGAAAAATCCTCCGCGTCAACCTGACCGCGGGCACCGTGAAATCCGAACCGCTGAACACCGAGTGGGCGCGCGCCTACATCGGCTCGCGCGGTCTGGGCAGCAAGTACCTTGTGAGTGAAGTCGATCCCAAGGTCGACCCACTCTCGCCCGAGAACAAGATCATCTGGGCCACCGGCCCGTTGACCGGCACCATGGCCTCCACCGGCGGGCGCTACACCGTCATCACCAAAAGTCCGCTGACCGGCGCCATTGCCTGCTCGAACTCGGGTGGCTACTGGGGTGCCGAGCTCAAGATGGCCGGCTGGGACATGGTCATCTTCGAGGGCAAGAGCCCGAAGCCGGTCTACCTCTACATCAACGACGACGAAGCCGAGCTGCGCGACGCTGGGCACCTCTGGGGCCAGAGCGTCTGGAAGACCGAGGAGATCCTCAAGTCCAGCCTGCAGGACCCGCTGGTGCGCGTGTCGAGCATTGGCAAGGCCGGTGAGAACGGGGTGTTGTACGCGGCGGTGGTGAACGATCTGCACCGCGCGGCCGGCCGCTCGGGCGTGGGTACGGTGATGGGCAGCAAGAACCTCAAGGCCATTGCGGTGCGCGGCACCAAGGGCGTGGGCAACATCCGCGACCCCAAGGCCTTCATG
>JBKBWW010000165.1:0-6007 GCA_046314475.1 Hydrogenophaga sp.
GGTGCAGCGGCTTTTGAATATAATTCAGTGCTGTTCTTCTGTCTTGCGGTGCCCAACGGGCCCGTGTCCCTTCACAGCGCGGGATCAATTGTGTACAACCCAATGGGGAACAGGCCAGACCTGCATGGAGGTGTGCATGGGATCGATCGTGGAACGCGCGCTGCTGCCCTGGGCGCAGCGCATGAAGACGCGGGTGAACCTGCCGGTGCGCCTGAGTTGGGGTGAGCGCGGCGCCTCCTCGCTGGCGCTGGGCGACTTCGAGCAGCCGCAGGTGGAGATCCGTGTGCGCGACGCCTCGGCGCTGCCGCTGCTCATCGACCCGGGGCTGGACACGCTGGGCCAGGCCTATGTGGAGGGCTTGATCGATGTGGAAGGCTCGGTGCCCGACATCCTCGCGGTGGCGCACGGGCTCGCCGCCAATGCCCAGCCCGAGGGCGGCTTGCTCGGCCGCCTGCGCCGGCGCTTTGGCCACACGCGCGAGAGCGACAGCGAAGCCATCCAGTACCACTACGACGTGTCCAACGACTTCTACGCCCAGTGGCTGGGCGAGGGCATGGTGTATTCGTGCGGCTACTTCGAGCGGGGCGACGAAACGCTGGATGCGGCGCAGATCAAGAAGATCGACCACATCCTGAACAAGATCCGCCTGCAGCCCGGCCAACGCCTGCTCGACATCGGCTGCGGCTGGGGCGCGCTGGTGCTGCGTGCAGCGGAGAAACACGGCGCGCAGTGTGTGGGCGTGACGCTGTCGCAAAACCAGTTCGATCTGGCGCGCGAGCGTGTGCATGCCGCCGGGCTGCAGGACCGCATCGAGATCCGGCTGCAGGATTACCGCGACGTGAGCGACGGACCGTTCGACCGCATCACCAGCGTGGGCATGTTTGAACACGTGGGGCTGGACCACCTGGTGGCCTATTTCACCCGCATCCGTTCGCTGCTCAAGGACGACGGCTGGGCCATGAACCACGGCATCACCAGCACCGACGCGTTTGATGGCGAAACGCGCCACGGCGGCGGGCACTTCATCGACCGCTATGTGTTTCCGCAGGGCGAGGTGCCGCACATCAGCACCGTCTTGCGCACGCTGCAAGAAGGCGGGCTGGAGGCGGTTGACGTGGAGAACCTGCGCCGCCACTACATGCGCACCACGCAGCTCTGGAGCGATGCCTTCGAAGCGAACACGGCACACATCAGGCCACTGGTGGACGAAAAGCGCTGGCGCATCTGGCGCATCTACCTCGCGGGCTGCGCATGGGCCTTCGAGCACGACGAGGTGGCGATCTACCAGGTGTTGTGCCGCGCGGCCGGGCAGAGCGCCACCGGCTTGCCCTGGTCGCGCCACTGGATGTATGCCGACCGTAAGATCGGCGCATGACAAGCCCCCACCGTTTCTGGTCCGACCTCACCACCGCCGACTTCGCGTCGCTGGACCTGGCTCGCGCCATCGCCGTGCTGCCCGTGGCCGCGATCGAGCAACACGGCCCGCACCTGCCGCTGTCGGTGGACACCGATATCGCCAACGGTGTGGTGGCCGCGAGCCTGCCGCACATCGCCCCCGATCTGCCCGCGCTTTTTCTGCCCACGCAGGCCGTGGGCTACTCGCCTGAGCACACGCGCTTTGCCGGCACGCTCACGCTCAAGGCCGAGACCGTGCTGCGCCTGTGGACCGAGATCGGCGAGTGTGTGGCGGCCAGTGGGGTGAAGAAGCTGGTGCTGTTCAACGCGCACGGCGGGCAGGTGGGATTGCTCGACGTGGTGGCGCGCGACCTGCGTGCGCGCCTGGGGCTGCTGGTCTACAGCGTGAACTGGTTTCATCTGCCGCTGCTGGACGCCGAGGGCCGCGACCTGAACGCGATGTTCAGCGCCGAGGAACACCGGTTCGGCATCCACGGTGGCGAGATCGAAACCTCCTTGATGCTGGCCATCGCGCCTGAGAGGGTGCGCATGGAACACGCCGCGAACTTCGCGTCGAAGTCGCAGGAGCGCGCCGGCCAGTTCCCGATCCTGGGCAACGGCAAGAGCGCCAAGCTGGGCTGGCAGATGCAGGACTACAACGCCCACGGTGCCGTGGGCAACGCCGCGGCGGCCACGGCCGAGAAGGGCCACGCGGTGCTCGAGGCCGCCGGGCGTGCCTTGGCACGTTTGTTGGGCGAGATCGATCAGCTGCCCGAGGACACGTTGACGGACCAGACGGCGTTCAAGCCGAAGGCCTGAAGCACCGGGTCATGCGTAGGTCACCCAACTTTTGAAGTCGGGGTGGTCCAGGTGCGGCAGCGTGTTGTAGGTCAGCAGCGTGTGCCGCTTGGGGTTGAACTGGAACTCGGTCACCGCGCTGTTGCGGATGCGCAGGTTCAGCTCGATCGTGGCCTCCGGACTCAAACCCAGCACCTGGCCCACGGCGGTGGAGATCGGCCCGCCGCTGGAGACCAGCAACACGTTCTGCCCTTGGTGATGTGACCGCACGTGGTCCAGCGCGCTGGTGACGCCGTGCACAAAATCGGTGTAGCTCGGCATGCCCTGCGGGCTCACGGTGCCGGCCATCCATTGCGTGAGGCCGTCGCGCAGCAGGCGGAAGTGGTGGCGGTAAAGCTCGGGCGCTTCAGCGGCCGAGCGCGGCTTCTCCAGCGGGTGCGGGTGGATAGAGCGGATCACGGCCTCGCTGTCGTACTCGTTGAGGCCGGGCCAGGTCAGCGGCGCGTGGTTCAGCTTCGCACCCTCGGCGATGCCGGCCCAGGTCTGGGCGTGGCGCTTGAGCGTGCCGGTGATGACGGCGTCGAACACCACACCGCGCTCGGCCCAGTGTTCACCCAGCCGGCGGCTCTGGCGTTGGCCCATGTCGCTGAGCTGGTCGTAGTCGTCCGCACCAAACGAGGCCTGGCCATGGCGCACAAGGTAAAGCGTTCCCATGGGCGGCATTCTGGGTCCGTGTGTCGTGCTCACTTTGTCCCGGCAGCGACTGGCTGCCACCGGCGCAGTCGCGCAGGCGTCTGTCGGTCGGTGCGGTGGTCCGAACACCGGGGTCTTTGAGGTGCTTATCGGTCGGCTGCGGCGAAAACGCTGTGCTTCAATAAACGGCTATGTTGGCCCTTCGCCCCACCCATGTTGTTTGACCTGCCGACCCTGCTCGCCCTGCGGGTGGGCATCGACGTGATGATCGCGCTGGCCTTCTGGGCCCAGATGCGCCGTTACCCCGCCATCGGAGGCCCGGGCTGGTGGTCGGTGTCGGCGCTGTTGAGCATCGTCGGTTCGGTGATGCTGTGGTCGCGTGGCAGCGTGCCCGACGCCGTGTCGTTCCCGCTGGGCAACACCGCGATGGTGGTCGGCGCCCTGTGTGCCTGGATGGGTTTTCGCAGCTACGTCGGCATGCCGCGGCCCTTGATGCCGGTGCTGGCCGCCAGCCTGACGTTCTTCTGCCTCTTCTTGTTCCTGCTGGTCGAGCGCGATGTGCTGGTGCTGCGCCAGGGGCTCTTCATCGCAGCGATGGTGGCGATCGCCGTGTTGTCGCTTGTCGATGTTCAGCGTGCGGACCCGCAGGGCCGTGTGCCAGAGATGCAGGCGGTCAAATGGCTCACGGGCCTGGAGTTGCTGGCCTTGCTGGGCTTTGCCGTGGCCTTGCGCGCCGGGTTGTGGTCGCAGACCGAGGTGGCGCCGCCCTTCATCTTCTTTTTCCTGCTCACCAAACTGCTGCGTGTGGTGTTGTACGGCGCCCTGGTGTCGTACCGGCTGCGCATCGATGGCGACAAGGCGCGCCAGGGCCTGCTGCAACGCGAAGCGGATTCGCGCGCCCTGATCGACAACCTCAGCGCCGGCGTGATGGTGTTCCGGCCCGACCACACCTTGTCGAGCATCAACACCGCCGCCCGGCGCTTCCTGGGCTGGAGCGACGGCGGGGCGAACCGCGCCCTGCCTGAGCCCTCACCCCAAGGCTGGCTCTTGCTGCGCGACGATGGCCAGCCCATGCGCCGCCACGAGGTGCCGTTCGAGCGTGTGCTGGCCACCGGGCAACCGGTGCGCAGCGTGGTGATCGGCATGCCGCAGGCCGAGGGCGCGGGCGTGAATTGGGCCCTGTGCAACGCCTATCCCGAGAACAATCCGCACGGCGGCTTGCGCCATGTGGTGCTGACCTTCATCGACATCACCTCGCTCAAGAACGCCCAGGCCCAGCAGAAGCACCTGCAGGCGCAGCTCGCGCAGTCGCAGAAGATGGAAGCGCTGGGCACGCTGGCCGGCGGTGTGGCGCACGACTTCAACAACATCCTCGCAGCCATCCTGGGCAACGCCGATCTGGCGCGCCAGGACCTGCCCACGCACGCCGCGTCGCGCGAGAGCCTGCACGAGATCAGCACCGCCGCACGCCGAGGGCGCGAACTGGTGCGCCAGATCCTGGCCTTCAGCCGCCAGCAACCCATGCAGCGCACGCGGGTGGATGTGTGCACCATCCTCGCGGAATCGTGCAACCTGTTGCGCGCTGCGCTGCCGACCCACGTGGTGCTGGTGCAGTGCTGCACGCCCGACAACCTCGCGATCGAAGCCGACGCCACCCAGATCGGTCAGGTGCTGGTCAACCTGTGCACCAACGCGATCCACGCGCTGGACGGCCACCCCGGGCGCATCGAATGCCGGATCGACACCTTGCCCAACACGTCGGCGCTGCTGCCCTCGGATTTCGCCCAGGCCTGTGCCCAGCTCGATGCGGGCGTGGTCCGCCTGCGCGTGAGCGACAACGGCATCGGCATGGACGCCGCCGTGCGCAGCCGCATTTTTGAACCCTTCTTCACCACCAAGTCGGTCGGCCAGGGCACCGGCCTGGGCTTGCCCGTGGTGCTGGGCGTCGTGCAGGTGCACGGGGGGGCGATCGAGGTCGACTCCGAGCCCGGCCGCGGCACCACCTTCACCCTGTACTTCCCCATGGCACCCGACATACCCGCCGAGATGGGCGGGGTATCCATTTCGCCCATCGCCAGTGAACCCGGCACAATGAACTCCACCCCGTCACTGCCCCCCTCCGACACCCGCCCATCCCACCCCAGTGCCATGGCAGACGATTCCTCCGCGGTTCCCCACCACATCCTGTACCTGGACGACGACGACACGCTGGTGTTTCTGGTGCGCCGCCTGCTCGAGCGCCGGGGCTACCGCGTCACCGCATTCACCTCGCAAACGCAGGCCATCGACGCGGTGCGGGCCGCGCCCGACGGCTTCCAGCTGCTGCTGACCGACTTCAACATGCCCGGCATGTCGGGCCTGGAAGTGGCCAAGGCGGCGCTGGCGATCAACCCCCATTTGCCGGTGGCCGTGGCGTCGGGCTACATCACCGACGAGCTGCAGGCCGAGGCCAAGGCGGCCGGCGTGCGCGAGGTCGTGTTCAAGACCGACGCGGTGGAAGCCTTCTGCGAAGTTGTGGCGCGGCTGGTTCGTTCAGAACCGGCTTGAACGGTTCAGAACAGTGGCAAGCACGTCACTGTCCACATTGCCACCGCACAGGGTGGTGCCCACCACCCGACCTTTGAGCGCAGCGCGCTCTTTCCACGCCGCCGCAAAACTCGCCGCACCCGCGCCTTCGGCCACGTTGTGCGTGTCGGCAAACAGCATGCGCATGGCCTCGGCCACTTCGGTGTCGCTCACCTGCACGAGGTGATCGAGGTGCGGCGCGAGCACGTCGAGTGCGGCCTGATCGGCCACGCGGCAGGCCATGCCGTCGGCCAGCACCGTGCTCACCGGTGATTCGACCACCCGGCCCGCGGTCAGCGAGTCGGCGTAGGTGGTGGCGTGCGCGCTGATCACACCCACGATGCGCACCTTGTGGCCCAACGCGAGTTTGGCGGCGATCGCCGAACACGCGCCCGAGCCCTGACCCACCGGCACGTAGACCACATCCATTTTCGGCACGGCACGAAAGTATTCCCACCAGGCGGTGCTCACGCCGCGCAGCAGGTCGGTGTGAAAACTCGGCACCATGTGCGCGCCGCGCTCGGCGGCGAGCGCGATGGCATGTTCGCGGCTTTCC
>JBKBWW010000166.1:0-5985 GCA_046314475.1 Hydrogenophaga sp.
GCACGTCGATGCCGATGATGCGCACGCCGTTGATGGCCTTGGGCAGGATCTGCAGCGGCACACCGCTGGCTGTGGGCACACACAGGTTGATGATGACGATGGCATCGAGCTTTTCAGGGTCGGCCTGGGCGTGCACCGCTTCGCTGATGTCTTCGAACAGCTTGCCGGTCACCAGCGATTCGCTGTTGAAGGGCACGTAGCCCACGCTGCGGCGCGCGCCGTAGAAGTGGCTGGTGAAGGTGAGGCCGTAGACGCAGCAGGCCGAGCCGCTGAGGATGGTGGCGGTGCGGCGCATGCGCAGGCCCACCCGCAGCGAACCGAAGGCCGGGCACATGCTTTGTGGCTGGTCGTGCGGGCCGGCGTTTTCGCGTTTCGGGTAGTCCGCCGCGTACTGCGCCAGGATCTCCGATTTACCGGCCGACTTGGCCGCGGCCAGCAGCGTCTCGCCGCCGGCGTGGCATCCCATGCCATCGCCTTCGATGGCGGTGGTGGCCTTCGCGGGAATGATGGGGATGGTGGTGCCGCTCATGGCTTCAGACCTCGTCGTAAACAACTTCGAGGGTGGGCTTGCTGGTGTCGGTCTTGCCGCACATGTCGAACTGGGTGGCCGGCTCCAGCACCACGTCGCGGCCCACGGCCGAGGCGGAGAACAGGCCGAGCAGTTCGTCCTGCGTCATGGGCTTGGGGCGCATGGGGGTGGAGTTGCCCACGTTCTCGGCGAGCTGGGCAAACATCGGGCCCCACACCGATTCGGGGCGGCCGATGATTTCGTAGCTGGCGCTCTTGCGGCGGATGTCGTCGTCGGCCGGGATCACCGAGAGCACCGGAATGCCGACCGCTTCGGCGAAGTTCATCGCCTCGCCGGTGCCGTCGTCGCGGTTGATCACCATGCCGGCCACACCGACGTTGCCGCCGAGCTTGCGGAAGTACTCCACCGCGCTGCAGACGTTGTTGGCCACGTAGAGCGACTGCAGGTCGTTCGACGCCACCACGATGACCTTCTGGCACATGTCGCGGGCGATGGGCAGGCCAAAGCCGCCGCACACCACGTCGCCCAGGAAGTCGAGCAGCACGTAGTCGAAACCCCACTCGTGGAAGCCGAGTTTTTCCAGCAGCTCGAAGCCGTGGATGATGCCGCGGCCACCGCAGCCGCGGCCGACCTCGGGACCACCGAGCTCCATGGCGTAGACACCGTCGCGCTTGAAGCACACGTCGCCGATGGCCACCGCTTCACCGGCGAGCTTTTTCTTCGACGAGGTTTCGATGATGGTCGGGCAGGCGCGGCCACCGAACAGCAGGCTGGTGGTGTCGCTCTTGGGGTCACACCCGATCAGCAGCACCTTCTTGCCCTGCTGGGCCATCATGTAAGAGAGATTGGCGAGCGTGAAGCTCTTGCCGATGCCGCCCTTGCCGTAGATCGCAATGATCTGGGTTTCCTTCTTCACTTCGCCGGTGTGTACCGGTGCCGGTTCCATGGCGGCTTCAGCGCGGAGCTGGTCCATGAATTTGGCCGACTGCACTTGGTTGACAGGGATCGCGTTCATCAGTTTCTCCAGTCCAGGACCATCTTCAGACACTGCGGATCGCCGAAGGCGGCCGCGTAGGCATCGCTTGCGCGGGCCGGGGTTTCGGTGTGGGTGATCAGGCCGTCCAGGCACAGACGCCCGGTCTGCACGAGCTGCGTCACGGCCACGAGATCGGCGCGCTTCCATTCGGCGGCGGCGCGGATCTGCGCTTCGCGCATGAAGGCCGGGGCGAAGGCAAACGAGATGTCGTTTTTGTAGAAGCCGGCGAGCACCACCTCGCCACCTTTGGCCAGGCGCGGGATCACCTTGTTCAGGATGTCGGAGTCCCCGCTCACGTCGTAGATCGCGCGGTAGTCCTTGCGCGTGTCCTCTTCGGGGCTGATGACGCTGTAGCCGTCAGCGCCGACGCGGCGGGCGGCCTGCGTTTCCCACACCACCGGGGCGGGTGCGCCCGCAGCCACCGTGAGGCGGGCCAGCAGGCGGCCCATGACACCGTGGCCAATGATCAGATCGGGCGGTGTGCCCGGCGCGCGGCTGCCGCCGAAGGTGACCGAGTGGTAGGCGGTGGCGGCCAGGGCCAGCAGCACCATTTGTGAACCCAGGTCGTTGTGCAGCTTGACCACGCGGTCGTGCGACACCACCAGGCGCGAGCCGGCACCGCCGAAGAGGTTGTGCACGCCCTCGAAGCTGTAGGAGCCGGGCACGAAGACTTGGTCGCCGGTCTGGATCTGCGCCTGGCCGTGGCCGCAATCGCCCTGGGTGCGCACCACACGGCCCACCGTCTCGTAGCCGGGGACCAGCGGGTAGCCCATGCCGGGGAAGGGCGGCATGCTGCCGTCCCACAGGAGGCGCTCGGTGCCGGTGCTGATGCCGCTGTACTCGACCTCGACCTCCAGGTCGCCGTCGGTGAGGCCGCGAAGCTCCAGCGACCGCACCGAGAGGTTGCACGGGCTCTGGAAAACGATGGCTTGGGCTTGCATGATGTGTATTAAAGAGTTGACATCAAAAAGTGTCAAGTCAAAGTGACACTATTCTTCGAGCTCGCGGGTAAACCCCTACGGTCAATCCGAGATTTGCGGCCGAGCAGCAGCTGCGCATGCAGCGGAATGGCGTTGGGCACGCGTTCGATGTGGGTGAAACCGGCCTCGGCCATGAGGGCGGTGAGTTCGGCTGGCGTGCGCAGGCGCCCCGAGCCCATGGCCATCAAATAAAAGTGGAAATACGGGTCGCTGGGCTCGGGCGCACCGCCGGCCTGGGCCATGGGCTCGGCCAGCAGCAGCGTGCCGCCCAGGGGCAGGGCGTCAAAAATGGCGCGCAGCACGACTCTCACGTCGCCATCCGGGTGGTCGTGGGCCACCCGCACCAGCGTGACCAGGTCGGCGCCGCGCGGCAGGGTGTCCTTGGTGAAGCTGCCCCCAAACGTGCTGATGCGATCGCTCAGCCCTTGCCGCTGCACGTTCTCGGCGGCCAGCGCCGCCACGGGGGGCAGGTCGAACAGTTGGAGCTGAAGGTGGGTGTGGCGCTGCGCCAGGGCGCTCACCCAGCCGCCCATGCCGCCGCCCACGTCGAGCACCA
Source organism: Hydrogenophaga sp. (assembly GCA_046314475.1). Classification (GTDB taxonomy): domain Bacteria; phylum Pseudomonadota; class Gammaproteobacteria; order Burkholderiales; family Burkholderiaceae_C; genus Hydrogenophaga. The sequence goes on from JBKBWW010000166.1 coordinate 3,102, forward strand.
TGCGGTGTTCGTTGAAGGCATAGGAGGCCAGCAGCTCTTCGATCACGAAGCGCTGCGAGGTGGACATGAGCGACGAGTAGCGGGCGAACTGGTCGCTGGGCGCCGGCGCCTGCGGGTTGCCCGCGGGGTCTTCGGTGTAAGGCCAGTACGCGTGCATGCGCGCGGCGTTCGGGTCGCGCAGCAGGGCCAGCGGGTCGCGCATGTCTTCGTAGAGCACGGCGTTGTGTTCGATCATGTCGCGGATGCCGGCGTGGGCCACCACGGGGGCGCCCATGGGCCCCAGGCCGTAGCGGTTGGCGCCGCGTGGCTCCAGCAGGTGCAGGGCCACGGCCGAGTCGAGCAGGCGCGCGAGCTGGGCGGTGGGCAGACGGCACAGCGTGGCCAGTTCGTCGGCGGTGCGCGGGGCGTCCAGCACGTGTTCGAACAGCTTGAGCCGCACACAGGCCAGAAGCACCTGCGAGTGCACGAAGCCGGCCATCAAATCAAACAGCTGCGCCGAGCGGCGGCGCACCAGCCAGCGGGTGAGCACGCTGCGGCTGGCCCAGCGGTTGAGCGCGGGGCTGGTCATCCACTGGTCGATGCGGCTGGCCAGGCGCTCGCGCGCTGATGGCGGCGGGCCTTCCGACATCGGCTTGAGGGCGTCCAGAACGGCCATGGTGGGGGCTTTCAAGCGGCCAGGCGCACGGCGGGGTGGTCGGGCGTGCGCTGCAGCTCGATGCGGTCGCAGGTGCTCTGCGGGATCAGGCGGCGCGACTCGTGCAGCACCAGCTGGCGCATGGCGTGGCGGCTCAGGCAGGCGGGCACCGAGTCGATGGCGGCCTGCATGAGACTGTGGAAATGGTCGATGGCACCCACCAGACCGAGGTCGGCTGCGGCGCTGGGCCGGCCGTGCTGTGCGTCCTGCCCGGCGGGTTTGCCGAGTTCGTCGGCCTGCATCAGCACGTCGCGGATGTCGTCGGCCACCTGGTAGGCCTCGCCCAGGCATTCGCCCAGCGCGCGCCAGCCTTCGGGGTCGGCACCCGCGGCCTGCGCGCCGGCGCAGGTGGAGGCCACGAACAGGGCGCCGGTCTTGGCGCGCTGGTACTGCCCAAGGTCGACCCGGTTCTCGCATTCCCAGGCCTGCCCGGCCACGATGCCGTCGGGCGCGCCGGTGCCGATGCACACGGTGTCGATCAGGCCGGCCAATCGGCCCGGGTGCAGCCTGCCCGCGCGGGCCAGGATCTGGTAGGCCATGACGATGAGTGCGTCACCCGTGAGCAGGGCCAGCGGTTCGCCGTACACCTTGTGCACCGTGGGCTGGCCGCGGCGGGTGGCGGCGTCGTCGAAGCAGGGCATGTCGTCGTGCACCAGCGAGGCGCAGTGCAGCAGCTCGATGGCCATGGCGGCGGCGTTGGTCAGCGCAGGAGCGTCTTCGCCACAGGCAGCGGCCACGGCCAGGCAGAGCTGCGGGCGGATGCGGGCGCCGCCGGGGAACACGGCGTGGCGCATGGCAGCCATCAAGCGGGGCGGGGCGCTGGGGCTGCTGGCCTGGGTCAGCTCGTGATCCAGCGCGGCTTGTATGCGAGTCATCATGTCCATGAGAGCCCCTTGACCTTGGTCGGAATGTCATCGATATGTGACATCCATGAATGTCAATCTAACATGACACATCGGAATGTCAAAGGGTCTTTTCTTGTGCAGTGCACACACGCAAAACGTCAAGACCGGGTCTTTCTTCGCCACTGCAAAAGGCCCGAAGTCCATACGTGCCATGGGTTTTTCCGGTTTGTTGGCCAAAACGTCTGGTGCTATAAGTGTCACAACAAGTTGACATACGAGTTTTGAGACACACCGGTGAAAACCCCGACGTTCCGCACGAAAGTGCTCCCATGACCGCCACGCTGGCCCTGAACAAGGTGAGCTGCGTGCGCGGGGCACGCACCTTGTTCAGCGGGCTGAACCTGCAGTTGCCCGGTGGCCAGCTGCTGCGGGTGGCCGGGGCCAATGGCGCCGGCAAGACCAGCCTGCTGCGCTTGATGTGTGGCTTGCTCACGCCCACCGAGGGCCAGGTGCTGTGGCGTGGGCAGCCGCTGGCAGCGCAGCGCGAACAGTGGGGCCGCGATCTCGTGTACCTGGGCCACGCCGCTGCGCTGAAAGACGATCTGTCACCGCTGGACAACCTGCTCACCGCCTGCACCCTGGGTGGCCAGACCGTGGAGCGCGTGGCCGCGCTGCACGCGCTGGCTGAAGCTGGCTTGCGCGGCTTCGAGCGCACGCCGGCCCGCCGACTCTCGCAGGGCCAGCGCCGCCGCTGCGGACTGGCCCGCCTGGTGCTCGCGCGCTCGTCGCCCCTGTGGGTGCTCGACGAACCCTTCAACGCGCTCGACACTGCTGCCACCGACTGGCTCGAAGGCCTGATCCGCGCGCAGCTGCTGCGTGGCGGCTCGGTGGTGCTCACCAGCCACCAGGGCGTGGCGCTCGACGACACGCCGCACCAGGTGCTCAGCCTGTGAACACCCACGTGGCCACCCAGGCACCCGAATCCGCCGCGCCGCAGGGCTGGCTGCAGGGTTTCGCCTGTGTGTTCCAGCGCGACCTGCGCATTGCCCTGCGCCGGCGCACCGACTCGCTGGCCGCCGTGGTGTTCTTTGTGATGGTGGTGAGCCTGTTTCCGCTGGGCGTGGGGCCGGAGCCGGCGCTGCTGCGCACCATGGCGCCGGGTGTCGTGTGGGTGGCGGCCTTGCTGGCCTGCACGCTGCCGCTGGCGCGCCTGTTTGCCGACGATCTGCAGGACGGCACGCTTGAACAACTGCTGCTCTCCACCCACCCGCTGCCCTTGCTGGTGCTGGGCAAGATCTGCGCGCACTGGTGCGGCTCGGTGCTGCTGTTGGTGCTGGTGTCTCCG
>JBKBWW010000167.1:0-5912 GCA_046314475.1 Hydrogenophaga sp.
CAAGGTGCGCATCGAAGCCGAGCTGCACAACCCCACGGCCCAGGCACAGCGCGTGCTGGCCGACCTGAAGGTGCACTACGTCAAGGCCCACGGTGGCGCTGCGCCCAAGGTGTTCAAGCTGCAGACGCTGGACATACCCGCAGGGGCGACCGTGGCCGTGGGCAAGACGCTGTCGCTGCAGCAGATGACCACGCGGACCCACTACCCCGGCGCGCACCAGGTGGAGTTGGTGCTCAACGGGCGGCCGCAGCCGCTGGGGCAGTTTCAGCTTTCGTGATCGAGGTTTGCAGGCACACAAACACACAAACGCAACAGCAGGAGACAAGCACCATGCAGTTCACGCACGAGCACCGCGAGATCCAGAAGACTCTCAAGCGCTTCATCGACGAAGAGATCAACCCCCATGTGGACGAGTGGGAGACGGCCGAGATCTTCCCCGCGCACGAGGTCTTCAAGAAGATGGGCAACCTGGGCCTGCTGGGCCTGTGCAAGCCCGAGGAGTACGGCGGGCAGGGGCTGGACTACTCGTACAGCCTGGCCATGGCCGAGGCGCTGGGCCACATCCACTGCGGCGGCGTGCCCATGGCCATCGGCGTGCAGACCGACATGTGCACCCCGGCGCTGGCGCGCTATGGCAGCGAAGAACTCAAGCGCGATTTCCTGGCCCCCGCCATTGCGGGCGACATGGTGGGCTGCATCGGCGTGAGCGAGCCAGCGGCGGGCAGCGATGTGTCCGGCATTAAAAGCGTGGCGCTCAAGGATGGTGACGATTATGTGATCACCGGGCAGAAGATGTGGATCACCAACAGCCTGCAGGCCGACTGGATGTGCATGCTGGTGAACACGGGCGAGGGCCCCGTGCACAAGAACAAGAGCCTGGTGATGGTGCCCATGCGGGATGGCCCGGGCGGCAAGCTCACCAAGGGCGTCGAGGTGGCGCAGAAGATCCGCAAGATCGGCATGCACAGCAGCGACACCGGGCTCATCTACTTTGACGAGGTGCGTGTGCCGCAGCGCTACCGAATCGGTGCAGAAGGGCAGGGCTTTATCTACCAGATGCAGCAGTTCCAGGAAGAGCGCCTGTGGTGCGCCGCCAGCACGCTGGAGTCGCTGAACCACTGCATCCAGTGGACCATCGACTACGCGCAGGGGCGCAAGCTCTTTGGCAGCACGCTGGCCGACCAACAGTGGGTGCAGTTCAAACTCGCCGAACTCAAGACCGAGGTCGAGGCGCTGCGCGCACTCACCTACCGCGCCTGCGACCTGTACGTGAACGGGCAGGACGTGCTGGAGCTGGCCAGCATGGCCAAGCTCAAGGCCGGCCGCCTGAACCGCGAGGTTCCCGACACCTGCCTGCAGTTCTGGGGCGGCATGGGCTACACGCTGGAGAACAAGGTCTCACGCATGTACCGAGACGGGCGGCTTGCGTCGATTGGTGGTGGAGCAGATGAAGTGATGCTGGGCATCCTCGCCAAGCTCATGGGCATTGCGAAGCGGCCTGTATGAGCGGGAACAATTTGTCTCTGTGGCGAGCTGCGCGCGCAGTACTGCCCCTCTCCCCTCGCGGGAGAGGGGTTGGGGAGAGGGGGCTGATTCGGCGCTGCCTTCAAGTCCGGCACCCCCTCTCCCCAGCCCGCTCCCGCGAGGGGCGAGGGAGTGAAGTCAGCCCGCTGCGTGCGAGCCATGGAATACGGAAATGACCGCCGCTGCTTTGCTGATCGACCGCAAGCCGCTGCCCAGCGGCAGCGTCGAAACCTGGACGCTGAACGACCCCGCCAGCCGCAACGCGCTGTCGGAGCCGATGGTGGACGCCCTGCTGGACGCGTGCGAGCGCGCCTCTGCCGATGCCGGCCTGCGCGGCGTGGTGCTGCGCGGCGCGGGCGGGCACTTCTGCGCAGGCGGCAGCCTGGGCGGGTTTGCCAAGACTATCGGCCAGCCGCTGGCTGCGGGTGAAGCCGATCCGCTCATTCCGCTGAACCGCCACTTTGGCACGCTGCTGCAGGCCCTGTGCGCACTGCCGCAATGGCTCATCGTGGCAGTGGAGGGCGCAGCGATGGGCGGTGGATTGGGCCTGGTGTGCTGCGCCGACCGCGTGCTGGCCCACGCCGGCGCGCAGTTCGCCACGCCCGAGGTCACGCTGGGTATCGTGCCTGCGCAGATCGCGCCGTTTGTGGTGCAGCGCCTGGGCACCGCTGCGGCGCGGCGTTGTTTGCGGGCGGGCGAGCGCTGGGATGCCGCGGCCGCCCAGCGCTTCGGCCTGGTCGATGACGTGGTGGACGGCGACATGGATGCTGCTGTGCAGGCCGCCATTGCGCGCCACGCCGCCGCAGCGCCCCAGGCCGTGGCCGCCACCAAACGTTTGTTGCTGGCCCAAGCCGAAACGCCGTTGCCCGTGCTGCTGGATGACGCGGCCGTGGCTTTTGCGCAAGCGCTGCGTGGCCCCGAGGCGCCGCAAGGGCTGGCGGCGTTTGCCGCGCGCGAGGCGCCGCCCTGGAGTGCGAATCCATGAAAAAGATACTTGTGGCGAACCGATCAGAGATCGCCCGCCGCATCATCCACACCGCCCACCGCATGGGCATCGCGACGGTGGCCGTCTACTCCGACCCCGATGCCAACGCCCAGCATGTGCGCGAAGCCGCGCAGGCCGTCGCTTTGGGCGGCGCAGCCAGCGCCGACACCTACCTGCGCACCGGCAAGCTGCTGGCCGCGGCCCGCGCCACGGGCGCTGATGCAGTGCACCCCGGCTACGGCTTCCTCAGCGAGAACGCCGAGTTCGCCCAGGCCGTGGTCGACGCCGGACTGACCTGGATCGGCCCGCCGCCCGCGGCCATCCGCGCGCTGGGCAGCAAGGCCGGTGCCAAGGCGCTGGCGGCGGTGCACGGTGTGCCGTGCCTGCCGGGCTACGCGGGGGACGACCAGAGTGATGAACGTTTTGCGCAGGAGGCTGCACGCATCGGCACGCCCCTCATGGTCAAGGCCGTGGCGGGTGGGGGAGGGCGCGGCATGCGCCTGGTCACCGACCTGGCGCAGTTGCCTGCGGCGTTAGCCAGTGCCCGGTCGGAGGCGCTGGCGGGTTTTGGCTGTGGCGACCTGCTCATCGAACGCGCACTGCTGCAGCCGCGCCATGTGGAGGTGCAGATCTTTGCCGACGCTCACGGCGGATGCATTCACCTGGGCGAGCGCGATTGTTCGGTGCAGCGCCGCCACCAGAAGATCATTGAAGAGTCCCCCAGCCCGGTCGTCGATGCCGCGCTGCGCGAACGTATGGGTGCCTGTGCCGTGGCGCTGGCGCAGGCGGCTGGGTACGTCGGCGTGGGCACGGTGGAATTCCTTCTGGACGGGGCTGAATTCTTCTTGATGGAGATGAACACCCGCCTGCAAGTGGAGCACCCGGTGACCGAAGCGCTCACGGGGCTGGACCTGGTGGAATGGCAAATCCGCGTGGCGCGGGGTGAGCCGCTGCCGCTCACGCAAGATGAGGTGCATCTGCAAGGCCACGCCATCGAAGTGCGCCTGTGTGCCGAAGACGCGCACTTCCGCCCTCACACCGGCCGCGTACTGCAGTTCAGCGCGCCACCGGCCACCGCCTTTGAGCGGGCCGCACCCGGCGCGCTGCGTTTTGACCATGCGCTGGAAGAGGACGCCGAAGTCACCCCCCACTACGACGCCATGCTGGGCAAGCTCATCGTGCATGCGCCCACGCGGGCCGAGGCCATCGACGCGCTGGTGCGCGCGCTCAACGCCACCCGCGTGCTGGGCCTGCCCACCAACCGCGCATTTCTGGCGGCGTGCCTGCAGCACCCTGTGTTTGCCAGTGGGCAGGCGCTGGTGCCGTTCCTGGCGGAGCACGCTGCGGATCTGCAGGAGTTGCTATTAAATAGAGAGCTATCAGCGCTTATTCCTCCTGCGCTAGAGGCCATTTTTGCTTCAAATTCTGCGTCAGATCTGCCTTGTTCTATGGCCCGGCCTCTGCGCCTGCGTCACCAGGGCGTGGTGCACCCCGTCGCCGTGCGCGAGCTGGGCGGCAGGCGGCTGCAGGCAGAGAGGACTGGGGCTGAGCCCACCAGTATCACGCTGCAGTTGCCCCAGCGCGGCGTGCATTACGCCGCTGTGGGGCCGTTGCGCTGGCACTGGCAGGTGGGCGGCGTGGACGGCTGGGTGGAAGACGCATCGTGGGAGCCTGCGACACGCGCGGGCGCCGCCGGTGGCGCCACCGAGCTGCGCGCGCCCTTCAACGGCAAGGTGGTCGCGCTGCCCGTGGCTGCAGGCCAGGCGCTGGCGGCGGGCGACACCGTGGTGGTCATCGAATCCATGAAGCTCGAACACAGCCTGGCCAGCCCCGTGGCCGCCACCGTGGCCGAGCTGCTGGTGGCCCCCGGCCAGCAGGTGTCGCCCGGCCAGGTGCTGGCCCGCTTTGCACCTGCCACGCAAGGAGCGCCCGCATGATCGCCACATCCGATGCAAGCGCTGTGAGCGACGAAGACCGCACCGCGCTCACCGACACCGTCACCCGCTTTGCCCGCACCGAGATCGCGCCGCATGTGGACGCGTGGGATGCCGCCGGTGAGTTCCCGCGCAGCCTGTACCGCCGCGCGGCCGACCTGGGCCTGCTGGGTCTGGGCTACCCCGAGCAGTACGGCGGCACGCCCGCCAGCTACCTGCTTCGCCTGCCACTGTGGCGCGCGCTCAGCCGCCATGGTGCCAGCGGCGGCGTGCTGGCCAGCCTGCTGTCGCACAACATCGGTTTGCCGCCGGTGCTGGCCCATGGCAGCGACGCTGTGCGTGCTGAGGTCATTCCACCGGTGCTGGCGGGCGAGCAGATTGCCGCACTGGCGATCACCGAACCTGGGGGTGGGTCCGACGTTGCGCAGCTCAAGACCACCGCGCGGCGTGAGGGCGATGAGTACATCGTCAACGGCGAAAAGGTGTTCATCACCTCCGGCATGCGTGCGGACTGGATCACCGTGGCCGTGCGCACTGGGGATGCGGGAAGCAAGGGCAGCGCAGGCATCTCCATGCTCCTCATCCCCGGCCGCAGCGTAGGCTTGTCCCGCAGCAAGCTCGACAAGATGGGCTGGCTCTGCTCCGACACTGCGCACCTGCGCTTTGACAATGTGCGCGTGCCGGCGCGCTACCTGCTGGGCGAAGAGGGCGCGGGTTTTCGGATCATCATGTCCAACTTCAACGGCGAGCGCTTCGGCCTGGCCGTGTCGGCCCTGGGCTTTGCCGAGGCCTGCTACGACGAAGCCCTGGCCTGGGCCCGCCAGCGCAAGACCTTTGGCGCCGCGCTGGTCGAGCACCAGGTCATCCGCCACAAGCTGGTGGACATGCAGATGCGCATCCAGTCCACCGCCGCGTGGTGCGAATCCGTGGCCGCGCAGGCCGATGCGGGGCGCGCGGGCGATGCGGCGCCGGGCCGCCCCAAGGGGGCAGCGACCCATGCGCAGCAGGGGAGCGTGGGGGCAGACAGTGCTTGGGTGGCGCAGGTTTGCATGTTGAAAAACCACGCCACCCAAACCATGCAGTTCTGCGCTGACCAGGCCGTGCAGATCCTGGGCGGCATGGGCTTCATGCGCGGCACCGTCAGCGAGCGCATCTACCGCGAGGTCAAGGTCATGATGATTGGCGGCGGTGCGGAAGAAATCATGAAGGACCTGGCTGCAAAACAGCTGGGCATTTGAATGAAGGAGACAGACACCATGCACAGCACCGATCACGGCAACAAAGCCATCATCACCTGCGCCATCACAGGCGTGCTGACGGACCCCGGCCAGCACCACGTGCCCGTCACCCCCGAGCAATTGGCCCAAGAAGCCCGCCGCGCCTACGATGCGGGCGCCGCCGTGGTCCATGTGCACTTTCGCAACCAGGAGCCCGGCAAGGGCCACCTGCCCAGCTGGGACCCGCAGGTG
>JBKBWW010000168.1:0-5884 GCA_046314475.1 Hydrogenophaga sp.
AAGCAACTGCAACACCGCGACACGCGGAGCCAGGAAGGCACCCGCGAACCGGTCGCAGGCTTTCTCTTCGTTGATGCCGTCAGCCAGTCGTCCTTCGAGCAGCAGGTGCCCCAACTCATGCGCCAGCGTGAACCGCTGCCGATCACCGGGCCAGCGCTTGGAAACAGCCACGACCGGATACTCCCGGCCATCATCGGTCCGTGCCTTGGCCGTCAAGCCAGAGAAACCTGGGTTCTCTTCATCGACCACGATGACCAGCAAGCCAAGGCCTTCGAGGGTGTCGGTGAGGTCAGCAATCGGATTCAGCCCCAACTGCCAAGCGTTGCGGACCGAATCCGAGAACGCATCGATCTCATCCAGCGAGGTGATGTGCTCGGGCAGATTCGCGGGCGGCGCAAAAGCCGGGAACGGCAGTTCGGGAAATGCGCCGAGCAACTCCACGCGCTTTTCCACCAACTCGACGACCTTGATCTTCAGCGCATCCTGCGCCGTCTTGCCAAAGGTCGAGAGCTTGCGGAACTCGGGCTGCAGCAGTTCAACCGTATGCGTGCGAAAGAAGTATTCGGTCCGGATGCCGCAGGCGCGGGCCAGCTTGAGTAGCTGAGTCGACGACGGCGTCAGCAGACCCTTCTCGTACTTCTGGATGGCGGTGTGAGAAACACCCACCTGTTCGCCCAACGCACCCAGGGTCAGACCTGCCGCCAATCGTGCTTGACGAATGCGATCTGCAATCATGACGCCTCCTTGGGTTGGGTTTAAAACAACCGTCATCCTACCAAATTTTTAAACCAAAGAGAAGCCCGCCCGTCTCGGCGGCCGTGGCGTCAGTCGTGGGCAACTGCTTCCATGTAGGGGCGCATCACGGCGGCGACGCGGCAATCCTGAGCGTAGCGCCACAGATCATCTGCAGACGCCTTGCGCGTCCTCCAGGCGTCTTTCAAGGCCTCCAGCGCCACATCCAGACCGATCTTGTTGCGATGTTTGAAGCAATTGACCACGGTCTTGGCCGGGCTGTAGATCCGCGCCTTCACCCCGTTGCACAAGTGCTCCTCGACGCCTGCCAGATGAGCGCTACCGACCATCTGAACCATCCGGATCGGCGGATAGTCGATCCGGGGTGAGTGGCTGCCGCGTGGCATGGCGATCCAGACTTGACGCGGTAGTTGGGTGGTCAGCCCGTGAAACTGGAGTGCGGTGAGCAGGCAGAACACGGCTTGTGGCACCCTGGTGGCGACAAGGGCAAGACTCTCAAATTCCGTCACCTGTGCACCCGGCAGACGGTATAGGCCACGCCCGACCCGTTCCAGCAGACCTGCGGCCGTCATGCGCGTCAGGATGACCCGGGGCGAGCCGATGGCGTCCAGGTCGCTGGCACGCAGCAGTCCTCTCTGGTTGGCCAGATCAAGGATGCGCTGGGTATGGGTCTCGGAGAGCATTGATGGAGTATGTTCCGTTTTTTCGTCCAATGCTGGTATTTAACGACCAAACGGAACAAGGTGACCGGCTGCGCTGGAGTCGACGCTACGGTCAGGCGGGCAGCGATGCCAAGGCGTGCAGCAACGATCTGCTCTGGCTTGAAGGATCGGCCTTGACATCAATGCCCTGGTCTTGGGCATCCTGGACCCAGCGTTTGGCCCAGGCCATGACCTCGTCGCGGTCGAATCGGATGAGCTTCTGGACCCGACGATGCGGGATGCCCAATGCCTCTCGCATCTGCTTTTGCGTGAATAGGTACAAGGGGAGTCCGGTCACATGCGAAATTTCGCGCGGGTCCATCAACGTAGAGCCGCTCGGAAGAACGACGTCGGATGCCCGCTCCCAAGTTGAGGCTCGGAGGGCTTTGGATTCAAAGTCGAAGACTTCATCGATGGGATACACGACGCGCTTGGACATTTTCATGAATCGAGGCCCGCGTCCCTCGCTACGCCAGCGTTGAAGGGTCTTGGGACTGATGTTCCAGCGCGTGGCCAGCTCGTTTTCGTTCATCATCATCTTCTGCATGGTTGACTCCGTCTGTGGTTGAAGGCAACGCATTCAGGCGTAGATCCGGCCAAGAAGCCAAGTCATTCGCGGAGTTGCGATGCGGCTCGTCGCCTGGCCGGGGAACCAGCGTGCATCAGCGGTCCATACCAATGTCCCTGCTCAGCACGACGATACGGACTTCTATGGGGACGTTTCGGCATCGTTGAAGATAAGCGGTTCGAGGTTCTGCTATACTCCACCACCAAAATTCAACGCCCAACTGTTCTCAGTTGGGCGTTTTCATTTGTGCTTCCCGCATGCCACGCGGGGTTCCCACACATTCTGCGTGTGCGACCGGGGTCCTGTGGTCTGGCAGGAACATCCCCAGTTGCCATCCTTTCCGCCCTCTCTTCTCTCGAAATCGGCGCTAACTTCTTCGCCGTGGCACACGCACATGGCCTTTTGCGACCATGATTTGCGCGCGCGCCATAGCCACCAATTGCCTCAATCTGTTGCCTGGGCAGTCCCAGTAGCCAAACACCGCGATAGCGCCATGTTTATTTCTGCATCTCGCACAGGCGTGTAGTCATGCGCGCATTTCACTCTGCACAGCATCCACCGCCAGATCGATGAAGCCGCGCACCTTGGGCGTCAGGTAGCGCGCGCTGGCAAACACCGCATGCACGGGCACGGTGGGCAATGACCAGTTGCTGAGGATCGCGCGTAGCTGCCCGCTCTGGACGTTGGGGGTGGCAACGATCAGCGGCAGTTGCGCAATACCCAGACCCGCGATGGCGGCGTCGCGCACGGCAAACACATTGTTCGCTTTCATCCGGGGCTGGAGCATGACGCGCTCCTGCTGGTTGCCCCTTGAGAACATCCATGTGGCTTGGTGGCTGCCACCGGCAAAGCTCAGGACATCGTGCGCCTCCAGTTCGGCAGGATGCTCGGGCGCTGCGCGCCGTGCCAGATAAGCCGGTGCAGCGAACAGGCCGTAGCGCAACTCACCCAGCTTGCGCGCCGTCAGGGTCGAGTCCGCAAGGGGCCCCACGCGAATGGCCAGATCAAACCCCTCGTGCACGATATCGACGATGCGGCCGGTGAATTCGGCATCGACCCGCACTTGCGGATAGCGCTCCAGATACGCAGCAATCCATCCACTCACCGCGATCATGCCGAACTCGACCCCGCAGGTGAGCTTGAGCACCCCACGCGGCTCGCCTTGGGCTTTTTGCACCGCGCGCTGCGCATCTTCGACCGATGCCAGGATGCCGACGGCGCGCTCGAAGAACTCGCGCCCGATCTCGGTCAGCGAGAGCGAGCGCGTCGTGCGTTCGAGCAGACGTGCGCCCAGCTCCTTTTCCAGCTGGGTGACCACCCGCGAGAGGTAGGCCTTTTGGGTGTGCAGCGCATCGGCGGCGCGGGTGAAGCTGCCGGTTTGCACCACTTTGACGAAGGCTTGAAGCGCTGTGATTTCCATTGTTATCTTGTTTGGCAACAGACAGTCATATTAGAAGGTATTTTTCTATTCCACGGCAAGACTCAAACTCCAGCCCATCCTCAACACACCCTGGAGCCCGAGATGAGCCTTAAAGACCCCAACCCCGTCAACCCGAACGCCAAGAAGCGCGTTGCCATCGTCATCGCCAACCCGGCGGTGTCCAGCACCACCGGCTGGCCGGTGGGCTTCTGGTGGAGCGAGCTGACCCACCCCTACCACGTGTTCACCGAAGTGGGCTACGAAGTGGAGGTGTTCAGCCCCGCTGGCGGCAAGTGCGAAGCCGACGGCATGAGCGACCCCAGCGACGCCAGCGGCTACAGCAAGACCGACCTGATCAGCCAGGGCTTCATCCACACGCCCGAACTCAAGGCGCTGGTGGACCACACGAGGAAAGTGGCCGACATCGACGTGGCCGCGTTCGACGCCATCGTGGTGGCCGGTGGCCAGGCACCGATGTTCGGCTTTGAGCAGGCCACCGACCTGCACGCCAAGTTTGCCGAGTTCCATGGCGCGGGCAAGGTGGCTGCCGCCCTGTGCCATGGCGTGGCCGTGCTGGCCTACGCCAAGGACAGCGCGGGCGAGTACATCGCCAAGGGCAAGACCGTCACCGGCTTTGCCAACTGCGAGGAAGACTTTGCCGACGAAGCGGTGTGGTCCTACAACATGCTGCCGCGCGGCACCCACATCATGCCCTGGCGCATCGAGGACCGGCTCAAGGCGCTGGGTGACAACTACGTGCAAGCCGGCATGTGGCGCGGCTTTGCGGTGCGCGATGGCAACCTGATCACCGGCCAGCAGAATTTCTCGGGCGAAGAGACTGCGCGCCTGGTGGTCGAGGCGCTGGGGCGCTGAGCGGGGGCATGATGAATCACCGGCCCAACATCCTCATCACCGGTGCCACGGGCAATATCGGCCGCGCTTTGGTTGCCCAGTTGGCGCAGATGGTATCGGTGCAAGTGGTTGCGTCCTCGCCCAAAGGGCAGTCGGTCGCGGGCGTACCCAGCCGTGCGCTCAATCTGCTCGATGCGACTTCGGCGCAGGCGGCCATGCAAGGCATTGATCGCCTGTTCCTGTTGACGCCTGCGCATCCCGACATGGAGGCGATGACCGCCCACGCCGTGCAGGCGGCGCAGGCAGCGGGCGTGCAGCACATCGTACGCGTCTCTGGCGCAGGGGCAGACCCGGCGTCCGACATCGTCATTGCGCGCCTGCAGGGCCGCTGCGACCAGATCGTCATCGACTCTGGTATCCCCTACACCCTGCTGCGCCCCAAGAACTTCATGCAGAACTTCGCCACCTTCCTGCGCGACATGATCCGCGCTGGGGCGGTGTACTCCTCGCAGGGCGATGGTCGCGTGCCCTTCATCGATGCGCGGGACATCGCTGCTGTGGCGGCCAAGGTGTTGATCGAGCCTGCCGCTCACTCGGGTCAGGCTTACACCCTGACCGGGTCTGAGGCGCTCACCAATGCCGAGGCGCTGGCCGAGATCGAGCAGGCCATCGGACGCAAGGTCTCGCTGGTGGCCATCAGCGAGGAGCAGGCCATCGAAGGGATGCGCCAGGCCGGTATGCCCGAGCCGATGGTGCAGGCCATGTCGAGCCTGAACCGCGTCATTGCTGCTGGCTGGGTGGCCGAGGTGACCGAAGATGTGTCGCGCCTGCTCGGTCGGCCCGCGACGGCCTGGGCCGACTTCGCGGCCGAGCACCGCCACGTTTGGCAATGACCTTTCACAGGAGCACATCACCATGAGCATTTCCATCATCGGTGCCGGCAACGTCGGCATGGCCCTGGGGCAAGCGTTCACTCAACGCGGCGAGACCGTCGTATTTGGCGTTCCCGAGCCCGCCAAATACGCAGACGCGATAGCCGCGCTGGGCGGGAAAGCCCGCGTGACCACCACCTCGGAGGCCATCGCCGCCAGCGACACCGTCATCCTGGCGGTGCCCTATGCGGCCTTGCCGGCCATCGCGCAAAGCGTGCCCGATTGGCAGGGCAAGGTGTTGATCGACGCCACCAACCCGCTGGCGCCTGGGCTGTCGGGCCTGACGGTGGGCACCACCACCTCGGGTGCGGAAGAGCTGGCCAAGCTCGCCCGCGGGGCGCGCGTGGTCAAGGCCTTCAACACCACCGGCGCCGAGAACATGGCCGACAGCCGCTACCCGCAGGGCGCGCCCATGATGCCGGTCTGTGGCGACGACGCCCAAGCCAGGCAGCGCGCCATGGCGCTGGCGACGCTGATCGGGTTCGAGGCGGTGGACATGGGCCCGCTGATGGCGGCGCGCTACCTGGAGCCGTTTGCCATGACGTGGATCCACCTGGCGATCAAGCAGGGCCATGGGCGTCGGTTCGCATTCGCCATGCTCCGACGCGGGTAAGCGAAGGATCAGGCCATCGCCAATCCCGGCGCCGCCGCGCAGGGC
>JBKBWW010000169.1:0-5854 GCA_046314475.1 Hydrogenophaga sp.
GGCATGAAGAACGTGATGCCGGCACTCTACAAAGGCCTGGCCATTGCCGGCGTGCTCTCGCTGATCGCGTTTTACTTCGTGACCACCATGGTCATGCCCGACAACGCGATCACCGCCACCGGCAGCCAGATGCGCCTGTTCGGCGCCTGCGCCGTCGGCCTGTTGCTCACCGCCGCGCTGGTCTGGATCACCGAGTTCTACACCGGCACGCAGTACTCGCCCGTGAAGCACATTGCGCAAGCCTCCACCACCGGCCACGGCACCAACATCATTGCCGGCCTGGGCGTGTCCATGCGCTCCACCGCCTGGCCTGTGTTGTTCGTGTGTGTGGCCATCCTGGCTTCGTACCAGCTCGCCGGCCTGTACGGCATTGCCACCGCAGCCACCGCCATGCTGAGCATGGCAGGCATCGTGGTCGCACTCGACGCCTACGGCCCCATCACCGACAACGCTGGCGGCATTGCCGAAATGGCCGAGCTGCCCAGCAGCGTGCGCGATGTGACCGACCCGCTGGACGCCGTGGGCAACACCACCAAGGCCGTGACCAAGGGCTACGCCATCGGCTCCGCCGGCCTGGCCGCGCTGGTGCTGTTTGCCGACTACACCCACAAGCTGGAAACCTACGGCCACCAGATCACGTTCGATCTGAGCGACCCGATGGTGATCGTGGGTCTGTTCATCGGCGGCATGATCCCCTACCTGTTCGGTGCCATGGCCATGGAAGCCGTGGGCCGCGCCGCCGGTGCGGTGGTGGTGGAGGTGCGCCGCCAGTTCAAGGAGATCCCCGGCATCATGGAAGGCACGGCCAAACCCGAATACGGCCGCGCGGTCGACATGCTGACCACCGCCGCCATCAAGGAAATGGTGATCCCCTCGTTGCTGCCGGTGGTGGTGCCGATTCTGGTGGGCGTGTTCCTCGGCCCCAAGGCGCTGGGTGGTTTGCTCATGGGCACCATCGTCACCGGCCTTTTTGTGGCCATTTCAATGTGCACCGGCGGCGGCGCCTGGGACAACGCCAAAAAGTACATCGAAGACGGCCACCACGGCGGCAAGGGCAGCGAAGCGCACAAGGCCGCTGTGACAGGCGACACCGTGGGCGACCCCTACAAGGACACCGCCGGCCCGGCCGTGAACCCGCTGATCAAGATCATCAACATCGTGGCGCTGCTGATCGTGCCGCTGCTGCCGATGGCGACCTGATCAGGTCCGAGACGGCTCAGACGGCTCGCTTCGGCGGGCCGTTTTTCTTTTTGACGGCCTCAGCTGGGGCGCCCGCGAGCAGGCGCACCACCGCGCTGGCACTCGGCGTGAGGCGCTCCAGTTGCGCCGCCTCGCCACGTTCGATCGCCTGCAACACGAGCTCGTGGATGCCGCCCACGGCCGCCATCGCCATGGTGGGTGTGAACGCCACGCCGCTCGCGTTGATCGTCTCCAGCATGTAGTCGGCCAGGTGCTGCATCACTTCCCGGCGCACGCTTGCACCGGTGGGTCCGAGCTGGTGGATTTCCACGAACAACATGCGGATGAGTTGCGGCCCGGCCGAGAGGTGCGCGAGGTAGGCGCCCAGCGCGTCTTCTACCTGGTCTTGCCAAGGACGCCCGACCTGCACCGACGCACGCAGCGTGCGCAGGGCCGAGGCGCTGGCGGCTCGGTAAAGCTCGAGGAAACACGCGTCCTTGTCGGCAAAGTGCTCGTAGAAAGTGCGCTTGGACACCCCTGCCTCGGCCACCACCGCAGCGATGGAGGTGGCCGCCAGCCCTTGCGCGGCCGCCACATGCGCCATGGCCTGCAGCAAACGTGCGCGGTGTTCGTTGGAGGCGTCATCGGCGCCGGGGATGTTCGTCGGCTTCATGTGCCACGATCTTAGGGGTTCGGCCTTGACAGCCCCCACATTGGCGCGCAACATCACCGAACTTGGTACCAATGCGTACCAACCCAGCCACACCAACCGAAGCCGCCACATGACCGCCCTCACCGTCCGACGCCTGCTGATCGATCTGGAACAACCCGTGGCGCGTCATTGGTGCGCGAACGACGCCTTTCTCACTGCGTGGTTCAACGCCCTGTCGATGAGCTTTCCGGTCGGTGAACAGTTTTTTCTGGACTCGGTGCGTCACGGCGCCAAGAACCTGTCGCCCGACGAGCAGATCCGATGGCAAGCCGAGGTGCAGGGTTTCGTGGGGCAGGAAGCCACGCACCGGCGCATTCATGCGTTGTTCAACGCGCAGGTTGAGAAGCACGGGCTGGTGAACACCTGGGGCCCGCGCATCGAGAAGCGCATGAAGGTGTTGGACGCTGCCGACCCGCGTCACCACCTGGCCATCACCGCGGCCAACGAACACTTCACTGCCCTCTTCGCCGAATGGATGCTCGCCCGCCCGGAGGTATTCACCAACACCGAGCCGCGCCTGAAGAACCTCTGGCTTTGGCACTGCGCCGAAGAAGCCGAGCACAAGTGCACCGCGTTCGACCTCTACCAGGCCCTGGGTGGCAGCCACACCTGGCGCGTCAAGTGGATGCGACGCGTCACGGTGTTTTTCCTCACCGACGCCCTGCGCCAGACGGTGCACAACCTGCACAAGGACGGCACGCTGTGGCAATGGTCCACCTGGCGCAGCGCGGGCCGCCACCTGCTGGGCCGCGACGGCCTGCTGAGCAGCAGTTTCAAGCCATGGCGAGCCTATTTCCGACGCGACTTCCACCCCAACCAGCAATCGAGTGAACTCTCGCTCAACTGGCTCAACAGCAACGCAGACCAGTACACGCGCGTCGGGGCGGGTTGACCCCTCGCTGGCGCGCTACCCCATGGGGTGTCGCCGATAATCGGGAGATGTCCGAACGCGTCATTCCCCTGATCGATCAGCGCCTCATCAACACCGTGGCGCGCATTCCCACCACACCGGTGGTCCCCACCGGCCTGCTGGGCGATGCGCTGGGCCGCCCGCTGCGCGACCTGCGCATCAGCGTGACCGATCGTTGCAATTTCCGCTGCAGCTATTGCATGCCCAAGGAAATTTTCGACAAGGACTATGCGTATCTGCCGCACACGTCGTTGCTGACCTTCGAAGAAATCACCCGCGTGGCCACGCAGTTCGTGGCGCACGGCGTGCAGAAGATTCGCCTCACGGGTGGCGAACCGTTGTTGCGCAAGAACCTGGAGATCCTGATCGAACAGTTGTCCGCACTACGCACCCTGGAGGGCCAGCCGCTGGACATCACGCTCACCACCAACGGCTCGCTGCTCAAACGCAAGGCCGCAGCGCTCAAGGCCGCCGGCCTGCAGCGTGTGACCGTGAGCCTGGACGGCCTGGACGACACCATTTTTCGCGCCATGAACGACGTGGACTTTCCGGTGGCCGACGTGTTGGAGGGCATCGAGGCCGCGCAGGCTGCGGGCCTGGGCCCGATCAAGGTCAACATGGTGGTCAAGCGCGGCACCAACGACCACGAAATCCTGCCGATGGCGCGCCACTTCAAAGGCACCGGCATCGTGCTGCGCTTCATTGAATACATGGACGTGGGCGCCACCAACGGCTGGCGCATGGACGAGGTGTTGCCCAGCGCGGAGGTGGTGCAGCGCATCCACCGCGAGCTGCCACTGGTGCAGCTGGGTGCCGCCGCGCCGGGTGAGACGGCCGAGCGCTGGGGTTACGCCGATGGCTCGGGTGAGATCGGCGTGATCAGCAGCGTGACCCAGGCCTTCTGCAGCGACTGCAACCGCGCCCGCCTGTCCACCGAAGGCCAGCTCTACCTCTGCCTCTTCGCCAGCCAGGGACACGACCTGCGCCCGCTCATCCGCGGCGGCGCCACCGACGAACAACTGGCCGGCGCGATTGCGGCCATCTGGCAGGGCCGCAGCGACCGGTATTCCGAACTGCGCGCCAGCCTGCCACCCGATGCCTCCACTGGCACACGCAGAGTAGAGATGAGCTACATCGGCGGCTGAACAGAATGATCCACACCAACGAAATTACAGGCTTGGTCCTGGCCGGGGGCCGAGGCTCCCGCATGGGCGGGCTCGACAAGGGCTTGCAGAACTTCAACGGTACGCCGCTGGCGCTGCACACGGTACTGCGCCTGCAGATGCAGGAAGGCGGTCTGGTGGGCGAGCTCATGCTCAACGCCAACCGCAACTTGTCCGCTTACGAGGCCTTCGGCGCGCCGGTGTGGCCCGACACGTTGAACGACTTCGCCGGGCCGCTGGCGGGCTTCATGACCGGGCTGGAGCGTTGCGAAACGCCCTACCTGCTCACGGCACCCTGCGACACACCGCTGTTCCCTCTGGACCTTGCCCAGCGCCTGGCGCAGGCGTTTGAAGACGAAGGCACCGAGATCGCCATGGCCGCTGCGCTGGAGGAAGACGGGCAGTTGCGGCCGCAACCGGTGTTCTGCCTGATGCGGGTGGATCTGCTGGAAAGCCTGGTGGCCTTCACGCAGGCCGGTGGTCGCAAGATCGACCTGTGGACCGCACAACACAAGACCGTGGTTGTGCCGTTCAACCAGCCTGGCGACGACCCGCGCGCTTTCCACAACACCAACACCCTGGCCGAACTGCACGCGCTGGAAAAGAGCTGACGCCATGAAGACGATCGAACAGATCGCGGCCGAGCTGCAGGGCTACGACCCGCAGGCCCTGAGCGCCGACCGCGTCAACGAATTCCTGGCAGCGCTGGTCGAGCCCGTGAACGCCACCGAAGAGGTGGGCGTGTTCGACGCGCTGGACCGCGTGCTGGCCGTGGACGTGGTCTCGCCCATCAGCGTGCCGCCTCACGACAACTCGGCCATGGACGGTTTTGCGTTCGACAGCCAACTGCTGCAGCCGGGCCAGCCACTGAAGCTGCGCGTGGCGGGCACCGCCTTCGCCGGCAAGGCCTGGGCAGGCACGTTGCAAGCCGACCAGTGCCTGAAGATCATGACCGGTGCCATCATGCCGGCCGCTCTGGACACGGTGGTGCCGCTGGAGTTCGTGCGGGTCGATGGTGATGTGGTCGAGATCCCGCCCGGTGTGGTGGCGGCGGGCGACAACCGCCGCTTGCTGGGCGAAGACCTGATGGCGGGCCAGCCGGCGCTGCGTCAAGGACAGACCCTCGGCCCCGCCGCGCTGGGCTTGATCGCCAGCCTGGGCCTGCCCACCGTGACGGTGTTCCGCCGCATCCGCGTGGCCTACTTCTCCACCGGCGACGAGATCCTCACGCTGGGTGAATCCATCCGAGAAGGCGCGGTGTTCGACAGCAACCGCTACACCGTCTTCGGTTTGCTCAAGCGCATGGGCGTGGACGTGATCGACATGGGTGTGGTGCGCGACGAACCGGCCTTGCTCGAAGCCGCCTTCCGCTCGGCCGCCACACAGGCCGACGCGATCATCACCAGCGGTGGCGTGAGCATGGGCGAAGCCGACCACACCAAGGCCATGATGAAGCAGCTGGGCGACGTGGCGTTCTGGCGCATTGCGATGCGACCGGGTCGGCCGATGGCGGTAGGCCGAATCGTGGAGAACGGCAAGTCGTCGCTGCTCTTCGGACTGCCCGGCAATCCGGTGGCGGTGATGGTGACCTTCCTGGCGTTCGTGCGCCCTGCCCTGCAACAGCTCATGGGCGGCACGGCCACAGCGCCGGTGTTGTTGCAGGCGCATTCTCTGGAGCCGCTGCGCAAGAAGCCCGGGCGCACGGAGTATCAGCGCGGCATCGTCAGCCGGGCAGCCGACGGTTCGCTCACAGTGCGAATCACGGGCAACCAGGGTTCGGGGGTTTTGAGCTCCATGGTCGAAGCCAATGGCCTCATCGTCTTGCACCACTCGCAGGGCAACGTGTCCGTTGGCGACAGCGTTGACGTGATGATGTTTTCCGGTGTGGTC
>JBKBWW010000170.1:0-5852 GCA_046314475.1 Hydrogenophaga sp.
GGAGGCATACAATGGAAGTACTCGGCCGTTTCGCTCCCATATACGCACACATGCGCCTTCCGAAGAAGAACAGCCACCGTGTACCACCTGCCCAACGGCATGGTTCGCAGCTACTCGCTGTCCAACAACTGCCAGGAAAGCCACCGCTACGTGGTCGGCGTGCTGAAGGACCGCGCCAGCCGCGGCGGCTCGCGCTGCGTGCACGAGCAACTGCGCGTGGGCATGCGCATCACCATCAGCGCGCCGCGCAACAACTTCCCGCTGCACGAAGACGCCACGCATTCCGTGCTGGTGGCCGGCGGCATCGGCGTGACGCCGGTGCTGTGCATGGCACGCCGCCTCAAGGACATCGGCCGCAGTTTCGAATTTCTCTACTTCGCGCGCTCCCGCAAGAGCGCGGCCTTCGTCGACGAGATCGAGGCGCTCGGCGTGCCGGTGACCTGGCACTTCGATGACGAGAAGGGTGGCCCCCCCGACCTCACGGCGCTGCTGGGCCGCCGCGCGCCCGCGGCCAGCGAACATTTCTACGCCTGCGGCCCGGCCGTCATGCTCGACAACTTCGAGAAGACCTGCGCCGCACTCGGCCACACCAACGCGCACATCGAACGCTTCACCGCGGTCGAAGTGGCGGCCTCAGCCGATGCCAAACAAGCCTTCACCGTGGAGCTGCGGCGCAGCGGCAAGACCTTCGAGGTCACGCCCGACACCACCCTGCATGCGCGCCTGATCGAGATCAAGGCCGACGTGCCCTTCAGTTGCGAAGAAGGCATCTGCGGCTCGTGCGAAACGCGCGTTCTCGAAGGCCAGCCCGACCACCGCGACTCGGTGCTCACCGCTGCCGAGCATGCCGCCAACCAGGTGATGATGGTCTGCGTCTCGGGCTGCAAGAGCGCTCGGCTGGTGCTGGATATCTGATGCGCCCTGAGGCGATGGCGGGTCAGTTGCCGGCAGCCTCGCACTGACGCCGCAGCTTGCCCAACACGGCGTACAACACGCTGCGCTCCTCGCGGCTGAGCGACAGAATCATGGCCGCCTGGCTGCGCCGGGCGATGGGTATCACTTCTTCGTAGAGTGTCTGACCGCGTTCGGTCATCAGACAGACCAGGCCCTTGCGGCTCTTTGCGCCCGGGGCTTGCATCTCCACCAGACCCCGTTCACCCAGCAGCCGCATCGCGCGGCTGACCTGCGCCTTGTCGGCAGCTGCCAGTTCCACCAACTCTGCAAAAGGCAGCGTGCCCGCGTGCGCGAGCACCGAGAGGATGCGCCACTCCGACACCGACAACTCGAATCGCTCCGCATAGGGGAGCGTGATGGCGCGCCGAAGCGCATTGCTGGTGTGACTGAACAAGGTGGTGAGGAAATCGTGCACGGCCAGTGCATCGCCATCGGCCGGCAGATCGGCCCAGGGACAGAGGGTGCTTTCGGGTGGCGCAGGCGGGGTGGGGGGGGTCTTGTCTCGTGTGTCGTGTCGCATGGCGGGATTCTGGGGGGAATCCAGAGCCTTGATGGCCACACCGTGAAACTATGCAGTTGATCAGTCAACTAAATTGCAACAATTTGTTATCTGATGCCGATTGGTTGTTGATCGATCAACGACAACGTTTTACCATGTCGCTGTCTCATTCAAGAACAAACGTTTCTCGTATGAGACGAGACTGGCGCCGATGTGCATCGGACCGGACCCCACCATCAGCTGAATCAGCTTCAAAGGAGCTCAAGATGAAATTGGATCGTCGACAGTGGATGGCCGCCGCCCTCGTGGCCGGCGCCGTATTCGCAGGGGGCGCCATCGCCCAGTCCTACCCCGAGCGCCCGATCAGCGTGGTGGTGGCCTATCCACCCGGTGGCGACACCGATGCCATGGCGCGCATGTTTGCCGACAAGCTCTCGCAGCGCTTGAAGCAGACGGTGATCATCGAGAACAAGCCGGGCGCCGGCGGCACGGTGGGCAATACCTTCGTCGGCCGGGCCAAGGCCGACGGCTACACGCTGCTGTTCACGCCCAACCCGTTCACCACGGCGCCGTTCGTGCTCAAGCTGTCACCATCGGCCACTTACGACGTGTTGAACGGGTTCGAGCCGGTCATCAAGACCGCCACGCAGCCGCTGGTGCTGGTGGCGCACCCCAACGCAGGCGTGAAGACCGTGCCCGCGATGGTGGCTGCGGCCAAGGCCGGCAAGCCGCTGACCTACGCCAGCCCCGGCGCGGGCTCGCCCATGCACGTGGTGGCGGAGTGGCTGAACCGCGCCGCCAACGTGAAGATTGTGCATGTGCCCTACCGGGGCGTCGGCCCGTCGGTGAACGATGTGGTGGCTGGTCATGTGGACACCGCCTGGGTCACGCTAGGGCCGGTCATGCAGTACTTTGCGCAGGGCAGGCTGATCCCCCTGGCCATTGGCGATGCACAGCGCTCCGTGTTGGCGCCCAACGTGCCGACGCTGGCCGAACAGGGCTACAAGGACGTGGTTGTCGGCTCCTGGAACGGGTTTTTTGCTCCCAAGGGCACGCCTCCCGAAGTGGTAAAGCTGCTCAACAGTCACTTCAACGAAATTCTGAAAATGCCCGATGTGGTCGAGAAGATGGCCACCTTCGGCGCCTTGCCCGCCGGTGGCGCGCCCGACGTGCTGGGCAAGACCAACGCGTCGGAATACGAAGTGATGGGCAAGCTGATCAAAGAGCTCGGCATCACGGCTGATTGAACGCCATGAGCGAATCCACACTCGGCCGTGACACGCCCCAGGTCACTGCGCGCGCCAAAGTGCTGGGCCGTGCGCAGTACGCAGGAGACATCCAGGTGGCGGGCATGCTGCACGGCAAGGTGCTGCGCAGTCCGTACCCTAGCGCACGCATCGTGCGCATAGATACCTCGGCAGCGCGAGCGCTGCCGGGCGTGAAAGCGGTGGTCACAGGCGAGGACGCACCGCGCACCCCCTGGGGCGTGCACCACAAGGAACGCCACATCCTGGCCAAAGGCCGTGTGCGCTTCGCAGGCGAAGAGGTGGCGGCGGTGGCTGCTGTCAGCGAGGAAATTGCGCGTGACGCGCTCGACCTGATCGAGATCGTGTACGAGGAAATGCCCGCGCTGCTGACGCCGCAGGCGGCGCTCTCAGCACCCGGCCTGCACGAGGGGCGGGACAACGTGGCGCACCAGATCCGCTTCGAGCGTGGCAATGTGGACGCGGGCTTTGCCTCGGCCTACCTCGTGCACGAAGAGACCTACACCACCCACGCGCAGTACCCGGGCTACCTCGAACCCATGGCGAGCGTCGCCATGGTCGACGCCGACGGGCGCCTGCAGGTGTGGACATCCACCCAGTCGGTGTTCCTGGCGCGGGCGCGGCTGGCTTCGGCACTGGAACTGCCAGTGTCGCGGGTGCGTGTGATCCAGGCCACGGTGGGCGGGGGCTTCGGCGGCAAGATGGTGGAGGACGCCAACAACCTCATTGCCGGCCTGCTTGCGCTCAAGACGGGCAAGCCGGTGCGCTTGGTCAACAACCGCCTGGAGGACTTCCTGGCCTGTTGCTCGAGTCTGCCGGAATGCATCACCTTGCGCCTGGGCATGGACCACGAGGGCCTGATCGTCGCCAAGGATGTGCGCATCGTTGCCGAGTGCGGTGCCTACAGCGGTCTGTGCAACGAGGTGATGCACGTCAGCGCGATGCGCAGCGACAACATGCACCGGCTGCAGAACGTGCGCTCGCATGCCACGCTGGTCTACACCAACAACCCGCCGCACGGCGCGTTTCGGGGTTTTGGTGGCACGCAGATGCTGTTTGCACTCAACAGCCACATCCACACCATGGCCGAACACCTCGGCCTCGACCCGGTTCTGATCCACCAGCGCAACGCCATCGGGCGCGGCGAGACCTCCGTGCACGGTTGGCAGGTCGGCAGCACCGGCCTGCTCGAATGCATCGACCAGTGCACCGAGGCGATCGGTTGGGTGGCCAAGCGTGCCAGACCCGCCGACAGCGGCGCGCAAAGGCGCGGTGTGGGCATGGCCGCAGCCATGCACGTGAGCGGCAACCGCACCATCGGCAACTGGGATGGGTCCACTGTCGTGCTGCGCATCAACGAGGACGGTCGAGCGCTTCTGTTCAGCGGCGAGGCCGACATGGGGCAGGGCGCGATGACCATGCTAAGCCAGGTGGTGGCGCACGAGCTCGACATTCCGCTGGCTCATGTGCATGTGAGCACGCCAGACACCGACAGTGCGCCGTTCTGCATTGGCTCGCTGGCCTCACGCGTGACCATGGCCGGCGGCAACGCGGCGATCATTGCCGCGCGCCTTGCGCGCGACAAACTGTTCGCGCTGGCTGCCGAACAACTGGGCGTGGCGGTGAATGCGCTGGAGATGGCCAGCGGCACGGTGCGCGTGCACGAGAACCCGTCGCAGCAGCGCACGCTGGCCGAGCTGGCGCGCCTGCACGTCTGGCGCCACGGCGGCGAGGGTATCCTGGTCACGGGCAGTTGGGACGCGAAAACCGTCATGCACGACGACCATATGTTCGGCAACGTCGCGCCGGCCTATTCGTTTGCAGCCCAGGCCGTCGAGGTCGAGGTCGACACCGAAACCGGGCGTGTCACGGTGCTCGACAGTTTCGTCAGCGACGACTGCGGCAAGGCCTTCAACCCACTGGCCGTTCACGGTCAGAGCAACGGAGCGGCGGCGCAGGCGATTGGCTGGACGCTGTACGAGCAGTTGCAGCTCGACGAAGGTCGGCTCGTCAACGGCAACTTCGCCGACTACAACATGCCAACGGCCGATGCCTTGCCGACGCTGCGCAGTGGCATCGTGGAGTCGAACGAACCCAACGGCCCCCATGGCGCCAAGGGCGCGAGCGAAACGGCGATCCTGCCCGGCGCACCGGCAATCGCCAACGCGGTATACGACGCGGTGGGTGTGCGCATCACCGCTCTGCCCATCACGCCGCAGAAGGTGTTGGCTGCGCTGCGTGCCCTGAAACAGCAAGAAGGGGCCGCCCATGCTTGACTTCGATTTCCTCGAACCCGCCACTGTCGACGAAGCCGGCCGCATGCTGGCCGACCTGGGCGACGAATGCCGGGTGATCGCAGGTGGCACCGCGCTCATGCTCGGCATGCGCCAGCGCATGCTCGCTCCCACCCATCTGATTTCGCTGGGGCGCCTGAGCGCCTTGCGCGGCATTTCGCTGGACGAGGGCGGCGGTCTGCGCATCGGCGCGCTCACGCGGCACGCCGAGCTGGCCACCTCGACCCTCGTGCGCGAGCGATGGCCCATGCTGGCCAGCATGGCGGCGCGTGTGGCCAACCCCCAGGTGCGCAACCAGGGCACGATCGGCGGCAACCTCTGCTATGCGGATCCGTCCACCGACCCGCCGGGCTGCCTGCTCGCGCTGGACGCGCAGGTAGTGCTCACCGGCCCGCGTGGTGAGCGTGTGCTGCCCATTGCCGACTTCCTGGTGGACTACTTCACCACCGCGCTGGAAGCCGACGAATTGCTCACCGAGATACGCGTGCCGCCGATGGCCGCCGGCACCGAAGGCCGCTACGCGCGCTACCTGCGCACGGCAGCCGAACACCGGCCACTTGTCAGCGTGGCCTTGGTGGCTCGGCGCCAGGGGGCCGTGTGCACCGAAGCGCGTCTGGCGGTTGGCGCGTCCACGCCGATCCCGCTGCGCCTGCCGCGCGCCGAAGCCTTTCTGGCTGGCAAGGCCGTCACCCCCGAGGTGGCAGCCGAGGCCGCCGCCATCGTGGCCGCCGACATTGAGCCCGTGTCCGATGCGCGAGGCGATGCCGATTTCCGGCGCGCCATGGTGCAGGTGGTCGCACGCCGCAACATCGCGGGCCTGTTCGGCCTGACCGAGGAGTA
>JBKBWW010000171.1:0-5788 GCA_046314475.1 Hydrogenophaga sp.
ACCAGTGCTTCAAACACTTTCCCGGGTTTGGCGCCTTTCCATTGGGACGACGAACCAGACAGAAGCCAGCCGGCCGTCATGGAACTCATGGGGATCAGGCTCATGCTGGTGCCCAGCAAGTCGGCGATCTGGCGTGCGAAGTGGGTCTTTCCTACCCCAGGCGGGCCCAGCAGCAGGATGGGCGTGACTTCAAGACTGTCGTGGCTGTCTTGCGTGAGGGCCACATGGCGCTTCACATCGTCGAGCACTTCACCAAAATTGGGCAGCAGGTCGTACAACGGTGCCATGTCCGGTACGCCTGACGGTTTGACGGCAAAACGTTCGGGTCCGCGCTCGAGCATGCGCTGCCAGGTGTTGCGCAAGGCATCGAAGTCGCGCTCGGTGCCGCTGGCCTGCAGGTGCGCCAGCTTGCGCTCGACGGTGTCCGCGCTGAACACGCTGCGCATCTGGGCGATGGGCAGGCCCATGGTGGGTGAAGCGACCAGGCTGCGTGAGCTCATGCGGTTCTCCTTGAAGGTTCAGTGGCAGTTTCATTCAAGCACAAGATGTGCCCGCGCTGAACGCCGAAAAGCCCCGTGAAGACCCCGTTGACCACCGGATTGACCCGAACTGTGCAAAACCACGCAGAACCGCTTGAACGATGGCGCGCGCCAGAAACGACAAAGCCACCCGAAGGTGGCTTGGCACTGCGCCGAATCGCTTCAGCTCTGGCCGGTGATGACCTGTTGCAGTTCGCCCGACTGGTACATCTCCATCATGATGTCAGAGCCACCCACGAATTCGCCCTTGACGTAGAGCTGCGGAATGGTGGGCCAGTTGCTGTATTCCTTGATGCCCTGGCGCACTTCTTCGTCTTCGAGCACGTTCACGGTCTTGAGCGTCTTGGTCTCGACGCCGCAGGCCTTGAGGATCTGGATGGCACGGCCGGAGAAGCCGCACATGGGGAAGCTCGCGTTGCCCTTCATGAACAGCACGATGTCGTTGGATTTGACCAGTTGGTCGATTCGGGTTTGGGCGTCGCTCATGGCTGAAAGGTCCTTCTGCGAATGGGTCTGAGGTGACCCGGGAACGGTATGCATTATCGCTGTTGTGGCCATTGGCCGCCGCTGCAGCGCTCGATGGCCGCAAGGTCGGTGCGGCTGCTCACCTGCTCGAAGCCGGCGTCTCGCAGCAGCGCCCGGACGGCGGCGGCCTGGTCGAAGCCGTGTTCGATCAGCAGCCAGCCGCCGGGCAACAGCGCCTGCGGTGCTTGGGCCACGATGGTGCGGATGTCGTCCAGACCGTCGGCGCCGGCCAAGAGGGCGGACAAGGGCTCGTGCGTGAGGGCGGCCAGGTGCGGGTCGTTGTCGGCGATGTAGGGCGGGTTGGTGACGATCACATCGAAGCGCTGACCGGGCACCGCGCCCAGCCACGAGCCGGCGTGAAACTGCACCGGCAGGCCCAGGCGCTTTGCGTTGCCGCGGGCGACCGTGAGGGCGTCTTCGCTGGCGTCGGTGGCGCTCACCGATGCCAGCGAGCGCTGTGATGCGAGGGCCAGCGCGATGGCGCCGCTGCCGGTGCCCAGGTCCAGCACGCGAACGGCGTTGTTGGCGGCCTCCACCTTTTCCAGTGCCCAGTGCACCAGCGTTTCGGTGTCGGGGCGGGGCACCAGCACGCGGAAATCCACCTGCAGTTGCAGGCCAAAGAACTCCTGGTCGCCGCGCAGGTAGGCCATGGGTTCATCGCGTTGGCGCCGTTGCACCAGGACATCCAGTTCCGCTGCCGCATCGGCCGGCAGCGCATCGCCGTCGTGCGCCATCAGCCACGCGCGATCGTGTGGGCTGCGCTTCAAGGCAAGCAGCACAAGCATCTGCGCATCGATGCGCTCCAGACCGCTTTGCTGCAGTGCCGTCAGCGTTTCGCGAACCGTGTTCATATGCCGTTGCGCTGTTCAAGCTCGGCCAGCAGCTCGGTGCCGCGCGCCACCTGCAGCGCGTGGACCATCTCGTCCAGATCGCCCTCCATCACCTGCAGCACCTTGTAGAGCGTGAGGTTGATGCGGTGGTCGGTGATGCGGCCCTGGGGGAAGTTGTAGGTGCGGATGCGGTCGCTGCGGTCGCCGCTGCCGATCAGGCCTTTGCGCGTGGCGGCCTCTTTGGCGGCGCGTTCGCTGCGGTCTTTTTCCTGCAGCCGCGCGGTGAGCACCTGCAGCGCCTTGGCCTTGTTGCTGTGCTGGCTGCGGCCGTCCTGGCACTCGGCGGTGATGCCGGTGGGCAGGTGGGTCACGCGCACGGCCGAGTCGGTCTTGTTGATGTGCTGGCCGCCGGCGCCGCTGGCGCGGTAGGTGTCGATGCGAAGCTCGCTCGGGTTGAGCTTCACCGCCTCGGTCTCGTCGGGCTCGGGCATCACGGCCACGGTGGCTGCGCTGGTGTGGATGCGGCCTTGCGTTTCGGTGGCGGGCACGCGCTGCACGCGGTGGCCGCCCGACTCGAAGCGCAGCCGGCCGTAGGCGCCGGGACCGGACACGCGCAGCACCACCTCTTTGTAGCCGCCGAGTTCGCTGGGCGACTCGCTCACCGCTTCAACCTGCCAGCCCTGGCGTTCGGCGTAGCGGGTGTAGAGGCGCGCCAGGTCGCCAGCAAACAGGGCCGATTCGTCGCCACCGGTGCCGGCGCGGATCTCCACGAAGGCGTTGCGCTCGTCGTCTGGATCTTTGGGCAGCAGCAGTTGCTGCAGGTCGGCGTCGAGCTGTGCCAGGTCGGTCTGCGCCGTGTCGATTTCTTCGCGGGCCATCTCCGCCATGTCAGCGTCACCCAGCATGTCGTTGGCCGCCGCCAAGTCGGCTTCGCGCTGCAGGTAGCGGTTGAACACCTCGACCACGGTGGAGGCGTCGGCATGTTCGCGGCTGAGTGTCTTGAAGCGTTCCATGTTGTCCACCACGTCGGGCGCGGAGAGCAAGGCGTCGAGCTCGTGCAGGCGGGCGCGCTGGCGCAGCAGGGTGTCGCGGACGAAGGGTTTCATGGGTGGGGAATGTCGGTGTCGGCAAACAGGGCATCTGGCGGGCCAGGACCCGCCGAAGGCCGCAGCCGGAACAAGCCGCTAGGCTTGTGGATCGCGCGGTGACTTGGCCGAGGATTCGCGCAAAAAGAGGCGCGAGACGGTCTGCGCCGTGGCGGCGCGCGCGGCGCTGTCGCCCGCGTGAAGTTCGGCCAACGTGCCGTGCAGCATTTTCTGGGTGAGGCCCTTGGACAGGGCTTCGAGCACGGCTTCCACCGGCTCGCCCTTGGCCAGCAGGCGGCGCGCGCGGGCGAGTTCCACCGCGCGCC
Organism: Hydrogenophaga sp.; assembly: GCA_046314475.1. Classification (GTDB taxonomy): domain Bacteria; phylum Pseudomonadota; class Gammaproteobacteria; order Burkholderiales; family Burkholderiaceae_C; genus Hydrogenophaga. Next base: position 3,306 of record JBKBWW010000171.1, read on the forward strand.
ACTCATCGGCCTGCGCGTTGATCTGCTGGATCAGGGGCACCACGCCGCTGGCGGGGTTGCGCTGCTCCATCCAGTTCATGAAACTGGCCACGCCGGCGTCGATGATCACCTCGGCCTGAGCCACGGCGGCCTGGCGGTTCTCCTTGCCGGTCTGCACCACGGTGGCCAGGTCGTCCACCGTGTAGAGGTACACGTCGGTCAAGGCCTTGACTTCAAATTCGATGTCGCGCGGCACGGCCAGGTCGACCATGAACATGGGGCGGTAGCGACGCTTCTTCAGCGCCCGCTCCACCGCACCCAGGCCGATGATGGGCAGCGTGCTGGCGGTGCAGCTGATGACGGCGTCGAACTCGTGCAGGCGGTCGGGCACGTCGGCCAGGCGTATGACCTGCGCGCCAAAGCGGTTGGCCAGCTTTTCGCCGCGCTCCAGCGTGCGGTTGGCAATCGCCATGCTCTTGGGCGTTTTGGCGGCAAAGTGGGTGGCGGCAAGTTCGATCATCTCGCCCGCGCCGACGAACAGCACCCGGATGTCCTTCAGGTCTTCGAACAGCTGCGAGGCCAGGCGAACCGCCGCGGCGGTCATGCTGATGGAGTGGGCGCCGATCTCGGTGGAGCTGCGCACTTCCTTGGCCACGGCAAACGAACGCTGGAACAGCTGGTGCAGCGTGCTGCCGAGCGCTCCCGCGTCGTTGGCCGCACGCACCGCGTCTTTCATCTGGCCCAGGATCTGGGCTTCGCCCAGCACCATGCTGTCCAGTCCGCTGGCCACGCGGAACGCATGGCGAGCCGCCTGGTCGTCGCGCAGCACATAAGCGTGGTCGCGCAACACGTGGGTGCTGACCCCGCCGGTCTGGGCGAGCCAGTCCAGCGTGGGGTCCACGGCGGACGCGTCGCCCGCGCCGTAGAGCTCGGTGCGGTTGCAGGTGGAGAGCAGGGTCGCCTCGGGTTGGCGCGCCAGACTCTGGCGATAACCGTCGAGCGTGGGCTGGATCTGATCGAGCGCAAACGCAAAACGGCCCCGCAAATCGAGCGGAGCCGTGTGATGGTTGATGCCGAGGGTCCAGACAGACATGGTCCGATTATAAAATTGATCGCTTATGCATGTCACTGTCAACTTTCAATGACACCTTTGTCTGTACTGGCCCATCTGGCGGGTTTGGTGGCGCCCGCGCTCGGCGTGGGCTTTCTCTTGTGGGCCGGCCTGCGCATCCGGCGAAAGGGGAGGCCCGGTTTTGGTGCCTTCACGCAGCTCGTGGTCCTGTGTGCGTCCGGGGTGGTGGTGCTGTCGGCCGGCCTGGTGTTTTTTGGGCGCGACGGCAAGATTGCCACTTACGCGGCCCTGGTGCTGGTGCAAGGCACGCTGGCCTGGTGGTTGCGCGGGCGTTGATTCAAGCGCCGGGTGCAAACAGGTCCACCCGGTCGGTGATGATGCCGTCCAGGCCCAGGTCCAGCAGCCGCCGGGCGGCCCAGTCATCGTTCACCGTGTAGGCCAACATGCGCAGTCCAGCGCCGCGGGCGGTGGCGACCAGCGCTTCGTCCCACAGTGCGTGGTTGCAGACCACGGCCACACAATCCAGCGAGCGGGCCATTTCCAGCCAGCCACTCCACAGCGTGTCCAGCAGCAAGCCGCGCGGCAACTCGGGCGCTGCGCTTTTGGCGGCTTGCAAGGCCTCCGACTGAAACGAGGTGAGCAGCGGCGGCCAGCCCGGCTGGTCTTGCCAGAGCCTCTGGGCTGCGGCCGCCACGGACCGGCCGGTCTGGGCCTCCAGGCCCGGCGTGGGTTTGATCTCGATGTTGAGCCAGCAGGCGTTGGCCTGACAGAAGTGGGCCACCCCCTCCAGCGTGGCCAGCGGTTCGCCCGCGAACGCGCGCGAATGCCAGCTGCCGGCGTCGAGCTGGCTCAAGGCGCTCCACGACTGATCGCCGCCGATACCTTGGCCGTTGGTGGTGCGTTCCAGTGTGTCGTCGTGCAGCAAGAACACCACGCCGTCGGCGCTGAGCTTGGCGTCGCACTCGAACATGCGGTAGCCGTGCGAGGCGCCCAGCCGGAAAGCGGCGAGCGTGTTCTCCGGTGCAAGCTTGCCGGCGCCGCGGTGGGCGATCCAGCGCGGGTAAGGCCAGGGTCGGATCGGATCAGACACGGCTACACCCGCTTTCCTGTGGTGGCGTCGAACCAGTGCAGGCGATCCAGCCGGGGCTGGGCGTGGATGGTGCTGCCCACCACCGGCGCGCCCTGGTCTTCGTGAATGCGGATGATGAGTTTTTCTTCGCCCAGTCGGGCATGCACCAGCCGCTCGGCGCCGAGCAGCTCCACCGTGTCCACCTGCAGCGCCCAGCCCTCGGTGCCGATGTCCAGGTGCTCGGGTCGCACGCCGAGGATTTGGCCCGCTTTGCCGCCCGGCGCCGACTTGAGCAGGTTCATGGGCGGCGAGCCGATGAAGCTGGCCACGAAGGTGGTGGCCGGGCGCGAATACACCTCTTCG
>JBKBWW010000172.1:0-5700 GCA_046314475.1 Hydrogenophaga sp.
GCCATGCGGCGCAGGAAGAGCGCAATGATGGTGAGCGCGGCACGGCGTGCGTTGTAGCCGAGCAGCGTCTCCAGGTACGAGGTGTCGACCTCGGGCGCGTCGCTGATCCCGTTGCCCGTGGTGCCATCGCTCAGAAGGGCGTCGGTGGTGTCCTTTTTGCGCGGCCCGCGGGGGCGGCGCATCGCGTTGGCGGTGGAGGTCTCGGGCATGGCGTCAGAGCATAGCCGGGGCGCTCTGCCCGGCCGACACGGTGGTGTTCATCATGCCCATGCGCATGTCGAACTCGGGCCACACCCAGCGCCAGAACGCGGCTTGCGCGGTGGCATCAACATGGGATGCGATGGCCAGACGGTCCCAGGCCCAGGCCATGAGCAGCAGGGCCAGGGCGCGCAGGAAGTCGTCGGCCAGCCAGAAGGGTTGATCGGGGGCAGCATCGGCGTGCGGCACGACCTGTTCGCGCACGAACACACCGAAGGCTTGCAACGCCTGCCGGGTGCGGGGGCTTTGCCCGGGTTCGGCTGTGAGTTCGGAGAGCAAGGTTTGCAGCGCCGCCGCACCGTCGGGCAGTGTCTTGCGCACCAGCAGGTCGATCGCCTGGATCTCGTTCGTGCCCTCGTAAATCATGGCCACGCGCGCATCGCGCACATGTTGCTCGATGCCCCATTCGCGCACATAGCCGTGACCACCGAACACCTGCAGGCAGGCGCTGGCTCCAGTGAAAGCCTGCTCGGTCCAGGCGGACTTGAGCACGGGCGTGACCAGGCTGCACCAGCGTGCCGCAGCTTCGCGCCTGGCGGCGTCGGGGTGGTGTTTCTGGGTGTCGAGCTCGAGCGCGGTGCGGTAGGCGACCACGCGTCCGGCGTCGATCCAGGCGCGCTGGGTTTGCAGGATGCGCTGGATCGCCGGGTGCAGTGCGATCAAGTCTGCCTGGCCCGCCTTGCTGCTGCTGCCGGGTGCGCGCATCTGGCGGCGTTCCTGCGCGTAGGCGTTCGCCTTCTGCCAGGCGGCGTCGAGCAGGCCGATGCCCTGCAAGCCCACCAGCAGGCGCGCCGCGTTCATCATCACGAACATCGCGTTCAGGCCCTTGCCCGGTTCGCCCACGAGGGACGCGGCGGCTTCTTCAAACCGCAGCACGCAGGTGGGGCTGGCGTGGATGCCCATCTTTTCTTCGATGCGTTCGCAGTGAACCTCGCTGCGGCTGCCTTCCTCGTGAAACTTGGGCACGAGAAACAACGACAGGCCCTTGGGTCCGGGAGGCGCGTCGGGCAGGCGTGCGAGCACCAAATGCACGATGTTGTCGGTGAGGTCGTGTTCGCCACCCGAGATGAAGATCTTGGTGCCGCTGAGTGCAAAGCGCCCGTCGGCCAGTGGCACGGCCTTGGTCTGCACCAGGCCCAGGTCGCTGCCGGCGTGGGGTTCGGTCAGGCACATGGTGGCCAGCCACTCGCCGCTGGCGAGCTTGTCCAGGTAACGCGCCTTCAGCTCTGGGCTGCCGTGGTGGCGGATGCATTCGTAGGCGCCGTGCAGCAGGCCGGGCGCCATGGTCCAGCCGTGGTTGGCGGCGTTGAGCTGTTCATGCAGCACGGCCTCCACCACCGTGGGCAGGCCCTGTCCACCGTCTTCAACCGCGCAGGCCAGCGAAGGCCAGCCCGCTTGCCAGAAGGCCTGGTAGGCATCGCGAAACCCCGGCGGCATGGTGACGGTGCCGGCGCTCCACTGCGCACCGATTTCGTCGCCGCTGCGGTTGAGCGGCGCCACCACCTCTCCCACGAACTTGCCCGCCTCGTCGATCACCTGGGTGAGCAGGGCGGTGTCGGCGTGTTCGGCCATGGCCGGAAGTTCGGCCAGGCGCTCGTGCGCGCGCAACACGTCGAACAGCACGAAGGCGTGGTCGGCTGCGCGGGGTTGGTAGCCGTTCATACCGTGGTCGCTTTGCGGGCACTGCCCAGGTAGGTCTCGATCACGCGCGGATCGCTCGCCAGTTCGCTGGCCGGGCCTTGTGCACTGAGTTCGCCCATCTCCAGCACATAGCCGTGGTCGGCCACCTGCAGCGCGGCGCGCGCGTTCTGCTCCACCAGCACGATGGTCACGCCGGTCTGGCGCAGGCGTTCGATGATGGAGAAGATCTCGCGCACGATGAGCGGTGCCAGGCCCAGGCTGGGCTCGTCGAGCATGAGCAGGTCGGGGCTGGACATGAGCGCGCGGCCCACGGCCAGCATCTGGCGTTCACCGCCCGAGAGCGTGCCCGCCAGTTGCAGCCGGCGCTCCTGCAGGCGCGGAAAGATGGCGTACACGTCGTCGAGCTTGCTGCGCCATTTCGCATTGCCCAGGCGCATCTGGCGAAAGCCGCCCAGCAGCAGGTTGTCTTCCACCGGCATGGTGCCGAAAAGTTCGCGCTTCTCGGGCACCAGCGCCATGCCGTTCATCACGCGCTCTTCGAGCGTGAGCGTGGTGATGTCCTCGCCACGAAACAGGATCGTGCCCTGGCCGGGCAGGATGCCCATGAGCGTGTTGAGCAGGGTGGACTTGCCCGCGCCGTTGGGGCCGATGACGGTGATGACGCCACCGGGCTGGACCTCGATGTCGATGCCGTGCAGCACCTCGGCGCGGCCGTAGCCGGCGCGCAGGCCCTTGACTTGAAGAATGGGTGGGGTCATTTCAATGCTCCGTGCCGAGGTAGGCGGCGCGCACCTTCGGGTCTTGCTGCACCTGCTCGGGCGGTCCCTGTGTGAGCAGGGTGCCGAACTCCATCACCACCAGGTGGTCGCAGATCTGCATCACCAGGTCCATGTCGTGTTCCACCAGCAGGATGCTCATGCCTTCGCCCTTGAGCTGGCGCAGCACGCCGCCCAGGGCCTGTTTTTCCTGGTGGCGCAGGCCGGCAGCGGGCTCGTCGAGCAGCAGCAGGGTCGGGTCGGCGCACAGGGCGCGCGCGATTTCCATCAGGCGCTGCGGTCCCATGGCCAGGTTGCCAGCCTGCTCGTGCAAATAGGCGCCCATGCCGATGCGCTCGAGCTGGCGCTGCGCTTCGCGGAACAGTTGTTTTTCTTCCGCCCGGTTGGTGCGCAGCATGGCCGGCAGCACCCCTTTACGGCCGCGCGTGTGCGCGCCCAGCGCCACGTTTTCCAGCACCGTCATGTCCGGGATCATCTTCACGTGCTGGAAGGTGCGCGCCATGCCGAGTTGTGCAATCTCGCGCGAAGGCTTGCCCACGATGTTGCCGCCCTGGAACTGCACGGCACCGCTGGTGGCCGGCAGCACACCGGTGATGAGGTTGAAGGTGGTGGACTTGCCCGCGCCGTTGGGCCCGATCAGGCCCACGATCTGGCCGGCGTGGATCTGGAAGCTGATGTCGTTCACCGCGACCAGGCCACCGAACTGCATGCGCGCCTTCTGCACGTCGAGCACCAGCGCGCCGGTGGCGGGTTTGGTGCGTTCGGGCAGCGGCGCGGCGTCGGCCCAGTCCACCGTGCGTGGCGCCTTGGGCATGTGCCGGCCGACCAGCGACCACAGGCCGTCGGGCAGGTACTTGAGCACCACCACCAGCGCGATGCCGAAGACGATCACCTCGTAGCTGCCGCTGGTGCCGATGAGCTTGGGCAGCAGCACCTGCAACTGGTCTTCGAGCACACGAATGAGCCCGGCACCGACGATGGCGCCCCACACGTGGCCCACGCCACCGATCACCGCCATGAACAGGTACTCGATGCCCATCTTCAGCCCGAAGGCCGAGGGGTTGACCGTGCGCTGGAAGTGCGCGAGCAACCAGCCGGCAACCGAGGCGAACACGGCGGCCAGCACGAAGATGGTGACCTTGTAGCGGAAGGTGCTGATGCCCATGGCCTCTGCCATCTGCGAGCCGCTCTTGAGCGAGCGGATGGCGCGGCCCGCCCGCGAGTCCAGCAGGTGCAGCATCGAGGCCACAAAGGCCAGCAGGATGACCCAGGTGAGCACGAAGAAGGCGCGGCCCTGGCCGATGTCGAAGTCACCGATGGACAGGCTCTTGATGCCGAGCAAGCCGTCGTACTTGCCCAGCGCATCGAGGTTGCCCATGAGGTAGTAGAGCGACAGGCCCCAGGCGATGGTTGCCAGCGGCAGGTAGTGACCCGACATGCGCAGCGTCATCAAGCCCACCAGCAAGGCGCTGCCCGCCGTGAGGCCCATGCCGATGAACAGGGTGATCCAGGGAGAGAGGCCGGTGTTCAGCGTGAGCCAGGCCGTGGTGTAGGCGCCGATGCCCACAAACGCCGCCTGGCCGAACGAGGTGAGGCCGCCCACTCCGGTGAGCAGGATCAGGCCGAGCACGGTCATGCTGTACATGCCGATGTAGTTGAGTTGGGCGATCCAGAAGTCGGGCAGGGGCAGCACGACGGTCAGGGGAATCGCCAGGGCCAGGATCAGCAGGCCGAGGTTTTGCAGTTTCGGCATGTCAGTGGTCCTCGTCGGAATGTTTGCTGCTCAGGGACCTGAACAGCAGGACGGGGAGGATGAGGGTGAAGACGATCACTTCCTTGAAGGCGCTGGCCCAGAAGGAGCCGAAGGCCTCGATGACGCCCACGCCCAATGCCGCGACCAGCGCACCGGGGTAGCTGGCCAGACCGGCAGCCACCGCGGCCACGAAGCCCTTGAGGCCGATGAGGAAGCCCGAGTCGTAAAACACGGTGGTGGTCGGGCCGATCAAGAGGCCCGAGAGCGCACCGATGAAGGCCGCCATGGTCATGGTGAGCTGACCCGACGCCTGCGACGAGATGCCCATGAGGCGTGCGCCGGTCCGGTTCACGGCGATAGCGCGCAGCGCCTTGCCGCGCAGCGAGCGCTCGAAGTAGAGCCACAGCATGACGATCAGTGCCACCGTGGCGGCAAAGGTGATGATGGCCTGCCCGGACAGCATGACCGGGCCGATGGTGAAGCGCTGCTCCCAGAAAGCCGGGTTGCGGAAGCCCTCGGCGCCGAAGAACAGCAGACCCAGACCGGTCATGGCGAAATGCACGCCCACCGAGACGATCAGCAACACCAGCGGTGTGGCGCTCTCCAGCGACTGGTAGGCCACCCGGTAGACCAGCGGGCCGTACACCGTGACCACCGCCACGCTCAGCGCGGCCTGCACCCAGATCGGGAAGTTTTGGGGCGCGGCCCAGATGGCCACGATGGAGACCAGCACCGGCAGCACCAGCGTGCGGCCTGCGGCCTTGAAGGCGATCGAGGCCTTGCGGTGATGGCGCCAGCGTTCGGCCAGCTCCATCAGCGCGGCAACGCCGGCCAACAGCAGCAACAGCCACACGGTGCCGGGCACCTTGCCGGTCTGAAAGATGGCCAGGGTGAGCGCGCCGTACGCCACAAACTCACCCTGGGGAATGAAGATGATCCGGGTGACAGTGAACACCAGGACGATGGCCAGCCCCAGCAGCGCGTACACCGCACCGTTGGTCAAGCCGTCCAGCAACAAAATGCTGGCAATGGAGAAATCCATAAATTGCCTAACGAGAAAAGAAAGGGCTCAAACAACTCAAACGGCGACGCACAAGACTTCCGAAGCCAGACCCCTTCGCACCTGCCCCTCACCCCAACCCTCTCCCCAGAGGGGCGAGGGAGGAAGAAGACCCCGTCACGCGCGAAGTGCCTCCCTCCAGGGGCATCAAGGGTCCGGCTCCGCCGGCCCGAGATGCCGTCCCCCCTCCCAGCGCCGAAGGCGCGCCAGAG
>JBKBWW010000173.1:0-5684 GCA_046314475.1 Hydrogenophaga sp.
CGTTGCAGGCGCAGCGGCGCTGCGCGTGCCAAACGCAACGCTGCGCGCGGTGGAGGCGAACTGGCCGAAGATCAAGTTCCACGCGATGCGGGAGCACGCGGGGCTGGTATTCGCCAAGGGGGTTTGACCCCAACCCTCTCCCAGCGGGAGAGGGCGCAAGTCACCTCAGGCGGAGAGCAGTTTTTCGCTCGCACGCGGGTAGATGACGTGCTCCTGCGTCAGCACCCGCGCAGCCAGCGTCTCGGCCGTGTCGCCCGGCAGCACCGGTACCACCGCCTGATCGAGGATCTCGCCGTGGTCCAGTTCGCTGGTGACGCGGTGAACCGTGGCACCAGCGACGCGGCAGCCCATGTCGATGGCGCGCTGGTGCGTCTTGAGCCCCGTGAACGCGGGCAGCAGGCTGGGGTGGATGTTGACCAGCATGCCCTCGTAGTGCTGCACGAAACCATGCGTGAGGATGCGCATGAAGCCGGCCAGCACCACCAAGGTGGGTTCATGGCGATCAATGTCGGCCATCAGCGCCGCGTCAAAGGCCTCGCGACTGCTGAACTGTGTGTGATCCAGGGCATGCGTTGCGATGCCCTGCTCCTGAGCCCACGCCAGCCCCTGGGCACCGGCCTTGTTGCTGATCACCGCCACCACACGCGCCCCGAGGCGGTCTTGCCAGCGTTGCTTGAGGGATGTCTCCACGATCGCGGCCATGTTGGAGCCGCTACCGGAGATCAGAATCACGATGTTTTTATTCACGCCAGACATGGCCGGGAAGTGTAATGACCTCAGAACTGCAAACCGCTTCCAGCAGCCGCCCGCGCGGCCACGATTTCACCCAGCGCCCTCTCTCGCTCGCCGAGGCCCGCGTGCTCGGCACGCTCATGGAAAAAGCGCGCACTGTGCCCGACGGCTACCCGCTCACGCTCAACACGCTGGTGACCGGCTGCAACCAGAAGTCCAGCCGCGAGCCGGTGATGAACCTGGCGGATGCCGCCGTGCTCGAAGCGCTGGACGCCCTGCGTGCCCTGCACCTGGTGCTGGAGAGCAGCGGCAGCCGCGTGACGCGCTACGAACACAACTTCATGCGCGCCGTGGCCGTGCCCGAACAATCGGCCGTGCTGCTGGGAATGCTGGTGCTGCGCGGCCCGCAGACGGCCGGTGAGCTGAGGCTCAACACCGAACGCTGGTACAAGTTTCTCGACATCGCCTCGGTCGACGCTTTCCTGGAAGAACTGCAGGACCGCAGCGACGAAAAAGGTGGCGCGCTGGTGGTGAAGCTGCCGCGAGCGCCGGGGGCGCGCGAACAGCGCTGGGCGCACTTGCTGTGTGGGCCGGTGGACGCTTCGCTGCTGGTGCAGAGCCCGCAAAGCAACGCGAGCGCCGCTACCGAAGACGAGTTGATTCACCTCACGCGCCGCGTGGCCACGCTGGAAAACACCGTGGCCGCGCTGCAGGACCAGCTGCAAAATCTGAACGAACAACTCGGCTTGTCGCAGCCCGGACAGCGATAAAACGAACGGTCGTGCCAAACTGCCCGGCGTTGTTCAATTTGCCGGCACATTCCCGTGGCGGCCACCAGGAGACACCCCATGGATTTGGCATTCACGCCCGAAGAGCAGGCGTTTCGCGAGGAGATCCGCGGCTGGGTCAAGGCCAACCTGCCCGCCGACATCGCCCACAAGGTTCACAACGCGCTGCGCCTGTCGCGCGACGACATGCAGCGCTGGGCCAAGATCCTCGGCAAGAAGGGCTGGCTCGGCTGGGGCTGGCCCAAAGAATTCGGCGGTCCGGGCTGGAACGCGGTGCAGAAGCACCTGTTCGAAGAAGAATGCGCCCTGGCCGGCGCACCGCGCGTGGTGCCCTTCGGCCCGGTGATGGTCGCGCCCGTGATCATGGCCTTCGGCAACAAGGCACAACAAGAGCGCTTTTTGCCCGGCATCGCCAGCGGTGACGTGTGGTGGAGCCAGGGCTACAGCGAACCGGGCTCCGGCTCCGACCTCGCTTCGGTGAAGTGCCGCGCAGAGCGCCAGGGCGACAAGTACATCGTCAATGGCCAAAAGACTTGGACCACGCTCGGCCAATACGGCGAGTGGATCTTCTGCCTCGTGCGCACCAGCAACGAGGGCAAGCCGCAGACCGGCATTTCCTTCCTGCTGATCGACATGAAGTCGCCCGGTGTTTCGGTGCGGCCCATCAAGCTCCTCGACGGCGAGTGCGAGGTCAACGAGGTCTGGTTCGACAACGTCGAAGTGCCGGCCGAGAACCTGATCGGCGAAGAGAACAAAGGCTGGACCTACGCCAAGCACCTGCTGAGCCACGAGCGCACCAACATCGCCGACGTGAACCGCGCCAAGCGCGAGCTGGAGCGCTTGAAGCGCATCGCCAAGGCCGAAGGCGTCTGGGACGACGTGCGTTTCCGCGACCAGATCGCCCTGCTGGAAGTGGACGTGGTCGCGCTGGAAATGATGGTGCTGCGCGTGCTGTCGGCCGAGAAGTCGGGCAAGAACTCGCTCGACATCGCCGGCCTGCTCAAGATCAAGGGCAGCGAGATCCAGCAGCGCTACAGCGAACTCATGATGCTCGCGGCCGGCCCCTACAGCCTGCCCTTCATCGAAGAAGCCATGGAGGCCGGCTGGCAAGGCGACTTCCCTGGCGGCGTCAACGCCAATGCGCCACTCGCATCGACCTACTTCAACATGCGCAAGACCACCATTTACGGTGGATCGAACGAGGTCCAGCGCAACATCGTTGCCCAGACCGTGCTTGGATAACTTCCCGTTCGGGCTGAGCCTGTCCTTCGACAAGCTCAGGATGATCGGAACACTCTTTACACGAACATCGCAAGAGCCTTTCGACAAGCTCAGGGCGAACGGATATTTGGAGACACACATGGATTTCGATTTTTCCGACGATCAAAGCGCACTGCGTGAAGCCGTTCAAAAGTGGGTGGAGAAGGCCTACACGTTCGACCGCCACACCGCCATCGTGGCCGCAGGCGGCTTTGACCGCGCGGCCTACAACGAACTCGCCGAGCTCGGCCTGGCCGGCCTCTACGTGAGCGAGGACGACGGTGGCATGGGCATGGGCCCCATCGAGGGCATGGTGGTGATGGAAGAGCTGGGGCGCGGCATCGTGCTCGAACCGCTTGCCCAGACCCTCATCACCTCGGGTGTGCTCGGCGGCTACGCGCCCGCCGATCTCAAGGCAGCGTGGTTGCCGCGCATGGCCTCCGGCGAAGCGCTGGTGGTGCTCGCGCACCAGGAGCGCAAGGCCCGCTACAAGCTCGATGTGTGCACCACCACCGCAACGCAAGCGGGCAACGGCTGGACGCTCTCGGGCACCAAGAACGTGGTGCCCGCAGCCGACCAGGCCGACGCTTTTGTGGTCCCTGCCATGGCCGCCGGCAAGCTCGCGCTGTTCCTGGTGGCGCGCACCGCCTCGGGCGTGAGCACCCGCGGCCACCACACGCAGGACGGCGGCCGCGCCGGTGACCTGACGCTGAAGGACGCCCCCGCCCAGCTGATCACCACCGACGGCCTGACCGCGCTGGAACACGGCGTGGACATCGGTATCGCCGCCACCTGCGCCGAAGCCGTGGGCGTGATGGACAAGACCGTGGCCATCACGGTCGATTACATGAACACGCGCAAGCAGTTCGGCGCGGCGATTGCCAGCTTCCAGGCGCTGCGCCACCGCGTGGCCGACATGAAGATGCAGCTGGAACTGGCGCGCTCCATGAGCTACTACGCCAGCCTCAAGCTCAACGCACCGGCGCCTGAGCGCCGCGCGGCCATGTCACGCGCCAAGGTTCAGCTGGGCACGTCCATGCGCTACGTGGGCCAGCAGTCGGTGCAGCTGCACGGCGGCATCGGCGTGACCGACGAATACATCGTGAGCCACTACTTCAAGAAACTCACCCAGCTGGAAATGACCTTCGGCGACACCTTGCACCACCTGGGCGAGGTGTCGGCGCGGATGCAGGACACGGCCGGCGTGTTCGCCTGAACCCGTCGCACCGGGCGAAGCAACCTCAGGCGTGAAGGCGCGAGGTTTTCGGCAGGTGCGACATCAGAAACTCCATCTGGTCCGCCAGGATGCGGCGGTTGCGCAGGATGAAGTCCTCCCACAGGCTGGGCACATAGGGCGCGTACAGCAGCCCCATGTGCGCCTGCTCAGGCGTGCGGTTGCCCTTGCGGTGGTTGCACGAGCGGCAGGCGGTGACCACGTTCATCCACAGATCGCGCCCGTTCTGGCCCAGCGGCACGATGTGCTCGCGGGTCAGCTCTTCTTCGTGAAAATGTTCGCCGCAGTAGGCGCAAACATTGCGATCACGCGCAAACAGCTTGCTGTTGGTCAGCGTGGGCCGCAGGTCAAACGGGTTGATGCGTGGCACGCCCTGGGTGCCGATGATGGAGTTGACGTTGATGACGGACTGGCGTCCGGTGATCGCGTTGTGCCCGCCATGGAACACCGCGATCTCGGCCCCCATCTCCCAGCGCACTTCATCCGCCGCGTAGTGCAGGACGGCTTCTTCCAAGCTGATCCACGACTGTGGCAGACCCTGGGCTGAGAGCTTCAAGACCTTCAAGACGGACTCCTTTGTGCATGGGCATCAGCGGAAAACAGACCCCGGGGGGCCCGACACGTCCCGCGGGCGGGGCCTGCGAACGTGTATCGTCGTGTGTCAATATAGCGCGCTTTGATGACGCAGCCCGTGGCGCCATCACATTCCCCACCGCCAACGGGTCTGCAAGAGTTCCCTCACCCCACCGATCGGCATGAAAATCTTTCGCGGCTTGCGTGGCCGTCTTCCTGGCAACCCATTGGCCTCCCGTGGCGGCTGCGCGCTCACCATCGGCAATTTCGACGGCGTGCACCGCGGCCACCAAGCCATGCTGGCGCTGCTCAACAACGAAGCGAAGCACCGGGGCGTGCCCAGCTGCGTGATGACCTTCGAGCCGCACCCACGCGACTACTTTGCTGCCCTGCACCAACAACCCGACCTGGCGCCCGCGCGCATCGCCACCCTGCGCGACAAGCTGCAGGAGTTGGAGCGCTGCGGCGTGGACGAATGTGTGGTGCTGCCCTTCAACGCCCAGCTCGCCGCGCAAACGCCGCAGGCCTTCATTGAAGACATCCTGGTCGGCACGCTGGGCGTGAAATACGTGCTGGTGGGCGACGATTTCCGCTTCGGCGCCAAGCGCGCCGGCGACTACGCCATGCTGGACGCCGCAGGCAACCGCCTGGGCTTCGACGTGGCGCGCATGCAGAGCTACGAGGTGCATGGCCTGCGCGTGTCCAGCTCGGCCGTGCGCCAAGCCTTGGGCGCAGGGCAAATGGACGGCGTGGCCGCGCTGCTCGGCAGGCCTTACAGCATCAGCGGCCACGTAGTGCACGGGCGCAAGCTGGGTCGGCAGCTGGCCGAAAGCGCCCCCGGTCGTGGCGACGGGTTCCGCACCCTCAACCTTCGCTTTGCCCACTGGAAGCCCGCGGCCAGCGGCATCTTCGCGGTGCTGGTGCACGGCCTGGGTCCCCATGCCGATTCGGCGCCCTTGCCCGGCGTGGCCAACCTCGGCGTGCGGCCCTCGCTCGACCCGGATGACGTGAACGGCGGGCGCGTGCTGCTGGAAACGCATTGCCTCGACTGGCCCAGGGCTCTGGCAGAGAGCCTGCCCGGCGGGGAGGCCTACGGT
>JBKBWW010000174.1:0-5619 GCA_046314475.1 Hydrogenophaga sp.
CTCGCGCTCAACGGCCTCACGCTGCAGGTGCGCGCGGGCGAAATCCTGGGCATCGCGGGTGTGTCGGGCAACGGCCAGAAAGAACTGATGCAGGCCTTGACCGGCCAACGCGCGCGCCTGGGCGGCGACGTCATGGTGCGCGGCGAACCCTACGCCGGACGGCGCCAGCAGAACCGCGTGCTGCAGGTGCGCAGCCTGCCCGAAGAGCCGCTCATCAACGCCTGCGTGCCCGACATGAGCGTCGTGGAAAACATGGCACTGCGCCTGTTCGACGAAGCGCCGCAGGCCCGGGCCGGCTTTGTGCGGTGGCCCCGGCTGCGCGCCATGGCGCAGCGCTGGGTGGACGAGTACCGCGTGAAGACCCCGGGCATCGAGGCGCCCATTCGAGCGCTCTCGGGCGGCAACGTGCAGCGCGCCGTGCTCGCGCGCGAGCTGGCGGGCGAGGCGAAGCTGCTGCTGGTGAGCAACCCGACCTTTGGCCTGGACTTCGCGGCCACCGGCGAGATCCACGCGCGGCTGGTGGCCGCGCGCAACCGGGGCGCGGCCGTGCTGCTGATCAGCGAAGACCTGGACGAGCTGATGCAGCTGGCCGACCGTGTGGCTGTGATCAGCGGCGGGCAGCTCGTGTTCGAGACGCCTGCCGAAGGGGCCGACCGCAAGCTGCTCGGTGCCCACATGGCCGGTGGTCATGGTGAGGAAGCGGCGCAGAGTGAACCCTTGAATGAGGAAGTCTCTGCATGACCACCGTGACAGCCCGCCCGTTCAATTTCGAACTCGATCCGGCGCACGCCGCGCTGGTCATCATCGACATGCAGCGCGATTTTGTGGAGCCCGGTGGCTTCGGTGAATCGCTGGGCAACACGGTGGAGCCGCTGCAGGCCATCGTGCCGGCAATAGCGAAGGTGCTGGCCGCCTGGCGCGCCATGGGCGGCCTGGTGGTGCACACGCGCGAATCGCACGCGCCCGACCTGAGCGACTGCCCTCCCGCCAAACGCCTGCGCGGATCGCCCAGCCTGCGCATCGGCGATGTGGGGCCGATGGGCCGGGTGCTGGTGCGCGGTGAACCGGGCAACCAGATCGTGCCCGCGCTGGCGCCGGTGGTCGGTGAAATCGTGATCGACAAACCCGGCAAGGGCGCGTTTTACGCCACCGACCTGCAGCAACAACTGCAGGCTCACGGCATCACCCAGCTGGTGGTGGCCGGCGTGACCACCGAGGTGTGCGTGCAGTCCACGCTGCGCGAGGCCAACGACCGGGGTTACGACTGCCTGGTGCTGGAAGACGGCACCGCCAGCTACTTCCCTGCGTTCCACGCCGCCGCGCTGGCCATGATCACCGCGCAAGGCGCGATCGTGGGCTGGTCGGCGACGTCGACGGAGTTGCTCGACGGGGTGTGATCGCAGGTGTATTTCAACGTACAAGTTAAAGCTTGTATTGTTGATTTATCGGTCTTGGTGTATAAATTCACGGAACAAGCCAAAGCTTGTAAGGTGCTCCATGACCACGACCACACTCCACTATGCAGACCAGCTCTCAACCCTCCTGCGGTCGCTCCGGAAACGGCGCAAGCTGACCCAGGCCCAGTTGGGGGATGTGCTTGGCGTGAGTCAAGCCAGGGTTGCCGAACTTGAGGCGAAGCCGGGGGTGGTCGGCATGTCGCAAATGATCAAGGTGCTGGCCGCGCTGGGTGGGACGCTCCAGTTGACCGTTCACGACGACCCAGGGGTGGAACAGACGTTGGCCAGCCCGTCCGGGAACAAGCCGAAGAGAATCGTGTTCAAGCGGGAAACGGCCACGCAACACAGGGTGAGCGAGCCCCAATCATCGGATGCGTTCACCTCGCCCAAGCACGGGAAGAAGGGCTCCTGGTGATGAAACAGCTCGTCGTCTGGATGAACGGGGAGAAGGTGGCCACCTGGGAAGCAGGACGCACACACAAGCTCACCTATGAGGATTCGTGGGCACGTTCCCCGAAGGCCCGTTCGCTCTCCTTGTCGCTGCCCCTGGGTGCCCAGGAAATTCAGGGCGATCCGGTGCGCAACTATTTCGACAACCTGCTGCCCGACAACGAGCGGATTCGTGAACGCCTCAAACGCCGCTATCAGACCGAATCAACCGAGGTGGCGGATCTGCTGGAGGCGATCGGGCGCGATTGTGTGGGTGCCGTGCAACTGCTGCCACCGGGGATGGAGCCCAAGGGATGGAATCGCATCGAGGCCGAACCGCTACAAGCGCATCAGGTGGCTTCGATCATCGACGGTGTGACGGCCGAAGGCGCCGCCCAGCAAGAGGATGAAGACCAACACTTCCGTATCTCGATCGCAGGCGCCCAGGAAAAAACCGCACTGCTGCTCTGGAGGGGGCAGTGGTGTCGCCCGCTGGGCGCAACGCCCACCAGTCACATCGTCAAGCTGCCATTGGGACTCATCGGAGGATCGCGTCGGGTGGATGCGAAAGACTCCGTGGACAACGAATGGCTGTGCTCAAGGATCCTGTCAGCCCTCGGCCTTCCCGTGGCCAGAGCCGACATCGTCACTTTCGAGCATCACCGGGTGTTGGTGGTGGAGCGGTTTGATCGCGAATGGATGGACAACGGTCGTTGGATGGCAAGGCTTCCTCAAGAAGACTTGTGCCAGGCCCTGGGCCTGCCGCCCAGCATGAAGTACGAATCAGACAAGGGACCGGGACTGCTCAAGTGCCTTGAGGTTCTGCGCGCCAGCAGCAATCCCATGGACGCTTCGTACTTCCTGTTGACTCAGCTGGCGTTCTGGCTGTTGGCCGCGACCGATGGGCATGCCAAGAACTTCTCGCTCTTTCTCAATCAGGGAGATGCCATCGAACTCACGCCGATCTATGACGTGATCTCGATGTGGCCGTATTTCGGTAACGCCCCCAGCCAGTTCAACCGGCGCAGAGCCGGCCTGGCCATGGGCTTGAAGTCCAAGAGCAAGCACCATCTGTTTCACACCATCGTGGCCCGGCACTGGCACGGCATTGCCAAGAGCAATGGTGGCAACGTGTTGTGGGAGCGCATGCAGGCCATGGTTCAAGCCGTACCGCAAGCGCTTGACAGAGTGGAAGCCGCATTGCCGGAAGATTTTCCGCAGCGCACATGGAGTCGGATTTCCAAAGGCATGAGAGAACACGCCAACACCTTCACGGCAGGCCTCGTGGACGTCACGGGGCAGGCCGTCGGTTGACCCGCCTCAAGCCGCCGGCGCCACCTGCTGCGCCAGATACACCTGGTGCAAGGTGATCTTGCGCACCTCGGTCTGGCTGGTCTGGATGTGCGAGCGCAGCAGCAGATCGGCGCGGTCGGCCTTGCGCGCGAGGATGGCGCGCAGGATCTTGGCGTGTTCCTCAAAGGTCGCGTCGATGCGCACCTGCTGCAGAAAGTCGAGCCGGCGGATGATGCGGATGCGCTCCGTCACCTCGTGGTGCACGCGCGCCAGCTCCGCGTTGCCGGCTGCGCTCACCAGGGTTTCGTGAAAGGCCTCGTCCCAGGCCGCCACCTCGGCCGGGTCGGTGCTGCGCTCAGCCACGGGCACCAGCCAGCGTTCCTTGAGCGCCTGCAACTGGGGTGATGAAGCCGCCATTTCCTGCAGGCACAGCCGCTGCACCGCGGCGGTCTCCAGCACCATGCGCAGGTCGTAGAGCTGGTCGAACTTGTCGAAGTCGAACGGCAGCACGCGCCAGCCGCTGCGAAACATCACCTCCACCAAGCCGTCTTGCTGCAGGCGAAACAGCGCCTGGCGCACCGGCGTGCGCGACACGTCCAGCTGCGCGCAGAGTTCGTGTTCGGTGAAGCGGTCGCCGGGCACCAGGCGGAAATCGGCGATGTCCTGTTTGACCTGGCGGTAGACCTCTTCGGCGCGCGACTGGAAGGGCTCGACCACCGCGGCTTTGGCGGCGCGTGCGCGCACCGGGTGCAGGCTGCGTGTGGCCATCAAGCCATCCAGCTCACATGGGCCGAGACCACACGCCAGCCCTCGGACTTGCGCACCCAGGTCTGGCTCTGGCGGCCGATGCGCGGGTTGCCTTCGCGCTGGAATTCGATGTTGGTGGTTGCAGCGTCACGGCCGTGTGTGGTGATGGCGGTGCGCAGCACCGTGCGTTGCAGGCCGGCAGCGGGGCGGCCGTTGCGAAACGCGCGGATCTCGTCGATGCCGTAGAGGTTTTCGGTGGCGCCATAACGCAGCGTGTGCGGGCTGTCCCAGAACAGCTCGTCCAGCACGGCCACGTCGTTGGTCACGAGGGCCTGTTCGTAGCGCTCAAAGGCGGCCGTCACCTCGGCCAGCACATCGGGCAGGTTGGTATCCATTCAGAACTCCACGGGTTTGCAGTGGGCAAGGCCCGCATTGTGCAGCGCCATGCCGGCGCGCAAGGCCAGGTCTTCGCGCCAGGGCGCAGCGATCAACTGCACGCCGATGGGCAGGCCCCCGGTGCCCGATGGCCACAGGGGCGCGGCCACCACCGGGCAGCCGGCGAACGAGATGGGTTGCGTGAGCAGGCCGATGGAGGGGCGGCACGGCAGGCGCTGGCCGTTGATCTCGACCCACTCGGTGCCCAGGGGCTGCGCCGGCAAGGGCGTGGCAGGCGCGATCAACACGTCCCAGTCGCGGAACAGGGCGTTGACCTGGTCGCGGTAGACGCGGCGAAAGCGCTGCGCGCGCGTGTACCAGGCGGCCGGCTGCAAAGCGCCCGCGATGAAGCGGTCCACCGAGAGGGGTTCAAAGTCGGCTGCCTGCGTGCGCAGGCGGTGCAGATGCAAGGAGCCGCCTTCGCTGGCGCTCACGATGAAGGCAGCGGCGCGCGCCTGCGCAGGGTTGGGCCACGCCACGGTGGCGCTGGCGCCCAAGGCCTGTGCGGCGAGCGCGGCCACTTCGCGGGCGGGCGCCGTGGTGTGCTCGGCGAAGTAGCCACCCAGCACACCCACGCGCAAGCCCTTGATGCCCAGGCCGAGCGAGCGCACCGTGGGTTGCACGGTGGTGGCGTGGCAGCCCGGGTCCAGCGGATCGGCGCCTTGCATGGCGTCGTAGGCCAGGGCCAGGCCAGGCAGGTCGTCGGCGAAGGGTCCCAGGTGGTCCAGGCTGTGCACAAAGGGGTAGGTGCCGCGCCGCGAGAGCCGGCCGAAGGTGGGCTTGAGGCCCCACACGCCGCACAGCGACGAGGGCACGCGGATGGAGCCGTTGGTGTCCGACCCCAGTGTCAGCGGCACCTGCCCAGCGGCCACCGCCGCACCCGAGCCACCCGACGAGCCGCCGGCCGAGCAGTCGAGCCGGTGCGGGTTGTGCGTGGGGCCAAAGTGGGTGTTCTCGGTGGTGAAGCCGTAGGCGTATTCGTCCATGTTGAGCGAGCCCACCAGCACCGCGCCCGCAGCCTGCAGGCGCTCCACCAGCACCGCGTCTGCGGTGGCGGGTGGGTCGCAGCGGTTGACCTGGGCGCCGGCCAGGGTCACCTCACCGGCGACGTCGAACAGGTTCTTCACCGCGAACGGCACGCCGGCCAGCTTCATGCGGGCGCGGCGCGGGCTGGCGTCCACGGCATCGGCACGCTTGAGCGCACGTTCGGCCAGCACGCTGGTGAAGGCGTTGACGCGGCCGTCGGTGGCGGCGATGC
>JBKBWW010000175.1:0-5531 GCA_046314475.1 Hydrogenophaga sp.
AGACCGTCGGCGGGAAAGTCCAATATAAGCTAGCGATGCAGCTTCCCGGGGGCGGCAGGCCCTCGGCGATCCTGAGCGAAGGCGAGCAGCGGGCCATCGCGATCGCGTCGTTCCTGGCGGAGGTGAAACTAGGAAAGGGATTGGGCGGCATCGTCTTCGACGACCCCGTCTCGTCGCTCGACCACCGCCGGAGGTGGCATGTGGCCACGAGGCTGGCCGAGGAGGCGAAGCACCGCCAGGTGATTGTCTTTACGCACGACATCTACTTCCTCTGCATCCTCCAGCAGGAGGCCGCCCAAGCAAGCTGCGCCGAGTTGACGCAGTGCATCGGAAGAGGGCAAGCCGGCTTCGGCGTCCAAGCCAGCCGACTGCCGTTTGACACGCTCAGCACGTCCAAGCGGGTGAAGGCCCTTCGGAACATGTGCGACGAGGTGTTGCGGGCCCACAAGACTGGCGACGAGGCCGAGGCGACGCGGCTCAGCAGGGAGGCCTATTCGCACCTTCGGATGGCCTGGGAGCGTGCCGTGGAAGAAGTCTTATTTCAGGGCGTCGTCACGCGCTTCGCCGAAGGCGTCTCGACCCAACGTCTCAAAAGCGTGATCGTCGAAGACAGCGACTACGACGCGGTCGACGCAGGCATGACCAAGAGCTCGAAGTTTTCAGGCCATGATCCCGCCAAGTCCGCGCAGCTTGCAACGCCGCATCCCGACGACCTGCGGTCCGATATTGACAAGCTCGAAGCGTGGCGCGTAGCAGTGGAGGCTCGCAAAGCCACCGTCGAAGCGAGGCGTAAGTAGCTACCTAGGTGTCGAATCCCGCAGACTCATTTAGCTACTTGTTGAAGAGTTCAGGCCGTTGCGCCTGTCACTGTTTGAGCGCCGATCGATGCTCAACGCGGTCGCGGTCGTTCAAGTGATACCAGGCTAACCGCATCGTGTGAGTGACCGGTTGTGAGAGCGCAGGGGTCAACGCCTGCAGCGACCCGCGTGTGACCGCTTTCGGCGGTCGCGGACCTTCGCTCTCGCAGATCGAATGACAAGCTGCCTTCCCACGTGTGCACTTCTGCGTAGCAAGTGCTTGCTTATCGCGCAGGGTGAACTTCAGGGCTAGCCTTGAACCCGTGCCAAAGCTTCGCGCTTGCCGATCTTGCGCACGGCCATGATCTTCTCAAGTTGAGTGGCTCTGGGCGTGACCTTACCGCTCTCCCACTTGTAGATTGAGAGGGAGGAGGCACCCACGAGCTTGCCCATCTGAGCTTGAGTGAAGCCCAACTGCTGGCGCAGTGCCAGGAACTGGGCCGCTCCGAAGATGACTTTGCGTCCCGGCTTAACACGTATGGCGGGTTTTGGCGTCTTTGGCGCGGTATTGGACGCGGGCTGGGGTTTGGGTATTGCGCGACTCAGCGCCTTGATCTGAGACTCGAGCGATTTGAGCGTTCGCTTGAGATTGAAGATCTCGGATCTAGAGGAAGCGGAGACTTTGCGAAGGGATGAGATTTCTTCGCGCAGCTCCTTGCGGGCGATGCGTGCAATCTCTTTTTTGAGCGATGTGGCGAACGTGGTCATGAACACATTCTGCCTCTACAAGCTCCATGCCCCACTGGAGTTCCGAAAAGCGATTGCCCCAATTCGGGTTTCGCCGATTGCCTCGACGGCAGTACTGGGTATACCTTCTCCCTTCATGGACCTCAGCGAAGTTGATCCCCGAGAACTGCAAAGATCTGTCAGGTTTGCACGGGACCTTGTGGCGGCACACCGCATCGCCAAGGGCTTGGTCATCAACCAAGAGCGGGTGACGGCAATGAGGGAGACCCTTGAGGAGCGACTTGCAGCAGCGTTAAGCGAGTTCGACATCGGCGCCATGCCTTCGTCATGGTCGTGGCAGAAAGCAGCGGAAACGCTTTCCGTTGAAATCGCGTTGCAACTCATCCGCGAGCAAAAGAACGAACCACTGGATCCTGCCTTTCAAAAGGAGTGAAGTCCTGTTCTGCAGCAGCTTTCAGGCTCTCACAACCGGCATGTCCTCCCACCGGGTGGTGTAGGCAGGTGTGCGCAACTCCTGCTTCATCGTCCAGTTGCGTGGAACCGCCCCCGCTCCAGCGCTCGCAAGTTTGAGCGTGCCGCGGCCGTAGCGCTCATTGACGGAGTCCAGAGCGGCCATTAATTGAGGTCGTGCCTCAGGTGCGCGTGCGGTAGTGGAACCATGGTCGGCTGCGTCAAGGTCCAGTTCAAACTGTTCCACTTTGGAAGAATCGATGTCCAGCAGCATCACGCCGGCTTTGGCGTAGTCGAAATCAGGCTGAAAAATGGCCTTGAGCCCTTGTACCGCAGCGCTGGTGATGGCGGCCGTGTCCGCTGTGGGACGGCGCAGAGGCACAACAAGCGATCTGCTGTACTGGGGCGTCTGCCGGAACGGGCTTGTCCGGATGGACACGAGGACTTGGCTGGTTACACCTGCTTGGCCACGCAGCTTCTGCGCGGCTCGGGCGCTGAACTCCGACACGGCTTCGATCAGTTCATCCAGGTCCCGCACAGCAGAACCGAATGACCGAGTGCAAGCGATCTCCTGCTTGGCCGGTGCAACGTCTTCCAGGTCGACGCACGTCTCGCCCTGCAACTCGCGTACCGTGCGCTCAAAGATCACGCTCCACCCCGCACGAGCCGAGGCGGGGCTCATGCGCTTCAGATCCAGCACCGTGCTCACGCCTTGGGCCTTGAGTTGTTCTGTAATCCGCCTGCCCACGCCCCAGACTTCGTTCACGCTGGTGGCGGCAAGCAGACCATCGAGTTCTGCCTCGGACAGCCGTGAGAGGTCCGCGACTTGGGCGAGTTCTGCGGGGTAGCTGCCGGGTTTCCTTTCGGACTGCTTGGCAATGTGGTTTGCCAGCTTGGCCAGGGTCTTGGTGGGTGCAATCCCCACACAGGTCGGAATCCCGACCCATTGATTCACCCGGGCGCGGATATCACGGGCGCGTTTGGTGAGGTCACCGCCTACACCGGTGAGGTCGATGAAAGACTCGTCAATGGAATAGATCTCCTGCCGGTGGCCGAGCGCCGCCACCACGCTCATCATGCGATCACTGATTTCTCCATACAGCTCGAAGTTGGCGGAGAGCGCCACCAAGCCTGTACTTTCCTGCAAGTGCCTGATCTGAAACCAAGGCGCTCCCATCTTGATGCCCAGGTCCTTGGCCTCGTTGGATCGTGCGATCGCGCATCCATCGTTGTTGGACAGCACCACGCAGGGCGTGTTCTTCAGTGAATGCCGAAACACCCGCTCGCAGGAGACATAGAAATTGTTGCCGTCGACAAGGGCAAACAGAGGTGCGGGCATAGGTCAGTTGCGCACTCGGCCATCAAACCTGAAACTGCTTGATGGATGCGATCACCACGCCCCAGATCTCGATCTCCTGACCTTCCTTCGGGGTGATGTCCGGGTAGGTCGGGTTGGCCGCCTTGAGCTTGACCCGCCCGTTGCGCAGGTGCAGCTGCTTGCAGGTGAATTCACCGTCCACGATGGCGATGACCACCATGCCGTGCCTAGGCTTGACGGCCTTGTCCACCAGGAGGACGTCCGCATCGAAGATGCCCAGCTCTCGCATGGACTCGCCACTCACGCGCATCGCATAGGTGGCTTGCGGGTGAACCACCAAGCGGTCCATGATGTCGATGCGTTTGGCGGAGAAGTCCGCTGCCGGCGAGGGGAAGCCCGCGTGCACGCTCGTGGCCAGGCTGAACGCCATGAGAGGCTCTTGCGTGAGCAGTGCTGGTTCGGAAAGGGTGATGTCTGACACGGTGCCTCCTCGCCACGGACTTGCGGCGGGGAGCGGATAGTACACTGTACGTTCATCCAGTTACCACAAAGCCCGGCGAATGGATCAACATCTTGCGCAGGAGGCGCTGCAGGTCGTCATCTGGTGCCCCCGGTTCATTCGAAAACACCGTGAATACACAGCCTGAAATCTCTGAATTCACGTCCGCGCTACCCCTCAATCGAGCGCACATGCGCCGCCTGCGCGAGATCTACCGCTCGGCTGGCTGGCCCTTCGCGGACATGCTGGAAGTGCAGCTGCTCGCAGCCGGCCTGCTGGAGCGGTGTGTCGGCAGCCATGGTCACGAAACGCTGCGCCTCACGGATGCTGGGATCCATGCTCTGGCCAAATTCCATGCAGAAAACCAGAACGCACGCGACCCCCATGAGAGCCTGGTCAAGCGAGTGGCCGACCAACTCGGCCGCGAAGGCCGACTCGCCTGGCGCGGGTTGAACCTGCGCGTGCCGTTGCCGCGTGCCCTGGCTGAGGTTGGCCGGGATCACACCTGGTGCATGGCGATGCCCGACGTGTTCTCCATCCGCCGAAGTTCGGTGGAAGCCTACCTGGAGCCGGTGGTGCATGAGATCAAGGTCAGTCGTGCCGATCTGCTCGGCGACATTCGCAAGCCGGCCAAGCGCGCGGTCTACCAGGCCATGGCGGGAGCGGTTTGGTACGTCCTCGGCGAAGATGCCAAAGGTAGACCCATTGCCAAGCCAGAAGAAGTACCACCCGAATGTGGCGTGCTTCAGGTGGAGCGTGGCGCGTTGGTGGTGGCGCGCAGTGCACCGCGCCGCGCCGTTGAACGCTTGCCGTTTCATGTGTGGATGGCGCTGGCCCAAGCGGGTCCACACATGCGCCCCGAAGGCGACGAGCAGGCCATTCTTTGAACAGAGATAGAACGGCCAGCGGGAGTCAGCTACAGACTGAACTCGGACGTTCGTCTTCAGGGCACCGAATCGTAGCGACGCTGCTTTCTGGTGATTGCGGCAAGTACCACTCGAACGGCCGCACGCCCTTCCATACCTGTCGTTCCACCGCGTTCGATGGATTGCGACGACCGAGCACGGCTAGCAACGAAAGATCTCTGCGATGTACACCGTACCTGATCAGATCTCCGTCTGCTCGGAGATCTCGAGAGCGTCATCGACCTCAATGCCGAGGTATCTCACTGTTGATTCCAGCTTGAAATGCCTGAGAAGCAGCTGAACAGCCCGAAGGTTCCTTGTGCGTTTGTAGATCAACGTCACCTTGGTTCTGCGCATCGAATGGGTGCTGTAGTCTGTGCGGTCAAGGCCGAGCTCATCGCCCCTTTGTCCGAGAGTAGGCCCGGTGAATCAACTCCTTGACCGAACGGCAGGTGGCAACAGCGGCGGTTTTTTGTTGGTGTTGAAGGGACTGTCTGGTCAAACCCCGGCCACCACCCCGTCGCTGCGCGGGTCGGCCGCGCCCTCGATCACGCCGTTGGGGTGGCGCACCAGCGCACCCGCGTGGCCCATGGTGTCGCTGAAGGGCTCGCTGAACACCTCCACCTCGTGGCCGGCAGCCTTGAGTGCTGCGATCAGCGCCGGGTCGAACCGGCTCTCCAGTTTGAGCGAGGTGGTCTCGCCGCCCCAGGTGCGCCCGAGCAGCCAGCGCGGTGCGGTCACGGCCTGCTGCAGACCCTGTCCGAAGCGCGCATAACGCGTGAACACCGCCGCCTGCGTCTGGGGCTGGCCTTCGC
>JBKBWW010000176.1:0-5365 GCA_046314475.1 Hydrogenophaga sp.
TTGATTTGCTGCGCACGTGCGGTCTCCTCCGGCAGGTCTCCTACCTCCAGGAAGTGCGCCACGTCTCGCCATGTCGCGTCCTGCCTCTGAAGATGTCGCATGCGCGCGGGGGGAAGTGTGGGCTCGTCCATGGTCCACACCCAGTTCGCGGCGCCCTGCTCCTCACCTCCAACGACGTTGGCGGGCTGTGCCCGGTCGCCTCCCCCTCCGAGGGCGCGTAGTCCCTGCTGGCTTGCATCGGCTCCACCTTCACAGCAGGCTCGTCGGCGGCCACAGCAGCGGCCACGGCAGCGGCCACGGCAGCCATGGCGCGGCAGCCTTCGGTGAACGCGCGCATGGTCATGAGCATGCGCTTCACATCGGGGTGGTGGATGATGGGCGCGGCCGCCGAGAGCGTGCCGTCCACCGGGCGGCTCTGCACGCGGTCTTTCGCGTAGCCCACGGCCTTCTGATAGGCGCGCTCGGCGATCGCGATGCCCTGCACGCCCACGGCATAACGCGCGGCGTTCATCATGATGAACATGTACTCCAGGCCGCGGTTTTCCTGGCCCACGAGGTAACCGACTGCACCGCCGTGGTCGCCGTACTGCAGCACAGCGGTGGGGCTGGCCTTGATGCCCATCTTGTGTTCGATGCTCACGCAGTGCACGTCGTTGCGGGCACCCAGCGCACCGTCTTGGCCGACCATGAACTTGGGCACCACAAACAGGCTGATGCCCTTCACGCCTTCGGGCGCGCCGGTCACGCGCGCGAGCACGAGGTGCACGATGTTCTCGGCCATGTCGTGTTCACCGTAGGTGATGTAGATCTTGGTGCCGAACACCTTGTACGTGCCGTCGGGCTGCGGCTCGGCGCGGCTGCGCACGGCGGCCAGATCCGAGCCGGCCTGCGGCTCGGTCAGGTTCATGGTGCCGGTCCACTGGCCGCTGACCAGCTTTTCCAGGTAGACGGCTTTGAGCTCGTCGCTGCCGGCGGTGATCAGCGCTTCGATCGCGCCGTCGGTGAGCAGCGGGCACAGCGCGAAACTCATGTTGGCGCTGTTGAGAATTTCGCCGCAGGCCGCACCGATGGTTTTGGGCAGGCCCTGGCCGCCGAAGTCGGTGGGGTGCTGCAAACCTTGCCAGCCGCCCTCGGCGTATTGCTTGAAAGCTTCCTTGAAACCGGGTGTGGTCGTGACCTTGCCGTCCTTGAAGAACGAGGGATTTTTGTCGCCCTCCCAGTTCAGCGGCGCGATCACACCTTCGTTGAGCTTGGCGCACTCTTCGAGCACGGCCTGCGCGGTTTCAAGTCCGGCGTCTTCAAAGCCCGGCATCTGCGCCACCTGGTCGATGCGCGCCAGGTGCTCGATGTCGAACAGCATGTCTTTGAGGGGGGCGGTGTAGCTCATTCTGTTGTCTCCAGGGAATTCACGGGTGCAGATACGACAAGGGCATCGCGAACGATGCCCTTGTGTTGTTCAGTGGGCTCAGAGCGCCTTGATCAATTCAGGCACAGCCTCGAACAGATCGGCCTCCAGGCCGTAGTCGGCCACCGAGAAGATCGGGGCCTCGGGGTCCTTGTTGATCGCCACGATGACCTTGCTGTCCTTCATGCCGGCCAGGTGCTGGATGGCACCCGAAATGCCGGCGGCGATGTAGAGCTGCGGCGCCACGATCTTGCCGGTCTGGCCGACCTGCCAGTCGTTGGGCGCGTAGCCCGCGTCCACCGCAGCGCGGCTCGCGCCCAGCGCTGCACCGAGCTTGTCGGCCAGCGGCGTCATCACGTCGTTGAACTTCTCGGCGCTGCCCAGCGCCCGGCCACCGGAGACGATGATCTTCGCGGCGGTGAGTTCGGGGCGGTCGCTCTTGGCAATCTCGCTGCCCATGAACTTGGCCTTGCCGTCGTCGGCCGCCGCTGCTGCCGTTTCGATGGCCGCGCTGCCACCGGTGGAAGCTGCCGGATCAAAACCCGTGGTGCGCACGGTGATGACCTTGGTGGCGTCGAGTGCCTGCACGGTGGCAATCGCGTTGCCAGCGTAGATCGGGCGCTCGAAGGTGTCGGCGCTGATGACCTTGGTCACGTCGGAGAGCTGCGCCACGTCCAGGTGGGCAGCCACGCGGGGTGCCACGTTCTTGCCGCTGGCGGTGGCGGGGAACAGGATGTGGCTGTAGTTCGCGGCGATGGTCAGCACCTGCGCAGCCACGTTCTCGGCCAGGCCGTGTTCGAAGCCGGGCGCATCGGCGTGGATCACCTTGCTCACGCCGGCGATCTGTGCGGCCGCGGCAGCCGCGGCGCCGGCGTTGTGACCGGCGATGAGCACGTGCACCTCACCACCGCATTGGGCGGCGGCAGCGACGGTGTTGAGCGTGGCGCCCTTGATGGAGGCGTTGTCGTGTTCGGCAATAACGAGTGCGGTCATGTGTCGGTTCCTCAGATCACTTTGGCTTCATTCTTGAGCTTGTCCACCAGCGCAGCCACATCGGCCACCTTGATGCCGGCGCCGCGCTTGGGCGGCTCGCTGACCTTCAGGGTCTTGATGCGCGGCGTCACGTCCACACCGAGGTCTTCGGGCTTGACGATGTCCAGCGTCTTCTTCTTGGCCTTCATGATGTTGGGCAGCGTGACGTAACGCGGCTCGTTCAAACGAAGGTCGGTGGTGATGACAGCCGGCAGCGTGATGGAGAGCGTCTCCAGGCCGCCGTCGACTTCGCGCGTGACGGTGGCTTTGCCATCGGCCACTTCCACTTTCGAAGCAAAGGTGGCTTGCGGCAGGCCGGCGAGTGCGGCCAGCATCTGGCCGGTCTGGTTGCAGTCATCGTCGATGGCTTGTTTGCCCAAAATGATCAGGCCGGGTTGTTCCTTGTCAACCAGCGCCTTCAAGAGCTTGGCCACCGCCAGTGGCTGCAGCTCTTCGGTGGTTTCCACCAGGATGGCGCGGTCGGCACCGATGGCCATGGCGGTGCGCAGGGTTTCCTGGCACTGCGTGACACCGCAAGACACGGCGATCACCTCGGTGACCACGCCCTTCTCTTTCAGGCGCACGGCTTCTTCCACCGCGATCTCGTCAAACGGGTTCATGCTCATCTTGACGTTGGCGATGTCCACGCCCGTGCCGTCGCTCTTGACGCGCACCTTGACGTTGTAATCCACCACGCGCTTGACGGGGACGATGACCTTCATGTTGGGTTGCTCCTGCTGTTGTGGAAAGGGACGTGCGAATTGACGTGCACGTCAACTCGAGGATTGTATGCCCCACCCCCTATCGAGGATGGTCAGGCGGGGGACAAATCGGGGGGTCTTCAAAAAAAGAACGATCGTGCTTTTTGTGGATTATAGGAGAACGACCCGAAGCCACAAAGCCCTTATTTCCAGCCGCCCTCACCCCAGGTCAGGGGCATTCACCGACCGGCGGGTCGGCGAACTCGGGTAAGTCATGAGATGCCGAACCAGCGAACTGACCTACATTGACTCCGCTGATTTGTTTATGTTGAGCAACCATCTTCCAGTCCCCACTTCGCACCCGCACACAGGAGTTTCCGCATGAAGTCACGTCGCATCAAAGCACTCGCCTTGTCCTCCGCGCTGCTCGCCAGCGGCCTGGTGTCGGCGCAGACGGTGTTCACCGTCTCCAGTTGGCTGCCGCCCAGCCACACGCTGAGCACCTCGCAAAAGACCTGGTGCGACATGCTGGAGAAAGAAAGCACCGGCCGCATGAAGTGCAACATCCTGCCCAAGGGCGTGGTGGCCGCACCGGGCACTTTTGACGCGGTGCGCGACGGCCTGGCCGATATCTCTTACACGGTGGACGGCTACACGCCCGGCCGTTTCATCAACACCCAGGTCGCCGAGTTCCCGTTTTTGGGCAACAACGCCGTGGCCACATCGGTCGCCTACCAGCGCATTTACAGCAAACACTTTGCGCCGCTGGGCGAGCACCGCGGCGTGAAGGTGCTGGCAGTGTTCACCCATGGCCCCGGCGTGATCTTCAACAGCAAGAAGCCGGTGACCTCGGCCACTGAGGCCGCGAGCCTGAAGTTCCGCATTGGCGGGGGCAACATCAACGAGCTCTCCAAGGCCATGGGCTGGAACACCACGCTCAAGGCCGCACCCGAGTCGTTTGAGCTGCTCTCCACCGGCGTGATGGACGGCACCTTCTTCCCCGACGAATCGATCGCTTCGTTCAAGCTCAGCATGATCAAACACGCCACCGACTTCCCCGGTGGCCTGTACAACACCAGCTTCGTCTTCATGATGAACCCGGCCAAGTACAGCGCTCTGTCGGCGCAAGACAAGGCCGTGGTGGACAAGCTCTCGGGTGAGCCGGCGGCGCGCCTGTTCGGTGAAGGCTGGGACAAGGTGGACGCGGCCAGCCGCGAGCTGCAAAAGGGTCAGGGTGTGGCGCGCATCACCGCCGACAAGGCGTTCGTGAAAGCGGTGATGGACAAGCAGGACTACCTGGAGACCAAATGGGCGGCCAGCGCCCAGGTCAAGGGCCTGAAGAATCCCAAGGGCGTGCTGGGCGAGTTCCGCGCAGAGATCGCCAAGGTGAAGTAAATCCCCGGCCACACCTGTGGCCTGCCGGGCCGGCTGAGCAGACCGCACAGCCGGCCTTGTCACATCAAGACCCATCATGTTGAAGACGATCGAACGCACGCTGCGGTGGTCCACCGGGCTCATGGCCGCCATGGCCTTGTTTTGCATCATGTGGCTCACGTTGGTGGACGTGACCGGGCGGCGCTTCTTCGACCATTCGGTGCCCGGCGGCCTGGAACTCACCGAAATCCTCATGGTGATCGTGATCTTCGGCGCGCTGCCCATGGTGTCGTGGCGCAACGAACACGTGGTGTTCGACTCGCTTGATGCCTTCATGCCCGACTGGGTGCGCAGCATCCAGGCGCGCCTGGTCAACCTGATCTGCGCGGGCGGCTTCGGCTTCCTCGCCTACCTCATGAGCACACGCGCCGACCGCTTTGCCGAGTACGGCGACACCACCGTTTACCTGCAAGTCTCCATCGCACCCGTGGCCTGGATGATGGCGCTGTTCCTGGCCATCACGGCGGCAGTGCACCTGCTGTTCGTGTTCGTGGTGGTCCCGGTGCCCTCGCCCCACCATCCCCCACCGGCAGATCTGGACGGAGCCGCGTCATGACCGAAGCGGCACTCGGATTCCTGGCTGTCTTCGCGATGGCCTTTCTGCGCATTCCCCTGGCGCTGGCCATGGCGAGTGCCGGCGTGGCGGGCCTGGGCCTCATGCGCGGCTGGCAGCCCGCTTTTGCGAGCACCAGCCAGGTGATCTTCGAGACCGGCTTTGCCTATGTGCTGTCGGTGATCCCGCTGTTCATCCTCATGGGCAACCTGGTGGCGCGCGCCGGCATGGCGCGCGCGC
>JBKBWW010000177.1:0-5142 GCA_046314475.1 Hydrogenophaga sp.
GGTGGTCTCGCTCGGGCCCAACACCTCGGTGGACATGGCGCAGGTGCTGGACTATCTGGCCAGCGATCCGCAAACGCACAGCATCGTGGTGTATCTGGAAGGCATTTCCAGCGCCCGGCGTTTCATGAGCGCGTTGCGCGCCGCGGCCAATGCCAAACCGGTGGTGGTGCTCAAGGCCGGACGCAAGATCGCCGGCAACCAGGCCGCCCAGACCCACAGCGGCGCCATCGTGGGCAGCGACGACGTGTTCGACGCCGCCCTGCGCCGTGCCGGTGCAGTGCGGGTGCGCTCCTTCGTGGAACTGTTTTCGGCAGCCAAGTGCCTGGCCTCGCGTTACCGGCCGGTGGGCAAACGCCTGGCCATCGTCACCAACGGCGGCGGACCTGGCGTGCTGGCCGCCGACTGGGTGAGCGAAATCCAGTTGGCGCTGGGGGTGCTCTCGCCCGAGAGCACGAAGGCCTTGCAGCCGCTGCTGCCGCCTCTGGCCTCGCTGACCGACCTGATCGACCTGTCCGAAGAGGCCCGCCCCGAGCACTACCGGGCTGCCATCGAAGCAGCGGGCAAGGACCGGGGCGTGGACGGCGTGCTGGTGGTGCACTCGCCCAAGGCTGGCGTGGACGCCGCCGAGGTGGCACGCGGCATGGCCGATCTGAAAGACCGTCTGGGCAAGCCGCTGCTGTGCTGCTGGATGGGCGATGCCTCGGTGGGTGAAGCGCGCGCGGTGCTGACCCAGGCCACGATTCCCTCGTTCCGCACCCCCGAAGCGGCCGTGGGCGCTTTCGGCAACATTGCCAGCTTCTACGAGAACCAGCAGCTGCTGCAACAGACTCCGCCACCGCTGTCGGCCCTGGCCCAGCCCGACATCGAGGGCGCGCGCCTGCTGATCGAGAACGTGCTGGCCGAGCGGCGCAAGGTGCTGACCGAAATGGAGTCCAAGGCCCTGCTGTCGGCCTTCCACATTCCGGTCACGCAGACTATCCTGGCACGCAGCCCGGTAGAGGCGATGATGATCGCCACCCAGCTCGGCTACCCGGTGGCGCTCAAGATCGATTCGCCGGACGTGACCCACAAGTCCGACGTGAGCGGCGTGGCGCTCAACGTGATGAACGCGGTGGGCGTGCGCGACGTGTACCAGACCCTGGTGCAGACCGTGGCCAAACTGCAGCCCGGTGCGCGCATCAACGGCGTGACGATCCAGAAGATGGCCCGCAACCACCGCGGGCGGGAGCTCTACATCGGCCTGGTCACCGACGACCCGTTCGGCCCGGTGATCGCCTTCGGCGCTGGCGGGACCATGATCGAGCTCATCAACGACCGCGCCATGGAACTGCCACCCCTGAACCAGTTTCTGGCGCGCCGGCTGATCGAACGCTCGCGCGTGGACGAAACCTTGGACGAATGGCGCGGCGCCAGCGCGGTGGACCGCGGGGCACTGGAGCAGGTCCTGCTGCGGGTGTCGGAAATGGTGTGTGCGCTGCCACAGCTGCGCGAAATGGACATCAACCCCATCATCGTGGACGCCGACGGTGCCGTGGCAGTGGACGCGCGCATCGTCGTCGACAGTGCCCCGGCCAGTGCCCGCAACCACAACCACCTGGCCATCCTGCCCTACCCGGCACGCTACGAGCAGGTGTGGCCCATGCGTGGCGGCGGGGAATACACCATCCGCCCCATCCATCCCGACGACGCCCAGATGCTGCAGGATCTGGTGCAAAACCTGTCACCGGAAAGCCGCTACTTCCGCTTTGTGTCGGCGCTGAAGGAACTGCCGCCGGCCATGCTGGCCCGCCTCACCCTGATCGACTACGACCGCGAGATGGCCCTGGTGGCCGTGCACCGCAGCCCCGCCACCGGGCCGGATGGTCAGCCGATCGAGGTGGAGCGCATTGTCGGTGTGTCGCGCTACATCACCAACCCCGACAAAGCCAGCGCCGAGTTCTCGCTGGTGGTGGCCGACGACTTCAACGGCAAGGGCATGGGCTCGCGTCTGATGCTCAGCATCATGGAAGCTGCCCGCGACAAGGGCCTGAGCGAGATCGAGGGCCTGGTGCTGGCCCACAACCCCAGCATGCTCAAGCTCATGAAACACCTGGGCTTCAGCCAGAAACGCCACCCGGACGACCCCGACTTCATGCTGGTCAGCCACCCGTTGTGACCGGCGGCGGGCCATGCGCCTTCCACCGCGCCCCCCGCGTTTTCAACCGCCTGAGATTTCACCCGGCGGAAAAATCAGCAGCAGCCACCGTAAAACCGGCTGCGGACCCTTGTCCCCGGTTGTTTAACTAAGTCTTTTATTCAAATTAGTAGCAGTAGTAGAAGGCGGCCAAACATGTGGAAAAGCGCATTTTTTCCAATGCCGACAGGCACTTGAAGCGCGCACAAGCCTGTGCGAACCCCCCTGTTCCCCAAAACCGCCCGCGCGAACAACTTCCCAAATCATCCCCAACCTGTGGATAACAACCCGATTGTTAGAAAGTTATCCCCAGGGTTTGGAAAACAGGATCTACCCGAGGGTGAAAACTTCTACGGCGCGAAATGACTTCCTCCAGAACACCCGAAGGTCCGCCCTTCGACAAGCTCAGGACGGCCCAATGGGTGTGCCCCCCTTCCAGGAGGGTCGCGCGCAGCGCGGCGGGGGGTAGCCCCACCCTGCGGCGGGGGTATCAAATGTTTACATCTGAGCAGGAATAAACCCCCGAAGGCCCGCGTTGTGGCTGTCATGGAACTGTCATCTGACCGGATGGCGTTGCCAGACACCCCCACCCACAACAGGAGCCTTCTGTGTCCTTCGCTGCCTTTCTCCAGTCCCCCGCGTTCGAGCTCATGGTGCGCTTCGGCCTGAACCTGCTGGCCATGGTCCTGCTGGTGTTCGGCCTGTATTACCAGCGCTACCGCGACAAGGAACTCGTCACGGCCGCGGCCATGTTCAACATCTTTGCCTTTGCGGTGCTCACCATTCTTTCGGTGGTGGAGTTCAGCATTGCCGCCGGCTTCGGCCTGTTTGCCATCCTGGCGCTGTTTTCGCTGCGCTCGGAGCAGATCAGCAAGACCGAGATCACCTACTTCTTCGGCAGCATTTCCCTTGCGGTGATCTGCTCGGTGCAGGGCACCACGCTGCCCTTCGTGGCGCTGGTGGTGGTGCTCATCCTGCTGGGCGCCTGGGTGGTGGACCACCCGGCCATCCTGCGCTCGTCCGATGGCATCAAGCTCACGCTGGACAAGATCGACCCGCACGCCCTGTCCGACCCCGAGGCCATGCGTGCCGACCTCTCTGCGCGCCTCGGGGTGGAGGTCATGTCCTACCAGATCACCGCACTGGACTACATCAACGACATGGCGCGCATCAACGTGTTCTACCGCGCCACCCGGAGGTCCGCATGAGCCCGGCCGCCCCCCTGCCGATCCCCGGCTGGCTGCTGGAGCCCTTTGCCGCCATCTCGCTGGAACAGCTCAATGCCAAGGCCGCCATGCTGGAACGGCTGGACAACAAGTACGTGGTGCAGGCCCCGGTGCTGCAGGCCGCGATCGGTGAACTGGTGAAGCACTTCGACATCCTCGACATCGACGGCACCCGCGCCTTCACCTACGAGACCTGCTACTTCGACGACGAAGCCCTGCACAGTTACTTCGACCACCACCAGGGCCGCCGCCGCCGCTGCAAGGTGCGGGTACGCAAGTACACCGACGCACAGCTGTGCTTCGTCGAGGTCAAGCTCAAGGACAAACGTGGCCTCACCGTGAAGAAGCGCTTGAAGGTGCCGGTCGAGCACTATGGCTTGCTCGACGACACCGCGCTGCGCCACATCCATCAAAGCTACGAGGCGCTGTACGGCGAACCGTTTCCGCACCGGCTGGCACCGGTCATCGAGATGCGCTATCAGCGCATCACTCTGGTGGCGCGGCAAGGCGGCGAACGCATGACCATCGACGCCCACCTGCGCTTTCAGGCCGGCGAACGCCAGCACGCCACCGACCCCGACCGCTTCATCGTGGAAACCAAGTCGGCCAACGGCAACGGCATTGCCGACAAGATCCTGCGCGCCCTCCACCAGCACCCGACCAAGAGCTGTTCCAAGTATTGCGTGGGCATGGCGGCGTTGCAGAATGTGGCGCGGCACAACAAGTTTCTGCCCGCCCTGAAGAAGCTGGACGCATTGCCCCATCGCTCAACACCATGGCAAGACCCCGCTTGATGATCAGCCTTCCCGAAAGCCCGGTTCGCCTGCACGGCCGGACCTTTGGCCGCCAGGTGTCGCGGCTCTTGCTGGCAGTGGGGCTGGCCGGTCCGCTGGCGGCGGCAGCGCAACCGGCCCATGGAACGCCTGGCGTGCGCACCAGCACCGTGTCCCTGCCAACCGACACGGTGGTGGACGGCATCCGTGTTGCCGAACTCTCGGGTCTGGCCTGGGATGCGGACGCGGGGATGCTGTATGCGGTCGCCGACAGTGGCAGCCTGTTCCGGTTCCGCCTGCGCGTGGCCGATGGCGTGCTGCAGGCGGTGGAGCCGGTGTCGGCGGTGGCCCTGCAACGCAGCACCGGCCAGGGCAAGCCCCGGCGGCTCGACGCCGAAGGCTTGGCCCTGCGGCAGGTGCGCGGGCAAGTCGAACTGCTGGTGGCCACCGAAGGACGTCCAGCCGTGTGGCGCTTCAGCCCCGGGGGCGAAGCGCTGGGCCAGCTGGCACTGCCCCCCGAGCTGGTCGATCCCGCGCGGTACGCCGAACGCAACACCATGCTCGAAGCGGTTGCGGTGCATCCCCAGCACGGTCTCGTGTTGTCGCCCGAGCTGCCGCTGCAGGGCGACGATGTGGCCCAGGGCCACCGCCTTCGCGCCGCCCACCACCACTGGCAGATCGAGGCCCTGGACCCTGGCCGCTCCCGCCTCAAGGCCATGGACATCACTGCCGGCGGGGAACTGCTGGCGCTGGAACGCAGCGGCAGCGGGAAGCGCCGCGTCAGTGCCGTGCGCCTGGCCAAACTCGCCCACTGCGGCGGGCCCACGCCTTGTTCCATGCGGACTCTGGCACTGCTGGACCAGGACAGCGGCGCCGAGAATTTCGAGGGCATGACCACGCTCGGCCAGCGCCAGGCGCTGCTGGTGAGCGACAACCGCGGCGGCAAGAAGCGGGAAACCGTGTTCCTGCT
>JBKBWW010000178.1:0-5102 GCA_046314475.1 Hydrogenophaga sp.
CGAACAAGCCCTACGACATGAAGGAGCTGATCGTCAAGACGGTGGACGACGGCGACTTCTTTGAACTGCAGCCCGAGTACGCGAAAAACATCTTGATCGGCTTTGCGCGCATGGACGGCCAGACGGTGGGCATCGTGGCCAACCAGCCGCTGGTGCTGGCGGGTTGCCTGGACATCAAGTCGAGCATCAAGGCCGCGCGTTTCGTGCGCTTCTGCGATGCCTTCAACATTCCCGTGATCACCTTCGTGGACGTGCCCGGTTTCATGCCCGGCACCTCGCAGGAGTACGGCGGCATCATCAAACACGGCGCCAAACTGCTCTACGCGTACGCCGAGTGCACCGTGCCCAAGATCACCGTGATCACGCGCAAGGCCTATGGCGGTGCCTACGATGTGATGA
Source organism: Hydrogenophaga sp. (assembly GCA_046314475.1). Lineage (GTDB taxonomy): Bacteria > Pseudomonadota > Gammaproteobacteria > Burkholderiales > Burkholderiaceae_C > Hydrogenophaga. Next base: position 400 of record JBKBWW010000178.1, read on the forward strand.
GTTCCAAGCACTTGCGCGGCGACGTGAACTTCGCCTGGCCCAACGCCGAGATCGCGGTGATGGGTGCCAAAGGTGCGGTGGAGATCATCTTCCGTGAAGAGAAGAAAGACCCGGCCAAGCTCGCGATGCGCGAAGCCGAGTACAAGGCCCGATTTGCCAACCCCTTCGTGGCGGGCGCGCGCGGCTTCATCGACGACGTGATCCTGCCGCACGAGACGCGCAAGCGCATCTGCCGCAGCCTCGTCATGCTGAAAGACAAGAAGCTTGAGAACCCGTGGCGCAAGCACGGCAACATTCCGCTGTGAGCCACCCCTCCCATTCCCTGAGCACAAACACCCGTTCGCGATGAGCACAAACAGCCGTTCGCCCTGAGCCTGTCGAAGGGCTCGCGAGGGCTTCGACAGGCTCAGCCCGAACGGATGGATGTCCAGTCAGGCAGATACAAGACCAACCCAAAGGTTGGAAGAAAGAAGCAAAGATGTTCAAGAAAATCCTGATCGCGAACCGCGGCGAGATCGCCTGCCGCGTGATCGCCACCGCGAAGAAGATGGGCATCGCCACCGTGGCGGTGTATTCCGAAGCCGACAAGGAAGCGCGCCATGTGCAGCTGGCCGACGAGGCTGTGTTGCTCGGCCCCGCGCCTTCGCGCGAGAGTTACCTGGTGGCCGACAAGATCATCGCCGCCGCCAAGCAGACCGGCGCACAGGCCATTCACCCCGGCTACGGGTTCCTGTCTGAGAACGAGGCCTTCGCGCGCCGCGTGGAAGAAGAGGGCATGGCCTTCATCGGGCCCAAACACTTCAGCATCGCCGCCATGGGCGACAAGATCGCGTCCAAGAAGCTGGCCAATGCGGCGAAGGTCAACACCATCCCGGGCTGGAACGACGCCATCGAATCCGCCGAGCGTGCGGTGCAGATCGCGAAGGACATCGGCTACCCGGTGATGATCAAGGCCAGTGCGGGCGGCGGTGGCAAGGGCCTGCGCGTGGCCTACAACGACAAGGAAGCGCTCGAGGGTTTCACCGCGTGCCAGAACGAAGCGCGCAACAGCTTCGGCGACGACCGCATCTTCATCGAGAAGTTTGTGCAGGAGCCTCGCCACATCGAGATCCAGGTACTGGGCGATGCGCACGGCAACGTGATCTACCTGAACGAGCGCGAGTGCTCGATCCAGCGCCGCCACCAGAAGGTGATTGAAGAGGCGCCGTCGCCCTTCATCAGCGACGCCACGCGCAAGGCCATGGGCGAGCAGGCCGTGGCGCTGGCCAAGGCGGTGAACTATCAGAGTGCGGGTACGGTGGAATTCGTGGTCGGCAAGGACCAGGACTTCTACTTTCTGGAGATGAACACGCGCCTGCAGGTGGAGCACCCGGTGACCGAGTGCATCACCGGGCTGGACCTGGTGGAACTCATGATCCGCGTGGCGGCCGGCGAGAAGCTGCCGCTGACGCAGGCCGACGTGAAGCGTGAAGGCTGGGCGATCGAATGCCGCATCAACGCAGAAGACCCGTTCCGCAACTTCCTGCCCAGCACCGGGCGCTTGGTGCGTTTTGCGCCACCCGCGCAAAGCATGTGGCAGGGCAACACGGCCGACCTGCTTGGTGTGCGTGTGGACACCGGTGTGCAGGACGGTGGCGAGATTCCGATGTTTTACGACTCGATGATCGCCAAGCTGATCGTGCACGGCAAAGACCGGGCGGAAGCCATCGCCAAGATGCGCGAAGCCCTCAACGGATTTGTCATCCGGGGTATCAGCAGCAACATTCCGTTCCAGGCCGCGCTGCTGGCGCACCCGAAGTTTGTGGCAGGTGACTTCAACACCGGCTTCATCTCCGAGCACTACGGGCATGGCTTTCGCGCCGAAGACGTGCCGCACGACGATGCCGATTTTCTGGTGGTCCTGGCCGCCTTCGTTCGCCGCAAATCGCGCGAGCGCGCGGCGGGCCTGTCGGGTCAGTTGCCGGGTTACGGGGTGAAAGTCGGCCACGATTTCAACGTGATCGTGCTGGGCGCCACGGGTGAGCATGTCTACAAGCCGGTGCATGTGGACGAGGTGGTGGGCCAGCTCGGCTCGGCGGTGGTCACGGTGGCCGAGAAGCGCTACGCCATCAGCAGCCCTTCGCGCCTGAACGACATCTGCATCACCGGCGAATGCAACGGCCAGCCGTTCACCGCGCAGATCGAGCGTGGCACGCCACGCAACCCGCTGGCGCTGGTGGTGCAGCACAACGGCACCCGCATCGAAACCATGGTGGTCTCTCCGCGCATGGCCGAGCTGCACGCGCTCATGCCGTTCAAGGCGCCGGCCGACATGAGCAAATACGTGCTCTCGCCGATGCCGGGGCTGCTGGTTGACGTGGCAGTTCAGCCCGGCCAGAAGGTGCAGGCGGGCGAGCGTGTGGCCGTGATCGAGGCCATGAAGATGGAGAACGTGCTGTTCGCCGCGGCCGATGGCGTGGTGGGCAAGGTGCTCGCTGCCAAGGGCGAATCGCTCGTGGTGGACCAGCCCATCGTCGAGTTCGAATGACCCCGGCAGGGACGGCTACCCCACAGACAACGGGCTTTGAATTGCGCTACCCTGCGGGTCACGACGACTCTGAAGGACACTGCATGCGGCAAGGATTGGCTTTCGCGCTGGGGTATTTGCGCAATCCAAGGCGGGTGGGCGCCATCGCCCCGGCCTCCAAAGCGCTGGCGCAGGCCATCCTGAACGAGGTGATGCGGTCCGCGCCCGGGACCTTGATCGAGGTGGGCGCCGGCACCGGGGCCATCACCCGGGCCCTGCTGCCCGCGCTGGCGCAGGTCGATCGTTTCATGGTGATCGAGCGCGACCCCGGTTTTGCCCAGCTCTTGCGCAGAAGCTTTCCCGACCTGGAGGTGCTCAACCACTGCGCCACCCGACTCGACGCGCTGGACATCGAGAAGCACAGCCCGGTCACGGTGGTGTCCTCCCTGCCGCTGCTGTCGATGACGCGCGACGAGGCGCACGGCTGCATCGACGCCATGGTGGCCCTGATCGAAGGCCGCCCCGGTTCGCGGCTCATCCAGTACACCTACGCCTCGCCCCACCTGCGGCCGTTCAAGGACATCCCCGTGGGCTGGCGCTGGCGCCGGGCCGCCTCCATCTGGGCCAACCTGCCTCCCGCCACGGTGTGGACGCTGGAGCAAGCCAACCACCCCTCCCATCCTTCGCACAGCCACAACGGTTTTCACTGACGCATGAGCACTCCGGCCACCTCCGCACGCCCTTTCAAGGTGCTGGGCATCCAGCAGATCGCCATCGGCGGGCCCGACAAGCAGCGCCTGCAAAAACTCTGGGTCGACATGCTTGGCCTGGAAATCACCGGGACCTTCCGCAGCGAGCGGGAGAACGTCGACGAGGACATCTGCGCCATCGGCAGCGGGCCGTTCAAGGTCGAGGTCGACCTGATGCAGCCGCTGGACCCCGACAAGAAGCCCGCGGTGCACACCACACCGCTCAACCACGTCGGCCTGTGGATCGACGACCTGCCCACCGCCGTGAGCTGGCTGACGTCCCAAGGCGTGCGTTTTGCGCCAGGCGGCATTCGCAAAGGCGCAGCGGGCTTTGACATCACCTTCCTGCACCCCAAGGCGAACGACGAATTCCCGATCGCTGGCGAAGGCGTGTTGATCGAGCTGGTGCAGGCCCCACCCGAGGTGGTCAGCGCCTTTGCCCGACTGGGCGCCCAGCCCGGCTGAGCCCGCCCGGGGGCGTCACTCCGCGATCATGTAGGTCTTGGTGAGCGGCTCCAGCACCTCGAACTCGCCGGCAAAGCCTGGGGGAATGTAGAGCCCCTCGCCGGGGCCCAGCTCTTCAAACCCGCCCAGCGCGTCGTGCACACGGCAGCGCCCCAGCAACACGGTGAACAGCTCCCGCTCGGTCTCACCCATGGCGATGCGCCAGCGGCCGGGCTCGCAGCGCCATACGCCGCAAAACACCTGCCCGGCGGGCAGGGCGGCATCCACCCGGTTCCAGGTCTCGCGCAGCGGGTTGCCGTGCACCAGACGCTCGGGTTTGGGGTGGTCGGTGTCGGGTGTGCCAGCGGGTTGGGCGGTGAGCTTGATCAGGCGGGAGGCGTGGGTGTTCATCGTGGAATTGTGCCGCGAGCCACCACAGAAACTCGGAGCAAAGCGGGTTTTGGGCTGTTGTTCGGGGGATTGCCCAAAGCTTGAGCGGCCTACGCTTGAGGTGTTCGGGGGCCACATGTCTGCGCGCCTGGACGCACACCTTCCAGGAGCTCGCCATGAGCACGGTCCCGACACAACAAACGCCAGCCACCGCCGCCCCTTCGGTGAGCCGCCAGGCGTCCGACGCTTCGCAGCTCTGGCCCCACGACCTGCTCGAAGCCTTTTGCCTGCGCATGTCCAGCCAGGGCATGTGCGTGAGCCGGGCCCTGATGCAGCACGACCGGCGTTACGGCCTGGAGCAGCTCACACACGCCCACAACATGGCCGACGACGCGCTGCGTGTGATGGCGGTGCAGCTGTTTCGGCACTTTGAGGCCCGTCAGTCGGGGATTTCCCGGCCCCACTGAGCGCGGCTTGCGTCTCAAGCCAGCCCCGGTCTGGTCGATATAGACGCAACCCCTCAGAGGAGACACGCGCGCATGTCCGGCTTTCACCCCTTGTCCCCCGGCGTCTGGCTGATGCGGCGTTTGCGCCTGCGCGGCAAATTGCTGCTG
>JBKBWW010000179.1:0-5027 GCA_046314475.1 Hydrogenophaga sp.
GCCGCAGTTGCCGACGAGGATGACTTTGTTGACGGATGCCATGGTGATGTCCTGTAGAGAGGGGGCGGCCCGCGCGGGCGGCCCGAAAATCGGTCAGTCATTGTGCCGCAACTGACCGCCCGCGGGCCGCTGGCGCAGGCCGGGCTGAGCCGCAATACCCCAGGGCCTACACTGCCACCCCATGAAAGGTGAACCGGACTTCCTGCAGAACCTGCGCGACGAAATGGGCGGTGGCCGGCAATGGCTGGACCGGGCGGTGGTGATCGCCTACGCCGTGCTCGCGGGTCTGGCCGTGGTGGGCTTCACCTTGCTCGCCGACGCCGCCATCGACCTCTACAGCCGCCTGCGCAGCGGCTGGTGGTGGGCGCCCTTGGTCTGGACGCCGGCTTTGACCGCGTTGATTGTGTGGACCATCCGGCGCTGGGCACCGGGTGCGGTGGGCTCGGGCGTGCCCCAGGTGCTCACCGCGCTGGCACCCGAGACCCCGCTGAGTGAGCGCTCGCGTTTTGTGTCCCTGAAGCTGAGTGTGGCCAAAGTGCTGGGGGTGTCGGGCGGGTTGCTGGCGGGTCTGTCGGTGGGCCGGCAGGGGCCGTCGGTGCAGGTGGCGGCGGGCGTGATGCTGCACGCGCGGCGCTGGCTGTCGCCCGCGTCGGGCATCAGCGACCGCGAACTGCTCGTGGCCGGGGGCGCCGCCGGTATCGCAGCGGCCTTCAACACCCCGCTGGGCGGCATCGTGTTTGCCATCGAAGAACTGTCGCGCCGCCTGCAGGACCGCAGCAGCGGGTTGATGCTGGCGGCCATCGTGGTGGCTGGTCTGGTAGCGGTGTCGGCGTTCGGCAATCTGTCGTACTTTGGGCGGGTGCGGGCCGATGCACTGTCGTGGTGGAGCCTGCTGGCGCCGGGTGCGCTGGTGGCCCTGGCCTGCGGGTTGCTGGGCGGGCTGCTCTCGCGCCTCATGCTGGCCTCGTTCACCGGCCTGCCCGACCGGTTTTGTGCCTACCGGCGCAAGCGCCCGGTCACGTTTGCCGCCATCTGCGGCTTGGTGGTGGCGGTGATCGCGGTGGTGAGCGACGGTGCGGCCGTGGGCGTGGGGCACGAACACACCAAAGACTTGCTGGATCAGGTGACAGACCCCAGCGCCACGCACCAGCCGCTGGTGTTCACCGGGCTGAAGTTCGTGGCTTCGTGGCTGTCGGCCTGGGCCGGTGTGCCGGGTGGCGTTTTCGGGCCCAGCCTGTCGCTGGGTGCGGGTGTGGGGGCCGATGTGGCCTGGCTGTTGAACTCACCCCACGGTGCTGCCCTGATCGCGCTGGGCATGTGCGGCTTTCTGGCCGCCGTGACCCAGACGCCCATCACCGCCATGATCATCGTGATGGAGATGACCGATGGCCACAGCATGGTGCTGAGTCTCATGGCGTGTGCGCTGCTGGCCAGCCTGGTGTCGCGCATGATCAGCCGCCCGCTCTACAGCACCATGTCGTTGTTGATGATGCGGTCCTTGCGTGATCGCACGGATGCCGCGCCGCTGCCTGATCCCGTCGGACGCTAGTTTTTGACAGCCGGTTTCATCGGCCAGGCCAGCGCCATCCACAGCAACATCAGGCCGGCGCTCACGAAGAAGATGCCGGTGCTGCCCCAGGCCTTGATGACCAGACCACCCAGACTGCCGCCAGCAAAGATGCCCAGCGACATCAGCGTGTTGTAGACACCCAGCGCGGCCCCGCGCTGGCGCGGCTCGGCCAGGCGCGACACCAGGCTGGGCTGGCTGGCCTCTTGCGTGTTGAAACCGATGAAATACACGCACAGCAGCGCGCCCACCACCCACAGCGAGGGCGCCTGCAGGTTGAGCCAGAACCCCAGCTGGGCCAGCACGATGAGCGCGATCGACCCCAGGTACACCTGCTTGAAATAACCCATGCGCTCCAGCCGGAACAGCAGGCCGCCCATGATGAGCAGCGACGCCAGCACCGCCGGCAGGTACACCTTCCACTGCTCGGCGCTGGCCAGGCCCGCATCGAGCAGCAGCGCGGGCACCGACATCCACATGGCGATCTGCACCGCATGCAAGACGAACACGCCCAGGTCCACGCGCAGCAACTCCACATCGGCGAGCACCTCTCGCAGACCGCCGCGGTTCTGCACGTGTTGCACCGGCGGCTCGGGGGGCACCACCCAGGCCACCACGGCCATGCCGATGGCAGCCAGCAGCGCAGTCAGTGCAAACAAGCCCGCGAGACCGATGAGCGGCACCAGCAGTGGTGCCAGCACCAGTGAGAGCGCAAACATGAGCGCGATGCTGATGCCCACCAGCGCCATGGACTTGGTGCGCACCTCGTCGCGGGTGAGGTCGGCCAACAGGGCGGTGACGGCCGCCGAGATGGCACCGGAGCCCTGCAGCGCGCGGCCGATGACCAGCCAGACCATGCTGGGCGCCCAGGCGGCGATCAGGCTGCCGACCACAAACAGCGCCAAGCCGGCCTGGATCACGGGCTTGCGGCCGAGCCGGTCGGAGGCGATGCCGAACGGCACCTGCAACAGGGCCTGGGTGAGGCCATAGACGCCCATGGCCAGACCAACCAGGAAGGGATCGTCGCCGCCGGGGTAGGTGTGGGCCTGCAGTACAAACACCGGCAGCACCAGAAACAGCCCCAGCATGCGCAGCGCGTAGATGGACGCCAGGGCGCCGCTGGTGCGCCGCTCGGTCGGCGTCATGCGCGCAGCCGCCTGGGGAGCGGGGGTGTCGGAAGGAGCGGTGCTGAGGGAGGACAAGGCGGCGCCGGGCAAAGCCGTCATTGTGCTTGATGGGCCTGCGTGCGCCGGGCAGCCCGGCGCGAAAACCCGGGGCGGCTTATCATGCCGGGTTGCCCTGAACACACCCACCGCGCCTTGAACCAGAACCTGCCCCCGGACCTGAATCTGCCGAGTTTGACCGGCGCCCATATTCCGGAGACTGTGCCGGTGGAGCCCGACGAACAAGCGCTGCTGGATCGCGTCAATGCGGCCCACCTGCGCCACGCGAGCCCCTTTTTGTCGGTGCGCGGTGCCCGCACGCACAACCTCAAGAACATCGACCTCGACATCCCCAAGCATTCGCTGGTGGTGATCACCGGGCTGTCGGGCTCGGGAAAATCGAGTCTGGCGTTTGACACGCTGTATGCCGAGGGCCAGCGCCGGTATGTGGAGAGCCTCTCGGCCTACGCGCGGCAGTTCCTGCAGCTCATGGACAAGCCCGATGTGGACCTGATCGAGGGCCTGTCGCCGGCGATCGCCATCGAGCAAAAGGCCACCAGTCACAACCCGCGCTCCACCGTGGGCACGGTGACCGAGATCCACGACTACCTCCGCCTGCTGTTCGCCCGCGCCGGCACGCCGCATTGCCCCGAGCACGACCTGCCGCTGGCCGCGCAGAGCGTGGCGCAGATGGTGGACGCCGTGCTGTCCCTGCCCGAGGGCACGCGCCTGATGATCCTGGCGCCGGTGGCGCGCGAGAAGAAGGGTGAGTTCACCGAGTTGTTTGCCGACATGCAGGCGCAGGGCTACGTGCGTTTCCGCATCAACCAGACCGTGCTGGACTTCGACGCCCTGCCGGCCTTGAAGAAGACCGAGAAGCACAACATCGACGTGGTGATCGACCGCATCAAGGTGCGCCACCATGATGAAGAGGAGGGTGTGCGCCCCGACGCCGGGCCGCCCCAAGGCGGGGCAGCCCCCTCGGGGGGCAGCGACCCGCGCAGCGGCGGAGCGTGGGGGCCCAATCCTTTGCGCCAGCGGCTGGCCGAGAGCTTCGAGGCCGCCTTGCGCCTGGCCGATGGCAGAGCGCTCGCGGTGGACATGGACACCGGCGCAGAAACGGCGTTTTCGGCCAAGTTCGCCTGCCCGCTGTGCAGCTACACCGTGGGTGAGCTGGAGCCGCGCCTGTTCTCGTTCAACTCGCCCATGGGCGCCTGCCCCACCTGCGACGGACTGGGCCACACCGAGTTCTTCGACCCGGCGCGCGTGGTCGCTTTTCCCACGCTGAGCCTGGCCAGCGGCGCCATCAAGGGCTGGGACCGTCGCAACGGCTACTACTTCGCCATGATCGAAAGCCTGGCTGCGCACTACAAGTTCGACGCGGAAGCGCCCTGGGAGTCGATCCCGCAGCCGGTGCAGCATGCCTTGCTCTACGGCTCGGGCGAAGAAGACATCAAGTTCAGCTACGCGCTCGAATCGGGCGAACGCGCCGGCAAGAAGATCAGCAAGAAGCACCCCTTCGAAGGCATCATCCGCAACTTCGAACGCCGCTACCGCGAGACCGACAGTGCGGCCGTGCGCGAAGAGCTGGCCCGCTACCGCGCGGTGCAGCCCTGCCCCGATTGCGGCGGTGCGCGCCTGCGCCGCGAAGCGCGCCACGTGTTCGTGGGCGAAGGTGAATTCAAGCAACCCATTTACAAGATCAGCCATGTCACGCTCGGTGATGCCCTGGCGTACTTCCAGAAGCTGGAGTTGCGTGGCACCAAGGGCGACATCGCAGCGCGGGTGATCAACGAAATCCGCCAGCGCCTGAAGTTCTTGAACGACGTGGGCCTGAACTACCTCAGCCTGGACCGCAGCGCCGACACGCTCAGCGGCGGCGAGGCCCAACGCATCCGCCTGGCCAGCCAGATCGGCAGCGGTCTGACCGGCGTGATGTACGTGCTCGACGAGCCGAGCATCGGCCTGCACCAGCGCGACAACGACCGCCTGATCGCCACGCTGCAGCACCTGCGCGACCTGGGCAACACCGTGCTGGTGGTTGAACATGACGAGGACATGATCCGCACCGCGGACCACGTGATCGACATGGGTCCGGGCGCCGGTGTGCACGGCGGGCGCGTGATGGCACAGGGCACGTGCGCGCAGGTCATGGCCACCCCGGGTTCGCTCACCGGGGAGTACCTCAGCGGGGTGCGCAGCATTGCGGTGCCGGCAAGGCGCACGCCGTGGCTGCCGGTGGTCAAGAGCACGGCGGCACCGTTCAAGCCGCGCTGCGCGCCCAGCCCGGCGGCCGA
>JBKBWW010000180.1:0-4933 GCA_046314475.1 Hydrogenophaga sp.
AGCAGCGCGTTCTTCACCAGCGTGCACAGCACCAGGTAGAGCAGATCGCGCCGACCGGGCAGCGTGAAATCGGCCGCCAGCTCGACCGACAGCCAGCCGGACTCGCCAGGGTCGAAGGGGTACTCGTCCTGCACCGCGCGCACGAGTTCGCTGGCACGCAGGCTGGCGGAGGTGTCTCCCCGGCTGGCGTCGCGCGCGGTCTGCACGAAGGTGGACACCAGCGACTGCGCATACTCCGCGCGCCGCTGCGCCGCTTCAATCATGAACAGCACATCGCCCGGCTTCTGCTGGGCGATGTAGGCCATGCCGCCGCCGGCCTCGGGTTGGTCGCGGTGGTTCTCGCGCATGGCCGACAGGTAGCCGCGCACGGTGGCCAGCGGCGAGGTGACCTCGTGCGCCAGAAAACCCAGCGTCTCGCGCAGGGCCGACTCGCGCCGCGCGATCAGCGACTGCTCGCGCGTGCGCCGCACGCTGGTCTCCAGCGCCTCGCGCAGGGCTTGCCGCGTCAGCGCGTCGTCCAGCGGCTTCTCCAGGATCTTCTCCACGTGGCCCTGGTTCACGGCCGACATGGCCACGTCCTTGTCGGCGTAGGCCGACACCAGCAGACGCGCCACATGGGGGTAGAGCCGACGGACTTCGCCCAGCAACGCCACACCGTCGCGCGCCGGCATGGCAAAGTCGGTGAGCAGCACCGCGACCTCGTGGCTGCGCGTGCTCAGCAAAGCCAGGGCGTCGTCCACGCTGGCCGCGGTCAGCACCGTGAACTCGGTGCCGTACAGGCGGGCAAACCATTTGCAGGCCTGGGGTTCGTCGTCCACCATCAGGATCGCGTGCGGACCCCGAAGGCCCCGCGCTGCACCGGTGTCGTCAGCGTTCATGCGGGCCTCGGCAGATCAAAGGTGAATTCGGTCCAGGCGCCCAGCTCGCTGTCCACCGCCAGCGTGCCGCCGTGGCGTTGCACGATGCCGTAGCTCACGCTCAGGCCCAGCCCGAGGCCGGCACCCACGTCGCGCGTGGTGAAAAAGGGCTCGAACACGCGCCCGAGGTTCTCGGGTGCAATGCCGGTTCCGTTGTCGCGCACCGACACCGCCAGGCGCTGCTCGCGCGAGACCACGGTCACCGCAATGCGGGGTTGCTCGCGCTGGGCGGCCTGCAGGGCGTGCGCGGCGTTGCTGAGCAGGTTGATCAACACGCCGATGATGGCGGGCTCGTCGCCCAGCACGTGGGTGTCTTGCGGCAGCTCCACCGGCACATCGATGCCCTTGAGCTCGTAGCCGGCCAGCCGCAAGGCCGAGCGCAGCGCATTGCCCAGCAGAAAAGGGCGCTGCGCATCCTGCCCCGGCTTCTGGTACGCGAAGGTCTTGAGGTCGGAGACGATGTTCTGGATGCGCTGCATGCCCTCGCGCGCATCGCCCAGGCTCTCCTTGAGCATGGCGTCGTCTTTCACGCCCGGGCAGGTCAGCCCCATGTCGATCGCCATCAGGCTGTAGTTCACCGGGTTGTTGAGTTCGTGCAGCAGACCGGCCGACAAGGTGCCGATGGCGGCCATCTTCTCGCGCTGGATCAGCTGGCCCTTGACCTCGGCCAGCGTGGTGTTGATCTCGCGCAGCGAGGCGTTTTTCTCCGACACCTCGTGCTGCAGCGAAAACAGCCGGATGCGGGCCTTCTCGTTGAACCAGGTGCACACCGCGCTGGCGGCTGCCGAGAACAGGATGAAGAGCGAGTTCGTCACCACGCGCGAGGTGTCTTCGGCGGCGTCCGGGTGCAGGGCGCAGGCCGCCACATACAGCCCCAGCGTGAGCGCGCCAAAGCCCACACCCTCAAAGAAGCTGATCGGCAGGATGATGCCCACCGCGTACAGCGCCAGGTGCAAACCCACGAAGTAGATCGACTCGGCACCGTCGGTCTCGAAGATCATGAAAGCGATCATGATCTGCGGCAGCAACAGCCACAGCATGGTGAGCGAGCGCACGTGTTTGCGCCCGAACGGCACAAACAGCACGAAGAACACAGCCAGCGTGAGCAGCGCCACCAGCAGGCGCAGCAGCGAGAACTCCAGCAGGCGTTCGGGATACGAAAAGTAGTCGAGGCCAAAACCGGCCAGCACCAGCACGATGGAGGTGATGCTGCCGGCCTTGCTGTAGGTGAGCCGGAAGTCCGAGAGCTGTTGCTCGTAGGGCGAACTCGGACGGCTAACCATTTTCAAGGGCCATCGCTTTCAAGCGCGCGTTGACCACCAGCTCGGCAAAGATGTTCACCCCGGTGGGATCGGTGTAGAGCGTGACCGGCGCATCCACCTCTTCCAGCACCACGCGCATCTGGGCTTCGTCGCGGTAGATCAGGTGCCATTCCAGCAGGTGTTCCATGCCGAAGCGCTCCGGGTTGTCCGAGTGCACGTTGGTCACCAGCAGCTGCGCGCCCGGGTTGCTGCGCGACATGAAGTAGCGGATCAGGCGAGAGCACACCTTGTCCGACAAATAGTCGAACAGGCCGGCGCAGTAAATGGTGTCGAAGCCCTCGCCTTCCTTGGGCGCGGTGTCGCGCGTGGCGCGCTTGAGCAGTTCGTGCACCGACTCCTGCACGTAGCTCACATCGACCTTCACCCGGTGCTCGGCCGCCGCTTCCTCGATCTTCTGCTGCGTGTACTTCAGCGTTTCCAGGCTGAAATCGATCAGGGTGAACTTCAGGCGCGACAGGTCCACGCCGGTGGCGATCAGTTTCTGGATTTCCACGCCGGGACCACAGCCCACGTTGAGCACCCGGATGACACGTTCCTCTGCGGCCGCACGGTCCGCCGCGCGTTTCAAGAAATCCACCAGGATGTCGATGCGGTTGCGGTGCGCCACCGCCACCGCCGCCTTGAGAAACATCGCGTTGATCAGCTGGATGTAGGTGGAGCCGCCCTGGCGCGGATCGCCCAGGATCTGGTTGACCATTTCGTAGTCGCCGGCGTAGCCCAGCGGTTTGGCGAAGGTGCGGTAGACAAAGGGCGCGCGCAGCAGCAGCGGGTGCAGCGCGGTCTGGGCATAGGCGCGGTGCAGCAGCGAATCCTCTTCGGGCAGGCGCGAGGCCTCGTCTTCCAGGCGCACGAGGAACTCTTTGCCCTTGACCATCAGGGGCTCGGCGATGGCACCGAACACGTCGTCGGTCAGGCGCCCGGCGGTGTCGCGCGGAAGCGAGTCGACCATGTCGGCCTGGTCGATCCAGCGCGCGGTCTCCGACAGAAACGCCCGGAACTCGCTGATGGTGACCTGGTAGCTCTGCTTGATCTTGAAGCGCGCCTCCCAGTCGGCCACGAAGCGGGCCGCCTCCTCGCGCACCTGGCGCACATCGCCCCGGATGGCGTTGAGGTCGGACCACTCATCGATGAGGGCCACCGACACCACCGCCATCAGGCCGGTGTTGAGCAAGCTCACCACCACCGCCTTGCCCTTGTAGATGATGCGGTCGCCGGAGCGGATGGTCAGTTCCCCGAGCACCTCGCTGACCTGCACGATGGAGTACGGGTTGTAGATCTCCATCACCAGGGAGCGGCGCTGAAGGCTGGTCAGCGTGCCGCGGGCACTCTCTCCCTGGCTGTTGCGAAAAGTGACGACGTGGTCGAATGGGCGCTGAAGGTACACGGTGTGAGCGGTTGAGTGTGTGGGGGAACAGGTTCGGTGCCCTGTTCCGGAATAAACCCCCCGGGGCACAGTGTAGTCATCCGCTCCGCGCCCTCGGCGCCAGGGTCACGTGCTCACAACAACAGCGAATTCACACGCTTGACATACGCCGCCGGATCGTCCGGCAAACCACCCTCGGCCAGCAGCGCCTGGTCGAACAGGATGTGCGCCAGATCGTCGAAGTGCGCGCTGCTCTCCAGCTTTTTCACCAGCGCGTGTTCGGCATTCACCTCCAGGATGGGTTTCACATCGGGCGCGGGCTGGCCGGCCTGCTTGAGCATGCGGGCGAGCTGGGTGGACAGGTCGCCGTCTTCCACCACCAGGCAGGCCGGTGAGTCCACCAGGCGCGAGGTCACGCGCACATCTTTGGCCTTGTCTTTCAGACTTTCCTTGAGCCGTTCCAGCACCGGCTTGAACACCTCGGCCGCGGCCTCGGTGGCCTTCTTCTCGTCCTCGTCCTGCAGTGCCCCCAGGTCCACCGCGCCCTTGGCCACGCTTTGCAGCGGCGTGCCGTCGAACTCGTTGAGGAAGGAGAGCGCCCACTCGTCCACGCGGTCGGTCATCAAGAGCACCTCGATGCCCTTCTTGCGGAACACCTCGAGTTGCGGGCTGTTCTTCGCGGCGGCCAGGCTGTCGGCGGTGATGAAGTAGATCGTGGCCTGGCCTTCTTTCATGCGGGCCTTGTAGTCGGCCAGCGAGGTCAGCTCGCTGCCGGTGGTGCTGGCAAAGCGCAGCAGCTTGGCGAGCTTGTCGCGGTTGGCGAAGTCTTCGCCCAGGCCTTCTTTCAGCACCGCGCCGAACTCGGCGTAGAAGCCGGTGTACTTCTCCGTGTCCTTGCTCATCTCGTCCAGCAGGGCCAGCACGCGGCGCGTGCTGCCTTCACGGATCGCCTTCACGTCGCGGCTTTCCTGCAGCAGCTCGCGGCTCACGTTGAGCGGCAGGTCGGCCGAGTCCACCACACCCTTGACCCAGCGCAAGTAAGCCGGCATCAACGCCTCGGCCTCGTCCATGATGAACACACGCTTCACATACAGCTTGATGCCGGCCTTGCGGTCGCGGTTCCACAGGTCTTGTGGTGCCTTGGCCGGGATGTAGAGCAACTGCGTGTACTCGGTGCTGCCCTCCACGCGGTTGTGGCTCCAGGCGAGCGGGGCCTGGGTGTCGTAGCTCAGGTTCTTGTAGAACTCGGCGTACTGCTCGTCGCTGATGTCCTTCTTGTTGCGCGCCCACAGCGCGTTGGCCGAGTTCACCGCTTCCCATTCGTCCAGCAG
>JBKBWW010000181.1:0-4769 GCA_046314475.1 Hydrogenophaga sp.
TGTCCAGCCAGTTCACGTCCATCTTGAGCGCCACCAGCAGACTGCCGAGCTCGTCGTGCACCTCGCGCGCGATGCGCGTGCGCTCTTCCTCGCGCACGGCTTCCGAGCGCGCGGCCAGCTCGCGAACCTGCTTGAGCGCTGTGGCCAGTGCGAGCGTGCGCTCACCCACGCGCTCTTCCAGCTCGTCCTTGGCGCGCTGCAGGGCCTCGGCCGCGCGCTTGCGCTCGGTGATATCAACAAAGGTCACCACCGCGCCGCGCACGTCGCCGCCGTCGATGATGGGGTGGCTGGAGTACTCGACCGGGAAGGCCGTGCCGTCGCGGCGCCAGAACACCTCGGTGTCGATGCGGCAGGGCAGGCCCTCCAGAAACGCCTTGAAGATCGGGCACTCTTCCACCGGGTAGTGCGCGCCGTCGGCGTGCGAATGGTGGGTGAGGTCGTGCATGTTGCGGCCCAGCAGTTCGTCGGGCTCGAAGCCGATCATGCGGGCGCCGGCGTGGTTGATGAACACGCACAACCCGTCCAGATCGATGCCGAACACGCCTTCGCCGGTGGAGGCCAGCAGCAGCGCCAGTGGGTCGCCCCAGGCGCGGGTGGTGGGTGCGGGTGCGTCGATCTGCATGCCATCGCCGCACGCAATGAATGTGCCAAAGCGGTGCATGACGGGCGACGGGCGACAATGCGCACAAAGACCCCACAGCCCACCGGTATTCCCCATGGCCCTGTTCGACCGCCTCTTTGGTGAACGCTACACCGCTGCCCGTGCGCGCAAACGCCGGCACCAGCGGGTGGGCGTTTCCACCACCGCCCAGCGCGCCGCGGACCTGCTGCGCTCCACCACGGCGCTGATCCAGCTGAGTGCGGCCGAAGCGCTCACGGTGGTGGCCTACATGGAACTGCGGCGCTGCGCCGAGGGCGAGGCCATCATCCGCCAAGGCCACAGCGGCGGGGAAGACGGCTTCATGGCGCTGGTGATCGAGGGCGAGATCACGGTGGAGGCGGTGACGGTGAGCCGCACCGAGCCGCACACCGTCAACGTGCTCGGCCCGGGCCACCTCATGGGCGAGATGTCGCTCATGGACGGCGAAGCCCGCTCGGCCACCTGCACCGCCAGCACCGAGGTGCGCTGCGCCGTGCTCACCCGCACCGCCTTGCAGACGCTCATTGCCGAAGAACCCACCACCGCCGCCAAACTGCTCAGCGCCGTGGCCCAGCGCCTGAGCCAGCGGCTGCGCGAGAACGACACCAAGCTGCAGCTCTACGGTCAACTCGTGCTGTCGATGCAGCAGGAGATTGACCGCTGCATGCCTGAGCCGCCTTAGGTGTTGGGGGCGGTTTTCGAGCTCCAGATCATGGTGATCGCCAAGATCGCCAGAACCACGCCGAGAGAGACCGCCACGGGGATCTTGAACACATCGATCAACAGCATCTTGCTGCCGATGAACACCAGGATCACGGCCAGGCCGTAGTTCAGCAGGTGGAAACGGCTGGCGGCGGCCTGCAGCAGGAAGAACATGGCGCGCAAACCGAGGATGGCGAACACGTTGCTGGTCAGCACGATGAACGGGTCTTTGGTGATGGCGAAGATGGCCGGGATGGAGTCCACTGCAAAGATCACGTCGGTGAGGCCCACCAGGCAGATCACCATGAGCAACGGCGTGGCGATGCGCTTGCCGTTCTCCACCGTCCAGAATTTCTCGCCGTCGAAGTTCTTGCTCACGGGCAGCACCTTGCGCAGCAGCTTGAGCGCGGGGTTGTCGTCCAGGCTCGGCTCTTTGCCGGCGGCCCACCACATCTTCACGCCGGTGAGCAGCAGGAAGGCGCCGAACACATAGAGGATCCAGTGGAACTCCGCGATCAACCAGCCGCCCACCAGGATCATCACCGTGCGCAGCACGATGGCGCCCACGATGCCGATCATCAGCACCCGCTTCTGGTAGGCCGCGGGCACCGCGAAGTACGTGAAGATCAGCAGGAAGACAAAGATGTTGTCGACCGCCAGGCTCTTCTCGATCAGGTAGCCAGTGAGGAATTCGAGCGACTTTTCGTTGGCGATCGCGCTTGACCCTGTGGTGTCTTTGATGGCGAACCAGAACAGGGCGTTGAACACAAAGCTCAAGCCCACCCAGACCAACGACCAGTTCACCGCCTGCTTGACGCTGACCTCCTGCGCGCCCTGCTTCTTGAGCACGACAAAGTCGACAAACAGGGCCGCCACGACGAACGCGACGAAGACGACCCACAGCCACAACGGGGCAATGCTTTCCATGAGAAACCTCAGGTTTGGTGTTGAAGGAACACCCCAAGGTCTTGCCATGGCCGCACGGTGTGCGGTTGGGGGTTTCCGGCGGCTGTGAGACCGCGTATTGACGAAAACCCCATCTGCCGAGACCCCGCTGTGCGCCGGGCGGCAGGTTGACTACTCCCCTTGAAGGGAAGCGCGATTGTGGGGGCGAAACACGGGTTTCACCAACTGAAAGACCCTCAGGTTTTTCCTGAAGGTCTTGCGTGGATCAAGCGGCTTCCTTGTAAAAGAGCTCGCGCTTGAGGCTGCGCGGCGCCAGCGGTTCCACGCTCTGGTGGATGGCCGCGATGTGCTCCGGCGTGGTGCCGCAGCAGCCGCCCACGATGTTGACCAGGCCCTCGGCTGCGAATTCGCGCAGCAGCCGGCTGGTGTCTTCGGGCGTTTCGTCAAAGCCGGTGTCGCTCATGGGGTTGGGCAGGCCGGCGTTGGGGTAGCAGCTGATGAAGGTGTCGCCCGCGACCTTGGCCAGTTCCTGGATGTAGGGGCGCATGAGGGCCGCACCCAGCGCGCAGTTCAGGCCCACGGCCAACGGTTCCAGGTGGCGCACGCTGGCCCAGAAGGCGCTGACTGTCTGGCCACTCAGGATGCGGCCCGAGGCGTCGGTCACGGTGCCGCTGATGATCACCGGCAGGCGCTCGCCGCTGTTCTCGAAAAACTCGTCGATGGCGAACAACGCGGCCTTGGCGTTGAGCGTGTCGAAGATGGTCTCCACCAGCAACACGTCGGCCCCACCTTCGACCAGCGCCTCGATCTGCTCCAGGTAGGCCGCGCGCAGCTGCTCAAACGTCACGTTGCGCGCACCGGCGTCGTTCACGTCGGGGCTGATGCTCGCGGTCTTGGGCGTGGGGCCCAGGGCCCCAGCCACAAAGCGTGGTTTGTCGGGCGTGCTGAATTTGTCGCAGGCCGCGCGCGCAATGCGCGCCGAGGCCAGGTTCATCTCGCGGGCGAGGTGGCCCATCTCGTAGTCGTCCTGCGCAATCGTCGTCGCACCAAAGGTGTTGGTTTCGATCAGGTCGGCCCCGGCGGCGAGATAGCCCTCGTGGATGTCCTGGATCACGTCGGGGCGCGTCAGGCTGAGCAGCTCGTTGTTGCCCTTGACGTCCTTGTGGAAGTCCTTGAAGCGTTCACCCCGGTACTGCGCCTCGCCCAGCTTGAAGCGCTGGATCATGGTGCCCATCGCGCCATCGAGGATGGCGATGCGGTGTTTCAGGATCTCGGGCAGCGCCTGGGCGCGGGTGTAGGTGGCTTGGATCATGCCCGCCATTGTAGGAAGCCAGCCCGGATGCGGCGCCGCATGCCCGTTGTTCGGCACTTGCCCGACAATACCGGCCATGAAACACCTGCTCCCGAAGGAAGCCTGGGCCTGGCTGCAGGCAGAGACCGAGCGCTGCGCAGCGCAGGGGCAGGACGCTCCGCTGTTCGTGGACGTGCGCATGGAAATCGAGTCCCTGTACGTGGGCCGGCCTCCGGGCGTGGAGAACATTCCCTGGTACGAATACCCCGACCTCACACCCGATCCAGCGCGTTTTGCGGCGGCGGTCGAGGCCGAAGCCGGCGGCAAGGACCGGCCGGTGCTGCTGATCTGCCGCAGCGGCAAGCGCACGCTGGATGCCGGCCATGCGCTGGAGGCCGCGGGCTTCAGCAACGTGGCGCACGTGGTGCACGGTTTCGAAGGCGAGCTCAACGACGCCTTCAAGCGCTCCAGCCTCAACGGCTGGCGCTTCGACGGCCTGCCCTGGGAACAGATGTGAGCCAGGACTCTGTGAGCGGGACCGTTCAGCACGCATGATCCCGATCGACATTTCCCCCGAAGGCGAAACCCTGGAAGCCTGCGTAGGCGTGCTGCAGGAGGTGTTCGGATACGACGACTTCCGTGGCCCGCAGGCCGACATCGTCCAGCATGTGAGCGCCGGTGGCGACGCCCTGGTGCTCATGCCCACCGGCGGCGGCAAGTCGCTGTGTTACCAGGTGCCGGCCATCGTGCGCGAACGCGCCGGCCACGGCCTCACCGTGGTGGTGTCGCCGCTGATTGCGCTCATGCACGACCAGGTGGGCGCGCTGCTGGAAGCCGGTGTGGCGGCGGCGTTCCTCAACTCCAGCCTGTCCGGCGAAGACGCACAGCGCATCGAGAAGCAGATGCTGCGCGGCGAACTCACGCTGCTGTACGCCGCGCCAGAGCGCCTGACCACGCCGCGCTTTCTGGCCCTGCTCGATTCGCTGAACGAGCGCGGGCAACTGGGCCTGTTCGCCATCGACGAAGCCCACTGCGTGAGCCAGTGGGGCCACGACTTCCGGCCCGAGTACCGTGGCCTCGTGGTGCTGCACGAGCGCTTTCCCGGCGTGCCACGCGTGGCCCTCACGGCCACCGCCGACGACCTCACCCGCGCCGACATCGTCGAGCGCCTGCAGCTGCAGCAAGCGCGCACCTTCATCAGCAGCTTCGACCGGCCGAACATCCGCTACC
>JBKBWW010000182.1:0-4684 GCA_046314475.1 Hydrogenophaga sp.
GCTATCGGGTCAGAAGCCCAGGCTCGCGAGGAGATCGTCCACCTGCTGCTGGTCGTTGACCACATCGGTGCGGCCTTCGCCGTCCACCACCGGGCCGGCCAGTTCGTAGGCGTGGTCCTGGCCGGGTTGGCCCGAGGGGGCCGACTGCAGCAGCAGGCCGAGCAGTTGCTCTTCTATCGTGCCGGCGAGCTGCACCACACGGGCAATCACCTGACCGGTGAGGTCGTGAAAATCCTGCGCCATCATGATGTCGGTGAAGCGCGCGTCGGTCTGCTCGCTCGTCTTGATGATGTCGTTCGTCCACTCCATCAGCTCGGGCATGGCCTTGGCCAGCGCGGGAACGCGGGAGATGGTGTCGGCCAGCTGGCGGCCGCGCTCGGCGATCAGGCCTTGTTCGGTCTTGCCGAGTTCAACGTGGTTGAGCACCTTGTCGGCCGCTTCGCCGGTGAGGCGGGCGATGTAGGACAGGCGGCTTTGTGCGTCGGGCAGTTGGTCGACCGTGCCCTTGAGCTTGTCGGTGTAGCCCAGCTCTTTCAGTGCGTCGTGCAACTGCCGCGTGATCGAGCCCAGTTTCTGGAACATCTGCGGAGCGCCCGGATTCGCTGCTTCATCGTGGTTCATGGCAGCGGTCCTTTAAATGCCGAGCTTTTTGAAGATGTTGGCCAGCTTGTCTTCCAGCGTCGCCTTGGTGAAAGGCTTGACGATGTAGCCGGCCGCGCCGCTTTGGGCCGCCAGCACGATGTCTTCCTTGCGGGCTTCGGCCGTGACCATCAGCACCGGCAGGTGCTTGAGCTTCTCGTCTTTCTTGATCTCGGCGAGCAGCTCGAAGCCGTTCATGTTGGGCATGTTGATGTCGGACACCACGAAGTTGAACGCGCCGTTGCGCAGCTTGGCCAGCGCGATGGCGCCGTCTTCGGCTTCGTCCGCATCGGTATGCCCGATCTCTTTGAGCAGGTTGCGCACGATGCGGCGCATGGTGGAGAAGTCGTCAACGATCAGGAATTTCATCGGGGTGGACATGCGAGCCTCCGAGGGCAGGTGGGAAGATGGGGTGGAGTCGGTGGCTTCTCAGCCACCGCTCCCTGAGGTTGTTTTCGTCACTTCGGCGGGAATCTGAAGCGCGGGCACGATGGATGAGACTTCTGCCGCCGGCACCGGGGCCGCCACGGGTGTTGCGGGTGGTGGCACCACGGCGGGCAGCGAGGTGGGTGCCATGCGGTCTTCGGCCGCCTGCGTCATCACCACGATGCTGATGCGCCGGTTGATCGGGTCGGTGGGCGCGTCGGGTCGCAGCAAGCGGCTGGATGCCAGACCCTCCACGCGGCGCAGCTTGTCGTCGGGCAGCCCACCCGAGACCAGCTCGCGGCGCGAGGCGTTGGCCCGGTCGGCCGAGAGTTCCCAGTTGCTGTAGCCGCGCTCGCCACTGCCGTAGGGTGTGGCATCGGTGTGGCCCGCCAGCGCAATGCGGTTCTCCACATCGCCCAGCGCTTTGCCGATCTCGTGCAGGATGTCGCGCATGTAGGGCTTCACCAGCGAGCTGCCGGTGTCGAACATGGGGCGGTTCTGCTGGTCCACGATCTGGATGTGCAGACCGTCGGTGGTTTTCTCCAGCTGGATCTGGTTGCCGAACTCGGCCAGCTTGGGGTTGCTCTTGATCAGCTCGGCAATCTTCTGCTCCAGCGCCTCCAGCCGCGAAGCCTCCTGGCGGGCCTTGGCTTCCTGCGCCATCTGCGCACCCATCACCTTGGCCGCGCGCTCGGCGTCGCCGCTGTCCATCTGGCCAAACGCCTTGCTCAGGTCGCGTCCGCCGCCGGGCAGGATGCTGCTGCTGTTGCCGGTGCCCGGCCCGCCCATGAGCGAGACCTTCACCGGCGAGGCGAAGTAGCTCGCGATGCCGTCAAGCTCACCCTTGGCGGTGGAACCCAGCAGCCACATGAGCAGAAAGAACGCCATCATGGCCGTCACGAAGTCGGCGTAGGCGATCTTCCACGCACCACCGTGAGCGGCGTGCCCACTCTTCTTGATGCGCTTGATGATGATGGGTTGAAGTTTTTTGCCGTCGGCCATGGTGTGCTTTCCGCTGGGTCACTTCTTGCCCTTGACGTGGGCTTCCAACTCATTGAAGGTCGGGCGCACGTCGGAGAGCAGCACCTTGCGCCCGAACTCGATGGCGGTGGCGGGTGCATAGCCCTGCATGCTGGCCAGCAACGTGGTCTTGATGCACTGGAATTCCTTGCCACTCTCTTCCACCTTCTGGTCCATCAGGCCACCGAGCGGTTCGAACACGCCGTAAGCCAGCAAGATGCCCAGGAAAGTGCCGACCAGCGCCGAGGCGATCATGCCGCCGAGCACCGCGGGTGGCTGACCCACCGAGCCCATGGTGTTCACCACACCGAGCACGGCGGCCACGATGCCGAAAGCCGGCAGACCCCCGGCCAGACGACCGATGGCGGCCACCGGCGCGTGCGCTTCCTGGTGATGGGTTTCGATCTCGCTGTCCATGAGCGACTCGATCTCGTGGGCGTTGAGGTTGCCCGAGACCATCATGCGCAGGTAGTCGGTGATGAACTCGACCACGTGGTGGTCGGCGGCGATGGTGGGGTACTTCTTGAACACCGCCGACTCGTGCGGGTTCTCCACGTCCTGCTCGATCGCCATCAGGCCTTCCTTGCGCGCCTTCTGCAAGATGTCGAACTGCAGCGCCATCAGTTCCATGTAGCGCGCCTTGGTGTAGCGGCTGCCCTTGAAGCAACCCGCCAGACCCTTGACCGAGGCCTTGATCACCTTCATCTGGTTGTTGATGAGGAAGGCGCCGATCGCCGCGCCCAGGATGGTGGTCATCTCGAACGGCAGCGCCTTGAGCACCACCGCGATGTTGCCGCCGTGGAAGATGTAGACGCCGAAGATGCAGAGCATCGAAACGACAAAACCGATGATGACGAACATGTGTGTGGGCCTGAAAGAGGACACGGCACGGGGGTGACGCGTGACTTTGGGGGAATGCCTTTTCTATCGACCAACTCTAGGTGCGATTGAAGGGACCCATAAACGCGAAATGGACCCGCATCGGGGTCCATTTCATGTTTTGGGAATGCAGTGATCAGTGCAAGCGGAGTCCACCTGAGGCTGCGCCCTTGCCGGCACGCGCCGGTGGCTGGCACAGGCCGCACACGAAGTGGCGGTTTTCATAGGGCTCGGTCACAAAGTGACCGCCGCAGCAGTTGCACTTGGTCAGGGTCAGCATGCCGTTGTCCACGAACTTCACCAGGCGCCAGGCGCGGGTGACGGAGAGGATGGGCTCGATCGCGCTGGCCGTCATCTGGTCGTTGTACAGGCGGAAAGCCTTGATCACCGTGTCGATCTCTTCGAGTTCGCTGGTCTTGCTCAGGTACTCGTGGATGTTGAGGAACAGCGAGGCGTGGATGTTGGGCTGCCACGTGAGGAACCAGTCGGTGGAGAAAGGCAACTGGCCTTTCGAAGGGCTCTTGCCCGCCACTTCCTTGTACAGGCGCAACAGGCGCTCGTACGACAGCGACGTTTCGTACTCCAGCACCTGCAGGCGCGCACCGAGCTGGATCAGGGCCACCGCACGTTCGATGTCGCGGGACTCGTTGAGGATGCTTTTGCCGACGGCCATGGTGTGTTCCTGGAGCGTGTGAGAAGGGAAACTTGTAACCGTGCAGCTCAGTGAGCGGCCATGGACTCGGCGAACTTGCCGGCCATGAGGATGCTGGCGTGCAGCTGCGTGGTGGTGGCGTTGTCCACCTTCTTCACGTTGTGGCTGGTCAGCAGGTTCCACACCAGGTCGTCGTCCACACGGAAGCGGCACAGCAGCATGTTGGAAGACGCGATCTTCAGCAGCTGCGCGGTGGACAGCATGCCCAGCAGGTCCGCGGCTTCTTCGGTCAGACCGAGGCGGAACAGCGCTTCGGCGCGGTCCTTGCGGATCAGGTTCTGAGCCAGCATCAGGTAGGTCAGGTTGGCTTCGCGGATTTCTGCCAGGAGTTGTTCGCTGTCCATGATGTTTCCTTCGGTGGTGGGGTCTGGGTTGTTGGCGACTTGCTTACAACTCCTGACCCGATGTGTGTAATTGTGTCGAGCGGTAAAAAATCTTGAATCGGTAAACGGCTGTACCGCGTGTCAGGTGTGCAGCACCTGCGTGTCATCCAAAGGCCTACGTCTTAGGTTCTCAAAACGGCCCTGCCTGTGTCGGCGTTGATCAGCCGGCCAACGGGCAAAGGAAGGAACAAGTGGCAAACGCTCCTTCTTTTCCGACGCTCGGCTTGCAGCAAACCCTCAAGAATTCACAGCTATCACCGAAATCAACTCAACGAACTGCAAATGGGTTCGTCGTCCGGCCCGAGAAGGCGGCGAGTTTTGACGGTGGAGACCCGAAGGGGTCGACCAGCCATCGGTATCCAGCACACCCCCTGCAGAGCAGGACGCTGGCGCCGGTCACGCGGGATCACTTTCAAAGTCCATTTACAGGAGTTAGTTATGACCACCATCAACACGAACACGATGTCGATGAACGCTCAGCGCAATCTGAGCAGCTCGGCCGCCTCGTTGGCCACGTCCATGCAGCGCCTGTCTTCGGGCCTGCGCGTGAACAGCGCCAAAGACGATGCCGCCGGCCTCGCCATTTCCGAACGCATGAACACCCAGGTGCGCGGCCTGAACGTGG
>JBKBWW010000183.1:0-4636 GCA_046314475.1 Hydrogenophaga sp.
GCTGGTATACAACAAGACGCGTCAGGCTGCGATCACGAAAGAGCTTTCGGAAATCGTCGCCGGCGCCGCAGCGGTCTGAAGCAGCTGCTCAACAGAATCCGAGAAACGAAAAGGTACCCATCATGTCTCAAGCTACCGCACAAATGAACACCGGTGTTCAGGGCAAGATCGTTCAGTGCATCGGCGCCGTCGTGGACGTGGAATTCCCACGCAACCAGATGCCCCGCGTGTACGACGCCCTGAAAATGGAAGGCTCTGCCTTGACGCTGGAAGTCCAGCAGCAGTTGGGTGACGGCGTGGTCCGCACCATCGCGCTGGGTTCGTCCGACGGCCTGCGCCGCGGCATGGTGGTGACCAACACCGCCGAACCCATCATGGTGCCCGTGGGCAAGGCCACGCTGGGCCGCATCATGGACGTGCTCGGCGCGCCCATCGACGAGCGCGGCCCGGTGGACCAGACCCTGACTGCCTCCATCCACCGCAAGGCCCCGGCTTATGACGAGCTGTCTCCTTCGCAAGAGTTGCTGGAAACCGGCATCAAGGTGATCGACCTGATCTGCCCGTTCGCCAAGGGCGGCAAGGTGGGTCTGTTCGGTGGTGCCGGCGTGGGCAAGACCGTGAACATGATGGAACTCATCAACAACATCGCCAAGGCCCACAGCGGTCTGTCGGTGTTCGCCGGTGTGGGTGAGCGCACCCGCGAAGGCAACGACTTCTATCACGAGATGGCCGACTCCGGCGTCGTGAATCTGGAGAACCTGGGCGAGTCCAAAGTGGCCATGGTCTACGGCCAGATGAACGAGCCTCCAGGCAACCGTCTGCGCGTGGCCCTGACCGGCCTGACCATCGCCGAGTCGTTCCGCGACGAAGGCCGTGACGTGCTGTTCTTCGTGGACAACATCTACCGTTACACGCTGGCCGGCACCGAAGTTTCCGCCCTGCTGGGCCGCATGCCATCCGCCGTGGGTTACCAGCCCACGCTGGCTGAAGAGATGGGCCGCCTGCAGGAGCGCATCACCTCCACCAAGGTCGGCTCGATCACGTCCATCCAGGCCGTGTACGTGCCTGCCGATGACTTGACCGATCCGTCGCCCGCCACCACCTTCGCCCACCTGGACTCCACCGTGGTGTTGAGCCGTGACATCGCGTCGCTGGGCATCTACCCCGCCGTGGACCCGCTGGACTCCACCAGCCGCCAGCTCGACCCGCTGGTCGTCGGTCAGGAACACTACGAAACAGCCCGCGCCGTGCAGAACACCCTGCAGCGCTACAAGGAACTGCGCGACATCATCGCCATTCTGGGCATGGACGAACTGGCACCGGAAGACAAGCTGGCCGTGGCCCGTGCCCGCAAGATCCAGCGTTTCCTGTCGCAGCCGTTCCACGTCGCCGAAGTGTTCACCGGCTCGCCCGGCAAGTACGTGACCCTGGCCGAGACCATCCGTGGTTTCAAGATGATCACGGCCGGCGAGTGCGATCACCTGCCCGAGCAGTCGTTCTACATGGTCGGCACCATCGACGAAGCCTTCGAGAAGGCGAAGAAGATGGCCTGAAGCGGTTGAGGTGGGTGCCGGTTTGTACCGGTCACCCGCCCGCTTGCCTTCCAACCATCTTCCAAAGGAGACCCTATGAGCACCATCCGCGTCGATGTGGTGAGCGCCGAAGCTTCCATCTTTTCCGGCGAAGCCAAGTTCGTGGCCCTGCCGGGTGAAGCCGGCGAGCTGGGCATCTTGCCCGGTCACATTCCGCTGATCACCCGCATCAAGCCCGGTGCCGTGCGCATCGAAAAAGCCGACGGTGGCGAAGAGTTTGTGTTTGTGGCCGGCGGCATTCTCGAAGTGCAGCCTCACCACATCACCGTGCTGTCCGACACCGCCATCCGCGGTAAGGATCTCGACGAAGCCAAAGCGCTGGACGCCCGCAAGGTGGCCGAAGAGGCCCTGAAGAATGCCAAGAGCGATCTCGACCTGGCCAAGGCCACGTCGGAGTTGGCGGTCATGGCGGCCCAGATTGCTGCGCTGCGCAAATACCGGCAGAAGAAGTGAGCCAGCAGACCTGGGTCTGCCTCGCAAAAAATGACCGGCTTCAGGCCGGTCTTTTTTTGCCCGTTGCTCGCTGCAACACGCAGCTGTCCGAATACCATGCGGTTGTGAACAAAGGCAGAGACGATGTCATCGATTTTTGAGAGCCCGGAACTGGCACCCGAAGAGGTCGCTGCGCGGTTGTTGGTGACCCCATCGGCCCTGGCCGACCTGACGCTGGGCGATGCCCTCAAGGTGGTGGGTTACATGCGACCCAAGCTGATCAAGGCGGGCACCGTGATCATCCAGGAGGGCGAGGTCCGGCAGACCGACTACATGCTGCTGGTGCTCGAGGGTGACATTGCGGTGGAGAACGAGCTGCCCGGCCTGCACGAGAGCATGGTGGTCAACATCATGGGCCCGGGCCATCTGATTGGCGAAATGGGTGTGCTGGATGGTGCGCCGCGTTCGGCCACCTGCACGGCCAACACCAACATCGCCGCTGCAGTGCTCTCCCGCACCGCGCTCATGCGCCTGCTCAAGGAAGATCCGCGACTGGGCTCTCGCCTGCTGCTGGCCATTTCCAAACGCATGGCCGACCGCCTGCGTGAAACCACCCGCAAGCTCAAGACCTTCGCCCAGATGAACAAGGCCTTGCAGCAAGAGCTGCAGGTGGTGATGAACACCCGCAGCCCGCTGGAAAAACGCAAGGGCGGTTGACCGTTTGACCGATCGACGGTCTACCGGCGCACCACCGTGTCGGGCAACTCGTTGGAGCGCGAGACACCCGCTTGCGCCGGGAAATGCGCCACCAGCAAGGCCGACGCTTCTTCCAGTGCCTGCGTGAGCCCATCCTCGAATTCACTGGCGCGCAGGCGCGCCGCGAGCCGGTTGACCATGGCCTGCCACTCTTCCTGACCCACGCGGCGCGAGAGCGCCCGATCGGCCACGAACTCGATGGCGTGTTCGGCCAGCAGCACATAAATGAGCACGCCGTTGTTGTGCTCGGTGTCCCAGATGCGCAGCCGCCCGAACCAGGTGAGGGCGCGCTCGCGCACCACCTGCGGCAGTGGCGCTTCGGGACCGATGCGCCAGAGGTAGCTCAGTGGCAGCGAGGCTTCGATGCACAGGCGCACCTCGCCGGTGTGCCGCCCTTCACTGGCGGCCACGCGGCGCGCGATGCGTTCGGCCATGCCGTCGGGCACGGCGCGCAGCGTGTCCGCGCGGTCCATCCAACGGTGTTTGAAGATGCGCAGCAGCTTGTTCATTTTCACCAGCCGCCCGAGGCGCCACCGCCTCCAAAATTGCCGCCGCCGCCCGAGCTGAACCCACCACCGCCGCGGCCCCCGCCGAAGCTTCCACCGCCCATGCCGCCACCCCAACCCCCGCCGCGGCCACCCCGGCCCGAGCCCCCGCCCAACGAGGCGGCCGGCAGGAACTGCATGAACAGAGCGGCCAGCATGCCGAGCAGGCCGGCGCCGATGGCGACCCACACCACCGCGGTGAGCACCCAGGCCAGGCCACCGGCGCCCACGCCGGTGAGCAAGGTGCCGAGCTTGTTGCCGAACATGCCGCGCAGCAGACCGGAGAGCATGGGCACCGCGAACACCAGGAAGATCAGCGCGTCCATCCACTCGAAGTCGCTGGAGCCGGCCGCGCGTTGCGCCGCCGAGGCGTTGGGCAGCGGCAGCTCTTCGCCGCGGATGCGCGCCAGAATCTGGTCGACGCCGGTATTGATGCCCCCCGCGTAGTCGCCTTGCCGGAAGGCGGGTGTCACGGCGCCATCCAGGATGCGGCGCGCCATCAGGTCGGGGATGGCGCCTTCCAACGCCTTGGCGGTGGCGATCCGCAAGCGCCGGTCGTTCTTGGCGATCACAAACAACACGCCGTCGCCCACATCGGCGCGGCCAATCTTCCAGGCATCGCCCACGCGCTGGGTGAAGTCGGCGATGTCTTCGGGCGCGGTGGTGGGCACCATCAGCACAACCACCTGCGAACCATTGGATTGTTCAAACGCCGCGAGCTTGGCCTCCAGGGCAGCAAGGCTCCCCGCGTCCAGCGTCGCGGTCTGGTCGATGACCCGCGCGGTGAGTGCTGGCACGGGCACCAGCCCCTGGGCCGATGCGAAGGCCGTCATCCACCACAGCCCCAGCGCCAGCAGGCACCGGGCGCAGGTGCGCGTCATGGCTTCTTGAAGTCCACCGTGGGCGGTGCGGAGATGGCCGCTTCGTTGGCCACCTGGAAGTTGGCCTTGGGCTTGTAGCCGAACACCATGGCGGTCAGGTTGCTCGGGAAGCTGCGCGAGAGCACGTTGTACTCCTGCACCGTCTGGATGTAACGGTTGCGCGCCACGGTGATGCGGTTCTCGGTGCCTTCGAGCTGCACACGCAAATCGCTGAAGCCCTGGTTGGCCTTGAGGTTGGGGTACTGCTCCACCACCACCATCAGACGGCTGAGCGCGCTGCCCAATTCGCCTTGCGCCGCCTGAAACTGCTGCATGGCGGCCGGGTCGTTCAGCGTTTCGGGCGTCACCTGGATGCTGGTGGCCTTGGCACGCGCCTCGATCACGCGCGTGAGCGTCTCCTGCTCGAAGTTGGCCTCGCCCTTCACCGTGG
>JBKBWW010000184.1:0-4418 GCA_046314475.1 Hydrogenophaga sp.
CGCCGGGCCGCCCCAAGGCAGGCTCAGCCCCCTCGGGGGGCAGCGACCCGCGCAGCAGCGGAGCGTGGGGGCCTTTCAAGCCAGCCGCCGGGCCGCCCCAAGGCAGGCTCAGCCCCCTCGGGGGGCAGCGACCCGCGCAGCGGCGGAGCGTGGGGGCCTTTCCCCTAGACCTTTTCACTGAGCAGCGTGCCCACCTCCAGCGGCGCCAGGCTGCTTTGGCCATGCTCGTCGTAGGCAATCACCTCACCGCCAGGCACCTCGGGCGCCAGTTCGGCTGCAGCCTCGTCGGTGGACTGCGGCATCACCGGCCAGGGCATGTTCTCGGCCCCGGCCTGCTCGGGCGACCCTGCGGTTTTGGCGCCGGGCAACAAGCGGCGTGACAAGGTGGACGCGGCCACGGCCGAGAGGTCGGGCGCGGTGTCGCTCTGGTTGCCGGGCAACGCCTCGCCCTTGGGCTCCAGCCCCAGCGCCTGGTCCACCACCGCGGCGCTGGCCGCCCACATGTTGGAGAGCACTTCCTGCAACCGGTCCATGGCCTTGCGGTGGCTCGCCTTGTCGGCTTCGGCCTTTTTGTGCGCCTGCTCGGTGCGCTGCGCAGCGGCCTCCTGGCGGGCCTGCGTGGTCAGCTGGCGGTCGGACGCGGCGGGCGCCCCTGCCTGGGACGTGGTCGGGCTGGCCTCGTCTTCCGCGCGGGCCTGCGTGCGGCGGGCTTCGCGCCGCGACGCCACATCGGCCTGCGCCTCAGATCCACCGGACTGCACCGGCTTGACGGCCGGCGTGGCCGCCACCGGCGCCACGGCGGCGGACGGCGGTGTCGGCCAGGACACGGGGCTGGAGGTGGAAATGTTGATCATGGCGGGCCTCTCAAAGGGCCACCGGGCTCAAACATGCCCGGTGTTCTTGGGTCTCTATCGGCGCCCTTGAGGCGGACTTGAGGGTTCTTTTCGGCAAACACCCGCCCCCGTCGGCCCAACCGTGCGCCAGCGAACATATCCAGACGCGATCCCCCACCAGAATGCGCTGCATGCACACCACCCTCCACCCGACTCCATGCTGAACACCGCCTGGGCCCTGATCCGCGACACCGTGAACGCCTGGCTGGACGACTACGCGCCCAGCATGGGCGCGGCGCTGGCGTTCTACACCCTCTTCTCCATCGCCCCGTTGCTGCTGATCGTGATTTCGGTGGCCGGCCTGCTGTTTGGCGAGCCGGCCGCGCGCGGCGAGATCCTGGCCCAGCTGACCCAGCTGGTGGGCACCGACAGCGCGGTGGCGGTGGACTCGCTGCTCAAGGGCCTGGACCGTCCCGAGGCCGGTATCTGGGGCACGCTGGTGGGCATGGTGGTGGTGGTGGCGGGCGCCACCACCGTGTTTGCCGAACTGCAAGACGCCATGGACCGCATCTGGCGCGCCCCACCCCACCCCGAGAGCGGCGGTTTTCTGCGCTTTCTGAAAGTGCGCCTGCTCTCCACCAGCATGGTGCTGGGCATCGGTTTTCTGCTCATGGTCTCGCTGGTGCTGAGCGCTGCCATGGCGGCGCTGGGCAAGTGGTGGGCGCCCTGGCTGGGTGAGCTGGCGTGGGTGGCCGACGCCATCAACTTCGGGCTCAGCTACCTCTTCGTCACCACCGTGTTCGCCATGATCTACAAGTGGATGCCGCGCGTGCCGGTGGCCTGGCGCGACGTGTGGCTGGGTGCGGCCATCACCGCGCTCTTGTTCACGGTGGGCAAGGAGCTGATCGGCCAGTACATCGGGCGCAGCGGCGTGGCCTCGGTGTTCGGCGCGGCGGCGTCCATCGTCGTGCTGCTGCTGTGGGTGTACTACTCGGCGCAGGTGTTTCTGCTGGGTGCCGAGTTCACCAGCGTCTACGCCCACCGGCATGGCTCCCTCAAGGGTTGGGCGCCCCCACCCCGACCGGTCCCCTAGGCGCAGTCGCCGGGGTGCGGGCCTTTTTGCCGCACGGCGCCACTCAAGGGTTCCACTCAACAAGGGACCCTGTCCATGAAGCGCACCACCGAAACCTCCCCGGTCCACCCCAATCGCCGCGCACTGCTGCGCACCCACGACCCCGAGCTGCTGGCCGACCCCGCCGTGGTGGCCTTTCTGGACGGCGAAGATCCTGCGCCCCGGAAGTACCGCTCGTTCGAGCGCAAATTCGTGCTCGCCAACGAGCCCGCCTTGCTGCTGGACCTCATCGGCTTGACCGGCGAGAGCGACGTGGTGCTCAGCGGTGCACACGATCTGACCGATGAGATGCCGCCCTTGCCCGAGGGGCTGTTCGAGTTCTTCGCCGAGCACATCAACCAGGTTCCCGGCGTCACGTCGCTCACAGTCACCCAGGCGGCGCTCACGGCGACGAACTGCGCCAAGCTTCAGGCCAGCCTGTGCGCCCACGGTTGCGGGCTCACAGAACTGGCATTCGTCAACTGCCGCTTTGCCGACGCACAGGTCAACTTCATCGCCGACGCTCCCACGATCGAAGCCTTCACCTGGTCGTTCGAATACGACCAGGTGCCGCCGACGCTGGAGATGGACCGCGCCCTGCGAGCGCTGGGGAACTGGAAGCAGCTGGAAAGCGCCACCTTGACAAGCCTCGGTGCACCACTGAACTTCGCCGCCATCACGGCCACGCTGCTGGCCAACCCCCGCATCACCACGCTGGACCTGCAGAGCGACACCGCGCCACCCTCCCTGGGTGCCGCCGGACACCCCTCGCCCGGAAATCCGGTCGTGCTGTTCGAGGCGCTCCGGACGAACCGCACCGGGCTCACCCAGCTGAACTTTCAGGTCGCGACGCCAGACAACCGCGAGTTTGCCGACTACTGCATGCAGTGCGTGGTCCACGCCATGGGGGGAAACACGACCCTGCAGACCCTGGAGCTCCCCGGTATCGCGCTGTGCACCGATGCTTTCAGGCAAAGATTCGAGGCCAGTCTTCAACGCAGTCGATCGATCACCGCGCTTCGCCCGCTCAGCGAGTTCAGCCGTCTCATGGGCCTGACCATCGAGGCCAATGCCAGGCGCCACATCTGGTTTTCCAAAGATTTCATCCGCGGCGCGATGGGCGAGTTCATGCGACTCAAAGGCGCTCCAAAAGAAGTGGGCAGTCTGGTGGCCAAGCACCTGTACTCAACGCCGTACGAACAAACGTACTGCGGCGCCATCGTTGCACTGCTGTGCAAAGCCACTCAGGCGGGTGGTGTGCAGGTGCGCAGCGCTGGATTGCGGGAAGCGGTCAAGGAACGCATGCGCTCCAACGATCAGGAGGGTTGCCTGGCGCTGCTGAATTCGTTGAGCCCTGCCGGCATGGGATTGCTGCCACCAGACAAAACGGGCGTGATCCAGTTCGCCACCACCACCGGCCGCCTGAGCTACCTGCCAGCGGGCTACGCTGGCTGAGCGTTGCGCCTGCCGCAAGCGCGCGAATGAGCGCGCTGGCAACGGCTCAAGTGGACGCAAGACGGTTTGGTCGCCCTATGCATGGACCGGTACTGGGCCGTTATGACGCCCAATATCAGCCCTTCAGATACTGTGGGTATTGCCGATACTTCTTCTGTACGGCACCAAACACAGGCACTCGACGTGCTTGGCGCCATCCAGCCAACGCACTTGCGAGAGCCCCATGCGCACCAACCTGCCCGTCACCCACCAGGAGTTCGTCATTCCCGAGGGCGTGACCCTCGTCTCGACGACCGATCTGCAAAGCCGCATCACCTACTGCAACCCCGCTTTTGTCGCGGTCAGCGGTTTTGACCGCGAAGAACTCATCGGGCAACCGCACAACCTCGTGCGCCACCCCGACATGCCCACCGAGGCCTTTCGCGACATGTGGGCCACGCTGGCCAGCGGCTCGCCGTGGTCGGCGCTGGTGAAGAACCGGCGCAAGAACGGCGACCACTACTGGGTGGTGGCCAACGCCACGCCGGTGATGGAAAACGGCCAGGCCGTGGGCTACATGTCGGTGCGCACCAAACCCACGCGCGAACAGGTGCAAGGTGCGGAGGCGCTCTATGCCCGCATGCGCAGCGAAGCGGCATCGGGCAACCCCAGCGTGGCCCTGCACCACGGCCGTGTGGTGCGCACCGGTCTGGTCGGTCGGCTGCAACTCGCGCTGCAGCTCACGCTGGGCAAACGCATCGCCATGTCCTCCGTCGGCCTGGCCGCGGTGGGCCTGGTGATCGGTGAATACGCCGCCACCCACGGCACAGCGGCCCATGTGGGTGCCGGCGCAGCGCTGCTGGTGATCGCCACCTTCGCCGCGCTCAGTCTGCGCAACCAGATCCTGAGCCGGCTCACGCAGTCGATTGCCTTTGCCAACCAGATGGCCGCCGGTGACCTGTCGGCGCGTTTCAAAGGCGAGAGTCGTGGGGGGGGGGGGGGGCGGGGGCGGCCCCGGCGCCCCCCGGACACGACCACGC
>JBKBWW010000185.1:0-4203 GCA_046314475.1 Hydrogenophaga sp.
ACCTGGACCGTTACCACGGCGAAGGTATTCAGCACATCGCCATGGGCTCGACCAACCTGTACGACACGGTGGACGCGCTGGAGCTCAGTGGCGTGAAGCTGCTCAACACCAGCGACACCTACTACGAGCTGCTGCCCAAGCGCATCCCGAACCATGGCGAAAACGTGGAAGCGCTCAAGCAGCGCAACATCCTCGTCGACGGCACACCGGGTGAACTGCTGCTGCAGATCTTCAGCGAGAACCAGCTCGGCCCGATCTTTTTCGAGTTCATCCAGCGCAAAGGCAACCAGGGTTTCGGTGAGGGCAACTTCAAAGCCTTGTTCGAGACCATGGAGCTCGACCAGGTGCGCCGTGGTGTTTTGAAAGCCTGAGGGGCATTGCGATGGCTGTTGAACCCGTTGTCTATGGCGCCAGCGACCGCCCGCCGCGCGGCGACTATGCGCGAGCCGACGCCGACTACACCTGCCCGCAGAACTGGGCCGCGTACACCGATGCGGATCACGACACCTACCGCCGCCTCTACGAGCGCCAGACCGCGCTGCTGCCCGGTCTCGCCTGCGATGCGTTCATCGAGGCCCTGCCTTCGCTGGGCGCACGGGACCACATTCCGCGCTTTGAGGACATCAACAAGCGCCTGAAGCCCGCCACCGGCTGGGAGCTGGTGGCCGTGCCCGGCCTCATTCCGGAGCGGCCGTTCTTTGATCTGCTGGCGAACCGACGCTTCCCGGTGACGGACTGGATCCGCACACCCGACGAATTCGACTACGTGGTCGAGCCCGATGTGTTCCACGATCTGTTCGGTCACGTGCCGCTGCTGTTCAATCCGGTGTTCGCCGACTACGTGCAGCGCTACGGCGCGGGCGGCTTGAAGGCGCACGAGCTGGGCGCGGGCGAGCTGCTGTCGCGGCTGTATTGGTACACCATCGAGTTCGGGCTGATCCGGCAGGCCGACGGACTGCGCGCTTACGGCGCCGGCATCCTGAGTTCGTCGGGTGAGCTGCGGCACAGCGTCACCAGCCGGCAGCCGCAGCGCATCGCACTCGACCTGCTGCGCTGCATGCGCACGCGTTACAAGATCGACGACTACCAGGCCACCTACTTTGTCATCGACAGCTTCGATCGATTGTTCGACATGACCGCGCCCGACTTCGCACCGCTCTACGACGCTGTGCGCGCGCGCGGAGATTTGCCGGCAGACGCCACCATCGCCAGCGACTCCGCCATCACCTTGGGGTGAAAGGCGAGCGCCACATGGGCAGCCCCCGCCACAAGGCGGTTGTCGGCGCCCGGCAAGGTGGCGGTGGAAGCCGGGAAAACGATGTTGTCGGTGTTGCTGTACCAGCAGACAAACAACCCGGCATTTCGCTGCGGATGCCGTTGCAGTTCGCGCGCCACCAGGCTTTGCTGCCAATCGCAGTCGTGGCGCATTTGGCGTCCGTTGGCCAGGTGGCTGAATCGGGCGAGCCAAGTGCCGCGGTGCGGCGTGCCGATGGTGATGATCTTGTCAACCCGTGAAGCCGCACCTGGCGTCGCTGCCAGCCACGCCCGCGCCGCCAGCCCGCCCATGCTGTGGCAGATCAAGGTGGGCGCGTGGCCTGTCAGTGCGGTGGCGCGCGTCACAGCGTCGTCGACGATCGTTACGTAGTCGTCGATCGATCCGAAGATCGGCTCCAGATTGACCGACACGTAGGGCACGCCGAGCGCTTGCAACCGCTGCATCCAGGGCAACCAGAACCCCCGGTTGCAGAAGAAGCCGTGCACGAGCACCACCGCAGGCGGCGACGTTGGCAGCGCCTCGGTGGTATCGGGCCACTGCCGCCATCGGAATGGCTGGCGCCAGGCGAAGACCTGCGGCGCCACCTTCACCTCTTGCCACCATGCGCCCAACCACTCGGCGCTGCTGGCTCGCGGCGCCCCGTCCGACCGATTGATGGTCGCGGCGGCCACCGTCTCAATGCCCAGGATCACCGCGTAACCGAGGGTCAGCAAAGCAAGACCGGCAAACATAGCGGCGGCAGAAGCAGGCCAGAGCCACCAGAGCCAAACCGCTGCCAGAGCAACTCCGCTCGACACCAGAGCTTGCTGCAGCCGGGCAAGCGAGGAGGTTCGACGGCGGTGATCGATGAAGCTGCTTGGCGGTTTGGAGTCCATGCGCAAACTATCGCATGGGTTGGACGCGACCCGCTGTCGATGACCCTGCGTGACACCGCGGCCCGCGCAGCCGGGCTAGACTGTTCTCACACCGCCTATGAGCCCCCACACCAGTGCCTCCGATCTCATCCGCACGCATCTCGCGCGTGTGAGCCGCTTGCGCGCGCAAGCGCAAGCTGAGGGCTTGCAGGCCGCGGTGGACGAAGTCAAACAGCTGCAAGCGCGCCGGTTCCGCAGCACCTACGCCGACTTTTTGGAACACCCGAAGTTCGCACCTGCGACGCGCTTCTTTCTCGATGAGCTCTACGGCGTGCACGATTTCGCCAGACGCGATGCGCAGTTCGCCCGCATCGCTGGTGCCCTGGAGCGCTTGTTTCCAGAAGCGGTTGCACAACTGGCGATCGACCTGTCCGAGACGCACGCCTTGACCGAGGTGCTGGATCACCAGCTGGCCACCCATTGGCTTCACCTTGACGCGGCCATCCCGCCAGCCGAGCGCTACATCGTCGCCTGGCGGCGCACCGATGCACGCGTGTCGCGCGAGCGGCAACTCGCGGTGGTGCAACACATGGGACTTGAGTTGCAACGTCTCACTCGCATGAAGACCCTGCGATTCGGGCTGCGCATGATGCGCAATCCCGCCAAGGCTGCTGGTCTCGATGCGCTGCAGCACTTTCTGGAAAGTGGTTTTGACGCGTTTGCCGCCTTGGGCGACGCACAGCCGTTTCTCGACACGATCCGACAAAGGGAATCAGGATGGGTACAAGCCTTGTTTGACGATGACTTGGCGTCCTGCAGCCGCAGGCTGGTGGCGGAGCTCAGTCGCGGTGTCTGAGGCACATGCCCTTTTCCGAAACGTTCAGCGTCAACCCAACGTCTCCATCACCATGAGCACCACGCATCGGTCCACAGACACCGCCTTGCGCTTGGCCCAGCTAGGCATCACCGTCTTTGAGCGCGGCTGGCTGTCGTCCAACAACGTGTTTTTCAACGGCGTTGAATCCACCGCGCTGGTGGATTCGGGCTATTGCACGCACGCGAGCCAGACCGTCGCACTCGTACAAGACGCTTTACAAACACGACCACTGGATCTGCTCCTCAACACCCATCTGCACAGCGACCACTGCGGGGGCAACGCGCTGCTCCAATCAACGTTCCCCCAACTCAAGACCTTGATTCCCCCAGGGCAGGCCTCAGCGGTTGCCAACTGGGATCCCGTCACGCTCACCCACGAACCCACAGGGCAGACTTGCCCTGTCTTCAACTTCCAAGGCGTCCTCTCGCCCGGCAACACCATCCGGTTAGGCAATGTCGACTGGGAAATCCATTCGGCCAAAGGCCACGACCCCCATTCGGTTGTACTGTTTGAACCCTCCAGCAGGGTGCTGATCTCGGCCGACGCCTTGTGGGAGAACGGCTTTGGCGTGGTCTTTCCCGAGTTGGAGGGCATCGACGCCTTCGAAGAAGTTGCCGGCACACTGACTGTCATCGAAGCCCTGAAACCGGCAACAGTGATACCCGGCCATGGCGCGGTGTTCGACGACGTCAATGGCGCGCTGCAGCGAGCACGCAGCCGCTTGGATCAGTTCGTGAAGAACCCCGAGAAACACCGCAGATATGCACTGAAGGTGCTGATCAAGTTCAAACTGTTGGAATGGCAATCCGTCAGTTTCAATGACCTGTTGGTTTGGTATTCGAAGACACCGTACCTCTCAAGTATTGAAAAGCGCCCTGCGTCCCCCGATCCCCATGCTCTGCGCCTGTCACTCAATTCATTGATCGCCGATTTGGCCAAAAGCCATGCACTAAAGGTAGACGGACACCGAATCATTGACGCCTGAAGGAACCATTCCCTGACGCCATGCGGGAATCATCAAACCGGTGTCCAGAAAGCCCAAACCCCCAAGCACCGGGAGGCACGAGGGGGTTTGGGGGGCTGGGTAAGAGCCTGACGATGACCTACTTTCACACGGGAACCCGCACTATCATCGGCGCAAAGGCGTTTCACTGTCCTGTTCGGGATGGGAAGGAGTGGTACCACCTCGCTATGGT
>JBKBWW010000186.1:0-4162 GCA_046314475.1 Hydrogenophaga sp.
GGTCGACATTGCCAAGGCCACCACCGCCATCTTCTATTCGATCAGCAACACGCAGAACGGTTTGCGCGGCGTGAGTTTTGGCGACTCGCTCATCAAGCGCGTGGTCGAAACCCTGCACCAGGAATTTCCCAAACTCAAGGTGTTCGTCACGCTCTCGCCCATACCAGGCCTGCGCGCCTGGCTCAACAAAAACGCTCCCGCCGAGTTGCTCAAAAGCTGGGACAACCTGGAGCAGCTCACCGAGGCTGCGCCCGAGCGCAAAGCACTGCTGGGCTGGGCCGCGCGGTACCTGGGCAAGGAAATGCAGGGTGGCAAGCCGCTGGACCCGGTGGCGCGTTTCCATCTGGGCAACGGCGCGAGGGTTGAACGCCTGAACTGGGCGGGTGATCCGTCCAACAAAGGTTCCAAACAATCCTACGGTTTGATGGTCAATTACCTCTATGACCTTAAACGCCTGGAGAAACACCGCGCCTGGCTGGCGCAGGGAAAGATCCCGATAGCCGCAGCGATCGAAGACCTGTACCTTTGACGCTGTTTTTTACATCACCACAGGAGACAAACAACATGACCGACAACTTCAATCGCAGGGACGTTCTGCGCGCCGCCGTCGCAGGCGCCGCCGTTTTTGGAACCGGTACCGCGACTTACGCCCAGTCCACCTGGCCCAACAAGCCGGTGACCATGATCGTGCCGTTCCCCGCCGGTGGCGGAACCGACGCGTTTGCCCGCCCCATGGCCGCGCAGTTCACGCGCCTCTCGGGCAAGAGCCTGGTGATCGACAACCGTGGCGGCGCCGGTGGCACGCTGGGCGCTGGTATCGCGGCCAAGGCCGTGCCCGATGGCTACACGCTCTTCATGGGCGCGGTGCACCACACCATTGCGCCGAGCATGTACCCCAAGCTGGACTACAACCTCGAGACCGACCTGATCCCGCTGATCCTGGTGGCCAGCGTGCCGCAGGTGCTGGTGGTCAACCCCAAAAACATCACGGGTGCGGGCTTCAAGGAGTTCCTGGCCCAGGTCAAGGCCAACCCCGGCAAGCTCAACTACGGCTCGGCCGGTGGCGGCACCTCGCACCACCTGGCGGGCGAGCTGTTCAAGCAGCAGTCCAACACCTTCATCACCCACATCCCCTACCGTGGTGCCGGCCCCGCGCTCAACGACCTGATCGCAGGGCAGGTCGACATGATGTTTGACGGTCTGGGTTCATCGGCCACCCACATCAAGGGCGGGCGCATCAAGGCGCTGATGGTCTCGGGCAACAAACGCAGCCCGGCCTTCCCCGACGTGCCTTGCGCTGCCGAACTCGGCTTGCCCGAGTACAACGTGACCACCTGGTACGGCGTGTGGGCGCCCAAAGGCACGCCGGCCGATGCGCAGGCGCGCGCCACCGAAGAGATCCGCAAAGCGGTGACCACCGACGAAGCCAAAGCCGTCTGGGCCAACCAGGGCGCCGAGTTCGCCAACATCAGCGGCCCGCAGTTCGACGCCTTCATCAAGGGCGAGATCCGCAAGTGGGCCGCGGTGGTGAAAGCTTCCGGCGCCAAGCTGGACTGATCACTTTGACCTCCGTGACCGGCCACGTCCACCTGACCCACCTCGGGCAGGTGGCTCAGGTGACCCTGTCGCACCCGGGCAAGTTCAACGCCATGTCGCGCGCGATGTGGCGAGAACTCAAGACGGTCTTCGAGGACCTGCAGGTCAGGACCGATGTGCGCTGCGTGATCGTGGCGGGCGAGGGCGGGCACTTCTGCGCCGGTGGCGACATCGCCGAGTATCCCGACTTCCGGTTCGACGAGGCTGCCCTGCGCGACTTTCACGAAGACGCTGTGTGGGGCGGCCTGGGCGCCATGCTTGCGTGCGACCTGCCGCTGCTCGCGCAGATCGAAGGTAACTGCATGGGCGCGGGCGTGGAGATCGCGAGCTGTTGCGACATCCGCGTGGCTGGCAGCGGCGCGCGCTTTGGTGCGCCGATTGCCAAGCTCGGTTTTCCCATGGCACCGCGCGAGGCCGCGCTGGTGGCCCGCGAGGCGGGTGCCGCCACCGCGCGCGAGATGCTGCTGGAAGCGGCGGTGTTCGACGCCACCGAGATGAAGGCGCGCGGTTTCCTGAACACCGTGCTGCCCGATGGCACGCTCACACCGGCCGTGTTGGCGCGTGCCCAGCGCATCTGCGCCTTGTCGCCCCAGGCTGCGCGGCTGAACAAACAAGCCTTGCGGGCCACGCAGGGCACAACACCGGCCGTGAGCGACGGCGCCTACCGCTACGCCGACAGCCCGGAGCACCGCGAAGGCATCGCGGCCTTCATGGCCAAGCGGCCGGCGGTTTTCTGATTTTTTCGTCACACCACATTGCTGACCAGAACATGGACAACCTCAACCTCTTTGCCGCCCTGCGCGCCGCCTTTCCGCAGGACCTTGACCGGGTGGCGATCGAGACCGACGACGGTCTGAACTATTCGTGGCGCGACATCGACCGTGCCTCGGCCATGGTGGCCAATTTGCTGGATTCGCTGGCGCTGCCACCCGCCTCGCGCGTGGCCGTGCAGGTGGAAAAGTCGGTCGAGGCGCTGGTGCTCTACCTCGCCACCCTGCGCGCAGGCCATGTTTTTCTGCCGCTCAACACGGCCTACCAGAGCGCCGAAATCGAGTACTTCATCGGCAACGCCGAACCCGCGGTGGTGGTGTGCAGCCCAGGCCAGTTCGGCTGGGTCAGCAAGATCGCCTTCACCGCCGGCACGCGCCACGTGTTCACGCTCGGCGAGAACCGGACCGGCAGCCTGCTCGAGCGCGCGGCCCACATGAGCGACCGGCACACGCCCGCCGTGCGGGCCGACGACGACCTCGCCGCCATTCTGTACACCAGCGGCACCACCGGCCGCAGCAAGGGCGCCATGCTCACGCACGGCAACCTGCGCAGCAACGCCGAGGTGCTCAAGACCTACTGGGGCTGGAAGCCCGACGACGTGTTGATCCACGCGCTGCCGATCTTCCATGTGCACGGCCTGTTTGTGGCCCTGCACGGCGCGCTGATCAACGGCAGCAAGATGTTCTGGATGTCGAAGTTCGACCCCAAGCTGGCGATTGCCAAGTTCACTGAGGCCACGGTGTTCATGGGCGTGCCCACGCTCTACACCCGCATGCTGGCCGAGCCCACGCTCACGGTGAAGCAGGCGGCCCACATGCGGCTTTTCATTTCGGGCTCGGCGCCCTTGTTGATCGAGACCTTCAACGAATGGAAGGACCGCACGGGCCACACCATCCTGGAGCGCTACGGCATGAGCGAAACCGCGATGCTGACCTCCAACCCGTGCAGCGCCGACGCGCGCCATGGCGGCGCCACCGAGCGGCGTGGCGGCACGGTGGGTTTCCCGTTGCCGGGTGTGGAACTGCGGGTGATGGGCGACGACGGCCAGCTGGCGCAAGCCGGCGAGATCGGTGGCATCCAGGTGCGTGGCCCCAACATTTTCAAGGGCTACTGGCGCATGCCGGAGAAGACGGCCGAAGAGTTCACCGCCGACGGTTTCTTCAAGACCGGCGACGTGGGCCGCATCGACGAGCGCGGCTACGTGAACATCGTGGGTCGCAGCAAAGACCTGATCATCTCGGGCGGCTACAACGTCTACCCAGCGGAGATCGAGGGCTACATCAACGAACTGCCGGGGGTGGTGGAGAGTGCGGTGATCGGTGTGCCGCACCCGGACTTTGGTGAGGTGGGTGTGGCGCTGCTGATTGCCAAGCCGGGCGCGCAGGTGGACGCGGCTCAGGTGCTGGCTTCTTTGAAGTCGCGGCTGGCGAACTTCAAGATTCCCAAGCGCTGTTTTGTGGTGAATGAATTGCCGCGGAACACGATGGGCAAGGTTCAGAAGAACTTGCTGCGTGAGGAGCACAAGGGTTTGTTTGCCTGAGTTTCTGTTGGCGTTGGCATGCTCCGGTCCTCTGCGACCGGGCTGACCGGCTCCGCGAATGTCCCCCGAGGCGGCTTTGCCGCCTCTCCTCCTTTATTTCGCTGCGCCGTACCCCGTGGCCGCCGATGACCTCGTTGGCACTCGGTCTGTGTGCCCGCCTACGTCACATCAGCTGGTGAGTGAGTGGCGCTCTGCGCAGCGGCATAAAGGAGGAGGCGGCACCAGCCGCCGGGGGACAGCCGCGGAGCAGAGCGC
>JBKBWW010000187.1:0-4100 GCA_046314475.1 Hydrogenophaga sp.
GTTCGCGGGGGCGTTGCATTCATGAAGGGATTTTAGGAGCAGGGCACAATCCGGCCCTTCCGCGGCCCAAACCCCTGCGGGCCGCCCCGGCTTTCTCCTCCGACCTCGCTGCACCCACCGCCATGAACACAGCCCCCGCTCCTGGTACCCCCGCCGCCGACGTGCAGGCCACCATCGAAGAACTCTGGGTCTACCCGGTCAAGTCCTGCGCCGGCATCTCGCTGCGCGAGGCCGAACTGACCGACACCGGCCTGCTCTACGACCGGGCCTGGATGGTGGTGGACGCCGAGGGCGAATTCGTCAGCCAGCGCGAGCTGCCGCGCATGGCGCTGATCCAGCCGTCGTTTCGCATGGGCCAGCTCATGCTGCGCGCGCCCGGCATGTTGTCTTTGCACCTGGGGCTGGACGTGGCCGAGGGCCCGCTCAAGGTGCGGGTGTGGGACGACGCGGTGGACGCGTACGACATGGGCGATGTGGCGGCGCAGTGGTTCAGCGACTTCCTCGGACCGGACGCACCTGCCCAGCTGAAAAAGTTGCGCCTGGTGCGTTTTGACCCGAACGTGAAACGGCCCTGCGATCCCGCCTGGACCGGCGGACGCGAAGCCACGACCCAGTTCGCCGACGGCTTTGGCCTGCTGGTGACCAGCAACGCCTCGCTGGCCGACCTCAACGCGCGCCTGGTGGCCGCGGGCCACGAGCCCGTGGACATGCGCCGCTTCCGGCCCAACATCGTGCTGGGCGGTGTGGAGTCGCACGATGAGGACCGCGTGGGTGTCATGACCATCACCACCGGGGAAGGCGCCGCTCTGATCGAACCTGTGAAGCCCTGCGGCCGCTGCCCCATCCCCAACATCGACCCGACCACGGCCACGTCCAGCCCGGTGGTGGGCGACACGCTGCAAACCTACCGGCAGGACCCGCGCCTGGACGGTGCGATCACCTTCGGCATGAACGCCATCGTGATCGAGGGCGACGGGCAGGTGCTGCGCGTGGGCCAGGCGGTGCGCGCCGACTGGCGTTTCTGACGAGAACACCCCCCGCCCGTAAAATCGCGGGTTCCCCCGACCGATCCGAAAGTTTTCCATGAGCCTCCAATGCGGCATCGTGGGCCTGCCCAACGTGGGCAAGTCCACCCTTTTCAACGCGCTGACCAAAGCCGGCATCGCGGCCGAGAACTACCCCTTCTGCACCATCGAGCCCAACACGGGTGTGGTCGAAGTGCCCGATCCGCGCCTGGCGAAGCTGGCGGCGATCGTCGAGCCCGAGCGCGTGGTTCCGGCCATCGTGGAGTTCGTGGACATCGCCGGTCTGGTGGCCGGCGCCAGCACCGGAGAAGGCCTGGGCAACAAGTTTCTGGCCCACATCCGCGAGACCGACGCCATCGTCAACGTGGTGCGCTGCTTTGAAGACGACAACGTGATCCACGTGGCCAACAAGGTGGACCCGATCGCCGACATCGAGGTCATCCAGACCGAGCTGTGCCTGGCCGATCTGGCGGCGGTGGAGAAGGCCATCCACCGCGTGAGCAAAACCGCGCGCTCGGGCGACAAGGAGTCCATCAAGCAGCTCGCCATTCTTGAGAAATGCCAGACCGCGCTCAACGACACCCAGCCGGTGCGCACCATCGACTTCAGCAAGGACGAGCAGGCGCAGCTCAAGCAGTTTTTTCTGATCACGGCCAAGCCCGCGATGTTTGTGGCCAACGTGTCGGAAGACGGTTTCGAGAACAACCCCTTCCTCGACCGCCTGCGCGAGTTTGCGAAAAAGCAG
Organism: Hydrogenophaga sp.; assembly: GCA_046314475.1. GTDB lineage: Bacteria > Pseudomonadota > Gammaproteobacteria > Burkholderiales > Burkholderiaceae_C > Hydrogenophaga. Next base: position 1,771 of record JBKBWW010000187.1, read on the forward strand.
AACGCACCCGTGGTCGCCATTTGCGCCAAGATCGAGGCCGAACTCTCTGAGATGGACGACGCCGACCGGCTTGAATTCCTCAAGGAGCTCGGCCAGGACGAACCCGGCCTGAACCGCCTGATCCGCGCGGCCTACCAACTGCTCGGCCTGCAGACCTACTTCACCGCCGGCGTGAAAGAGGTGCGCGCCTGGACCATCCACGTGGGCGACACCGGTCCGCAGGCCGCGGGCGTGATCCACACCGATTTCGAAAAGGGCTACATCCGAGCCCAGACCATCGCGTTTGACGACTTCATCAATTTCAAGGGCGAGCAGGGCGCGAAAGACGCCGGCAAGATGCGCGCCGAAGGCAAGGAGTACGTCGTCAAGGACGGCGACGTGATGAACTTCCTGTTCAGCAGCTGAAGCCCCGCATGACGCAGACTGGCCAGCCCGAACCCCAGCGCCTGGCCAAACGCCTGGCGGCGCAACTGCCGTGCTCGCGCAGCGACGCGGAGAACTACATCGCCGGCGGCTGGGTGCGGGTGGACGGTGTGGTGGTGGAAGAGCCCATGGAGCGGGTGCGCGACCACCAGACCGTGCTGCTCGACCCGAAGGCCAAGCTGGAGCCGCTGGAGTCGATGACGCTGATCTGGCACAAGCCGGCGAACCGCGTGCTGCCCGACGAGCCGCTGCTGCCCGATGCGCTGGCGGCCAAGTGGTTCACCGGCAGCAACCGCTTCAAGGGCGACCGCTCGGGCGTGCGCCCGCTCAAGGCGCACCTGCGCAAACTGCTGCCGGTGTCGCCGCTGGGCACCAAGGCCAGCGGCTTGATGGTGTTCACGCAAAACCCGAGCGTGGCGCGCAAGATGACCGACGACGCGGGGCAGCTGGAACACGAGTGGCTGGCCGAGGTGGCGGCCGATCCCGAACTGGAAGACGAAGCCCGGCGGGATGCGGTGCTCAAGTCCTTGGGCAAGGCGCTGTTTTTTGACGGCTGGGCCGTGCCCTCGGCGCGGGCCAGCTGGCAGAGCGAGCTGCGCGTGCGCCTGGCGATCAAGGGCAACCGGCCCGGCCAGGTGGCGCACCTGTGTGAGCGCGCCGGTTTGCAGCTCACGGCCCTGCGCCGCCTGCGGCTGGGCCGCATCTCGCTGGCCGGGCTGCCGGTGGGCGAGTGGCGCTACCTGCTGCCTTACGAACGCTTTTGAAGCCGCGCGGCCCACACGCTCAGGGCCATGGCGAACACCAGCACCACAAAGCCCACCTGGTTGAGGTCGAGCATGCGGCCCTGCGCAATCATCAGCCCGCCCAGCGCCGCGCCCATGGCCTGACCGCCGTACATGGCCGAGGTGTTGAGCGCCACCGTGGCGGGTGCCAGCGCCGGTGAGAGGTGCACCAGCCGCGCCTGCTGCGCCGAGTTCACCGCAAAACAGCCCAGCGCCCACGGCACCAGCACCAGCGCCTGTTGCCACACACCGCCCTGGCCCAGCGGCCACAGCAGCAGGCTCAGCACGATCAGGCCCAGTGAGATGAACACGGCGCGCGGCGCGCCGATGCGGTCGATCCAGCGCGACATGCCCACGTTGCCGGCCAGTCCAAAGGCGCCGAACCACAAAAACATGAGCGACAGCGCGCCGCCGCCCAGGCCCAGCGTCTGAAAGAAGTAGGGCGCGAAATACGAAAACAGCGTGAACTGCCCGAAAGCCGAGAGCAACGTGACACCCACGGCCAGCATGAGCGGCGCCGAACTCACGGTGGCTTGCCATGCCTGGCGCGACAGGGCCGCAGGCTTGATGCCGTCGGGCATCTCGCGCCAGACCCAGGCCGCGCTGGCCACCGACATCAGCGCGACCAGGCCGAACGCCCAGCGCCAGCCCAGCGTGCCGCCGATCCAGGCCGACAACGGCATGCCCATGACCGACGCCACCGACCAACCGAGGAACACAAAGGTGATGGCGCGCCCGCGCTGGTCGGGACGCACCAGCAGGCCCACGCAGGCTGCGGCTTGCGGTGTGAACACCGCTGGCGAGATGACGGCGAGCACCCGCAGCGGCAGCAGGCTGGCGTAGCTCGGCGCCAGCGCGCAGGCGGCCATGAGCAGGCCGTACCAGAGCAGCGAGATCGTGAGCAGGCGGCGCCGGTCCCAGCCTGCGACGAGACTGGCAAAGGCCGGCGCACCGAGACCCATGAGGATGGCCGCCGCCGTGATGAGCTGGCCCGCCTGCGGGATCGACACACCCAGCGACTGGCTGATGTCGTTGAGCGTGCCCGGTACCACCATCACGCCGGTGCCGATCACGAAGTTGCCCACCATCAGGGCCCAGAGGGCACGTGGCAGGGCCGAAGTGCTG
>JBKBWW010000188.1:0-4055 GCA_046314475.1 Hydrogenophaga sp.
ATCAGCAGCCCAGGCGAACGCTCGCCCTCGCGCGTGAGCGGCACCGGCTGGCTCAGGGTGGTCTCGCCGGTGGCGATGGCGCGTTCAATCGCGGCGCGGGCGCGCGGGTCGCTGCCCAGGTCGATACCCGCCACATCGGGGTTGAGCGACTGGGGTTCGATGTAGCGCACGACGTACAGCAGATCGTGGGTCTTTTCGCTGAACGCGCGGATGGTCAGGCCCGGCGCATCGCCGGCGCGCACCTGTCGCAGGTATTGCGGCAGCTCGCTGCGCTGCACACGGTCGACCCAGCCAAAACCGCGGTTGCCGGCGAACTCGCGCCGAAGGTCCATGGAGTCGACGAACGCCTTGAACTCGCTGCGGTCGATCCGCTGGCTGGCCGCGTAAGCCCCGCGCGCGCCTCGCAGCTCGTACGACGGCGCCTGCAGGCGCTGGGACACCTCCGTGGTGATCAGCTCGCTCTTGCGCCAGAAATCGGTCTGGGCGTCGGCCTGGGCCCGGCGCGCCAGCGACCAGGCCCCCAGCGCACTGGCCACCAGACCCAGCAGCAGGATCGCCACCGTCAGGCTGAAGCGGGCCAGTGTCTTTTCGCGGCTTGAATGGGCTGGTTTCATGGGCTGAGGACGCATAGGAGGCAGGACCTGCCAGTGTCTTGCCGGTGGTCAGGCCCGATCCCGGGATTTGCGGCCGTCTTGTGCCGCTTTTCCGGGCTTGACAGCGCCCCCAAGCGAGGAACATCAAGGGCTCAATGACTGGAGCTGCCGTGGACCACGCAACACACGACCCAACCACCGAACGCCGCCGGGTGCTGATCGTCGACGACGATCCGACCATGGTGCATGTGCTGGCACGCACGCTGATGGACTGCGCGCAGCTCTACTTTTCGGTGCGCGGTGAAGACGCGCTGAAGAAGCTCGATGCACACATGCCCGACCTGATGCTGATCGATGCCGACATGCCCGACCTCAGCGGCTACGAGGTGTTGCAACGGATGCAGCACAACCCCAGGACGCGCAACACGCAGGTGATCATGGTGACCTCGCACACCGAGGACAGCTACCGCCGCCGGGCCATGGAGTTCGGTGCGGTGGACTTCTTCGTCAAGCCGATCAACCGCGAAGCCGTGCGCGCGCGGGTGGACCAGTTGCTCAACGACGATGTGGAAACCATCGAGCTGAGCCTGTCCTCACAAGGCGACTTCACCAGCAAGACCGCCCACACCTCAGCGACCAAAACGGTGCACTCCTCAGGGCTGTCACGGGTCGAGGTCGAGAACAGCTTTGCAGAGACACAAATCTTTGCCGACTTCGCCGCCCCCCCCGCTGTCAAGGCGTCTGCATCGGCCGCGCCCGTGTACCCGGCGGTGGTGACGCCCGCCAAGGACGTGTCCAGCAGCGACAGCATCACCTCCGAGTTGTTCGAGCGCATGTCGGCCATCCTTGAGCAGACCGAATCCATCCGCCACACCGACCAGAAGGGCTTGTCGCCCGAGGTGTCGCGGCGCATCGGGCGCATCGAAGAAGAATGCGCCGAGGTGATCCAGTTGCTCGTGACCTTGAGCGACGGCGCCACCGCCTGAGGTCGCGATGTGGCTCAGGGCGCCGCGCGCGCCAGAAAGTGGGCCAGGGCTTTCAAGTCGCCGTCGGACACCCCGTAGAGCGAGGCCGCCATGATGGTGTCGCGCCCGATCGCCTGGTTGTTCTTGAACTGCTGCATCGAATAGAGCAGGTAGTCCTCGCGCTGACCAGCCAGCCGGGGCATCTGTTCGCGGCCGCGGTAGTCGGGCAGGTGGCAGATGCCGCAGCGCATGCCTTCGGCCAGCGCCTTGCCTTGCGCCATGAGCGCAGCGTCGCCCGGCGGCGGTGTGTTGCGCGCCGGCAGCTTGGCAAAGTGCACCGCCATGGCGGTGATCTCCGCGTCGCTCACCCCATCGAGCAAGCCCTTCATGGCCGGGATCTCGCGCAGCCCCTCGCGGATGATCACGAGCTGGTTTTCAACAAACACCTTGGGCTGCCCGGCCAGCGACGGGATGTTGGGCAACTGCGAATTGCCGTCCGCCCCGTGGCAGGCCGCGCAGGCCATCAGCCGCGCCGAGATGTCTTGCGCCCACACCGGGGAGCCGACCCACAGAAAAGCCCCGAGGAGTGCGCACACCCCCCGCGCAAGCGACATCTTCACCATGGCTTACTTCGCGTAGGAGATGCGGTAGATCGCACCCAGCTGCTCGTCGGACACCAGCAGCGAGCCGTCTTTCAGTTGCAGCATGTAGGCCGGGCGGCCCCAGAACGACTGGTCGGCTTCGTTCATGAAACCGGTCATGAAAGGAACCACCTGGCTGTTCTTGCCATCGGCGCTGGCCTTGACCATCACGATGTCGTAGCCGATCTTCTTGCTGCGGTTCCACGAGCCTTTGCGCGCATTGAACAGCACGCCCTTGTACTCGGCCGGGAACATGTCGCCGGTGTAGAAGGTCACGCCCATGCTGGCGGCGTGCGGGCCCATCAGCGCCACGGGTTGTTCAACACCGGCGCAGGCGTTGTCCTTCTTGATGTCGGGGTCGGCCAGGTTGCCCTGGTGGCAGCTCGGGAAGCCGAAGTTCAGACTGACCTTGTGCATGCGGTTGACGGTGTCGTTGGGCGTGTCGTCACCCAGCCAGTCGCGGCCATGGTTGCTGAACCAGAGCTCCTTGGTGGCGGGGTGCCAGTCGAAGCCCACGCTGTTGCGCACGCCAGTGGCCACCACCTCCATGCCCGATCCGTCGGGGTTGTAGCGGCGGATCTGCGCGTACTCGGGCGAGGGCAGCGCGCAGATGTTGCAAGGCGCACCGAAGGGCACATAGAGCTTGCCGTCCGGACCGAAGGCGATGTACTTCCAGTTGTGGTGCTGTTCCTTGGGCAGGTTGAACGCGGCGGTGATGTCCACCGGCGCTGCTGCCGGGTTGGCAGCGATGCCGTCGAAGCGCAGCACCTTGTCGATGGCCATCACGTACAGCGCACCGTTGTTGAAGGCCACGCCGGCGGGCTGGTTGAGCTTGTCCACCACGGTGCGAACGCTGCGCGATGCGCCGTTGTCGGACACCTCGTACACCCGGCCCAGGCCACGCGTGCCCACATAGATCTTGCCCGCGTCGCCCTGCGTCATGGCGCGGCCGCCCGGCAGGCCGGTGGCCCAGATCTCGGCCTTGAAGCCCGGTGGCAGCTTGATCTTGTCGATCGGGATATCGGCCGCCGCTGTGGCGGTGTTCTTGCCGGCCAGTGGCGCCAGCGTGGAGGTGGCCATGCTCTCGGGCATGCCCTGTTTCCAGGCGGGGGCGGGGGGTGCGGCGGGGGCAGCGGTTTGGGCCAGGGCGGCGCTGGTGCCGAGGGCCAGGCCCATGGCGAGGGCCACCGAGCTCATGCGGTGAAAGGCTGTCATGTCTTGTCTCCTGAGGTTTTTTGTTGACGGCACTTGAGCGAAAAACACGGGCGCAAGGCCACACCCGAACGCGCATTTTTGCGCGATCGTGAGCATGGTAACGGTCGCGCAGAGGACTGTGAAGCGACTTTGATGCTGCACTGCGACTACAGTGCGCTGACCTCCTCACACCCGGCATCACACCCCATGACAGACACCCCGCGCTTCGACCTCTACGCCTTCTGGCGCACCTCGGCCACCTACCGCGTGCGCGTGGCGTTCCACCTCAAGGGCGTGCAGCCCAACGAGATCAACGTCAACCTGGAGGCCGGCGAACAGAAGAGCGAGGCCTTCCTCAAAATCAACCCCATGGGCGCGATTCCCGCGCTGATCGACAACGCACCCGACCAGCCGCACACGCCCATCACGCAGTCGCTCGCCATCCTCGAATTCATCGAGGAGACCCACCCCGCACCCGCCCTGCTGCCGGCCGATGCGCACGGCCGCGCGCGGGTGCGCTCGCTCGCCGCCCTGCTCGCGGCCGACACCCACCCGCTCATCACACCCCGGGTGAAGAAGTACCTCACCACCGTGGGCGGTTTTGACGAAGCGGCCTGGCGCGCCTGGCAGATCCAGTGGTTCAGCACCGGCCTGCTCGCGCT
>JBKBWW010000189.1:0-4053 GCA_046314475.1 Hydrogenophaga sp.
GCGGCTACGTGGTGTATTTCCGGCACACCGCCACCGACTTCTCGCGCGGCGACTCGGCCATGAAGTCCTACGACGATTGCGCCAACCAGCGCCTGCTCTCACCGCAAGGACAGAGCGACGCCACCGCCATCGGGCAGCGCATCCGCGCGCTGCAACTGCCGGTGGGCGAGGCGCTGGCCAGCCCCTACTGCCGCACCATGGACCACGCGCGGCGCATGCTGACCACGGTGACGCCGCGCAACGAGATCCGCGAAGCGCAGGGCAACAACTACGCGGGCCTCAAGCAGCTGCTGGCCACGCCGGTGAAGGCCGGCACCAACCGCTGGATCGTGGGCCACGGCACGCCGTTTCGCGCCGTGGCCGGTGCCCCGCACCTGGCCGAAGGCGAAGCCGCCGTGATCCGGCCCGACACCACCGGCTGGACCGTGGTGGCTCGCGTGGCGGTGGCCGACTGGCAGGCCCTGGGCACCGCACCATGAGGTGAGGCCGGGGGGTGTGTATGGCGTCGCACAGACGACGCCGGGGGTGGGCCGACATGATCCAATGCGCGGGCTGGTGCGCCACAACCTCTGCGGCGCCAGCGCGACCCTCTTCGAGACATACCACCATGAACCTTCACCTGAGCATTGGCCCCCTGGTGGCCCTCATCGCCGGCATCCTCATCCTCGTGATGCCGCGCATGCTGAACTACATCGTTGCCTTCTACCTGATCATCGTGGGCATCATCGGCCTGTTCGGCCGCAACCTCGGCTTGTGAAGCGCGCGGCCTGAGCCGCAACACCCGACCCCCGAAGCCCGCCGCACCCCAAGTGCGGCGGGCTTTTTCACGTCCGCAGGTTGGCATCAAGCTTGCAAGCCATCTTGGATACAAGACGGAATGCTCACGCATGGTGCGAGCCGCTTCCATCCTGGTGCGCCACTTTCGATCAACCTGCCGGAGCCCCTTCATGAAGAAATTCACCGCCACCGCCCTGTCCACCTCGACCAACCGGCGCACCGTGCTGCAACTCGGCGCTGCGGGCGCGGCCATCGGCCTGCTGGGTGCACCTGGCATCGTTCGCGCACAAGCCGCCACCAAGGTGCGCCTGGGCTACTGGCCCATCGCCGCCGGCCTGCCGTTTTATGCCGCCATCGAGCTGGGCTACTTCAAGGAAGCCGGCCTGGACGTGGAGCCCCTCAAGTTCGCTGGTGCGCAGCAGGTGATGGAGGCGGTGCTTTCGGGCCGCTCCGACGGCACGGCCAACGGCACCGGCTCGGCCAACGTCGCCATTGGTGAGCTCGCCCAGCCCGGCACCTTCAAGATCTTCTGCGCCAACCCCAGCAACGTGAAGAACGTGCTCGACGAGGTCATCGTGCCGGTGGCCAGCCCCGCCAAGGTCATGGCCGACCTCAAGGGCAAGCGTGTGGCCTCGGGCCCCGGCATCCAGAACGTGACCCTGGCCAAGACCATCCTGGAGCGCGGTGGCGCCACCGGCGCCACCGTGGTCGAGCTGCCCATCGGCCAGCACGTGGCGGCCCTGGCTGCGGGCCAGATCGACGGCGCCTACACGCTGGAGCCCACGGGCACCATCGGCCGCCTGAACGGCACCAGCCGCGTGCTCGAAGCGGGTGTGATCTCCCAGTACGTGCTGGGCAACAACATGGCGCCCTGGTTCGGCGGCTCGGCTTCGCTGTCGTCGGACTTCATCAAGAAGAACCCCGAGGCGGCCAAAAAATTCATCGCGGCTTACGCCAAGGGCGTGGCCTATGTGCGCACCAAACCGGTGGAGGCGCGAAAGTACCTCACGGGCTACACACCCATCGAAGGCGCGCTGGCCGGCGAGGTGCCGCTGGCCGCCTACACCATGTACAACGAGTTCACGCCCGCCGACATCGGCCACTTCCAGAAGTTCTTCGACCTGTTCTCCGAGAAGGGCATCTTCAGCTCGCGCCTCATGGTCGACACCATGATCTACAAAGGCTGAACGCGATGGAAGCCGCGTCCCCACTGACCACGCCCGAGGCCGCCAAGCCCTGGACACCACCCGCGGCCAACGCGCCGGTGGCCGCGCCGCGCAAGACCGACTGGGGACGCGCCCTGCCCTTCGTGGGCCCGGTCGTGCTCTTCATCATCTGGGACCTGGTGGTGCGCACCGGCTTCATCAAACCGATCCTGCTGCCCGCGCCGGTGGACGCCATCGGCGCCTTGCTCAGCGGTCTGGCGGGTGGCCCGCTGTTGACCGACTTCGCCGTCACGGTCTGGCGCACGGTGCAGGCCTTTCTGATCGCCGCCGTGGTCGGCATGCCGCTGGGTGTGCTGCTGGGCAGCAACGAGAAGGCCTACCGCAGCGTCGAATTTCTGATCGACTTTTTCCGCTCCACACCGTCGTCGGCACTCATCCCGCTCTTCCTCATGGTGTTCGGCGTGTCCGACATCAACAAGGTGGCCATCGCCGCGTTTGGCGCGCTGCTGATCGTGATCTTCAACAGCGCCTACGGCGTGATCAACGCGCGCAAGCAGCGCGTGATGGCGGCCAAGGTGATGGGCGCCACCCGCTGGCAGGTGTTCAAGGACGTGCTGATCTGGGAAAGCCTGCAACCCAGCTTTGTCGGCCTGCGCTCGGCTGTGTCGATGGCACTCGTCATCGTGATCGTGGCCGAGATGTTCATCGGCGCCGACAGCGGGCTGGGCAACCGCATCATCAACTCGCAGCAGGTGATGAATGTGAAGGACATGTACGCGTCCATCCTCGCGGCGGGTGCGCTGGGCTATGCGCTCAACGTGCTGTTCCTTGTTGTCGAACGCCGCATCGTGCACTGGAGTGGAAGATGAGCACCGTGTTGAATGCCCCGGTCTTTGCCGACGTGCCCGTGCCCGCCTTCCAGCCTGGCCCGGCCGGCACCCACATCACCATCCGAGGCCTGACCAAGTACTTCGCGGGCTGGCCGCTGTACGAGAACTTCGACCTCGACATCCCCAAACACAAGATCGTCTCGGTGTTCGGGCCCAACGGTTGCGGCAAGAGCACGCTGATCAACATGATCGCGGGCTTGGTGCCCATCGACAGCGGCGAGATCCTGTTCGACGGCAAGAGCTTGAAGGACACCAAGATCGGCTACGTGTTCCAGAACTACCGCGAAGCCATGTTTCCGTGGATGCGCACCATCGACAACATCGCCTACCCGCTCAAGCTCGAAGGCAAGAGCAAGGCCGAGGTGGACAGGCGCATGGCTGAGCTGGTGGCGTCGTTCGACGTGAAGTTCGACCTCAACCGCTACCCCTACGAACTCTCGGGCGGGCAGCAGCAAACGGCGTCGATCATGCGCGCGCTGGCGCCCAACCCCGAGGTGCTGTTTCTGGACGAACCCTTCTCCGCGCTGGACTTCGAGATGACGCTGTTCATCCGCGAGAAGCTGCAAGAGGTCTTCATGCAGACCGGCACCACCATGGTGCTGGTGTCGCACGACCTGGAAGAAGCCGTGTACCTGGCCGACCAGGTGCTGCTGCTCACCAAGCGGCCCACCAAGGTGGCCGAAATCCTGCCCTACGACGACCCACGCCCGCGCACCACGGCCACGCTGTCCGAGCCGAGCTTCGTGGCCGCGAAGAAGCGCAGCCTGGAGATCTTCCAGCGCGAGGTGCGTCGGTGAACGAGACGCAAACCCTGGCGTTTGTGCAGGCCGCTGCGGTGGCTGTGGACCTGCCGCTGAGCGAAGCACAAGCGCAGCGCGTGGCCACCCACCTGCAGCGCACCGCTGCGCTGGCCGCGTTGCTCGACGGCTTTGAACTGGCGCCGCACGACGAGCCGGCCGAGATCTTTTGCCCGGCGCCCTTTCAGCCTTCACAACACTGAGGGCGCGCCATGAACGCCCCTTTGTCTCTGAGTCAGGCCGCGCAGGCGGTGGCCAGTGGCAGCCAGAGCGCCACCCAGGTGCTGGAAACCTGCATCGCACGCATCGAAGCCACCGAAAGCCGCGTGAACGCCTTCACCGGCACCCGCTTCAACGCGGCCCGCGCGCAAGCTGCGCGGGTGGACGCGCAGCGCGCACGCGGTGAGCCACTCGGTCCGCTGG
>JBKBWW010000190.1:0-3981 GCA_046314475.1 Hydrogenophaga sp.
GCGAACTGGCCGTGCAGTCGGCCAACGCTTCCAACAACACCAGCGACCGCACCGCCCTGCAGGCCGAAGTCAAACAGCTGAGCTCGGAAATCGACCGCGTGGCCAAGACCACAAGCTTCAACGGCACCAAGCTGCTCGACGGCTCGTTCGCCAACGCCACCTTCCAGGTCGGTGCCAACGCCGGTGAAGGCATTGCCATCGACTCGATCGTGTCGGCCAACTCCGCCACGCTGGGCAACACGACCCTGACCTCCACCGCCGCCGTGGCAGGCACCGCAGGCGCGGCCATCGCCACCGGTGTGCTTTTTGTCAAAAACGCCGCAGGCACCGACGTCGATCTGGGCCCGATTGCTGTGGCAACCACGGTGGCTCAGCGCTCGCAGCAGGTTGCAGACGCGATCAACGCCAAGTCGTCGGACACCGGTGTGTTTGCCAAGACCGTGCTCGATACCAACGGCGTTGTGACGGGCTTCACCACCTTCTCTGACCGGGCCATCGTTGCTGGCACATTCACCGGCTTCAGCGCTGCCACCGGCGATGTGGCCGCGGCCGCGTTCACCACCGGCGCCAGCCAGCTGAACGACATCTCGGTCAGCTCTTTCGGTGCCTCGCAAGAAGCCTTGAAAGTGATCGACAGCGCCATCAACGCCATCAACAGCTCGCGCGCCGACCTGGGCGCCCTGCAGAGCCGCTTCGAGAACGCCGTGGCCAACATCCAGATCACCGGCGAGAACATCTCTGCAGCCCGCGGCCGCATCGTGGACGCCGACTTCGCCAAGGAAACCTCCAACCTGTCGCGCGCGCAGATCCTGCAACAGGCCGGCACCGCCATGGTGGCGCAAGCCAACCAGGCTCAACAGGGCGTCCTGTCCCTGCTGCGTTGATTGCTCACCACCCCAATTTCTGAACGGAGAACTCCATGACCACCATCAACACCAACGTGATGTCCATGACCGCCCAGCGCAACCTGGGCACCACCTCCAGCTCGCTGGCCACTTCCATGCAGCGCCTCTCATCCGGCCTGCGCGTGAACAGCGCCAAGGACGACGCCGCCGGCCTCGCCATCTCCGAGCGCATGAACGCCCAGGTGCGCGGCCTGAACGTGGCCGCCCGCAACGCCAACGACGGCATCTCGCTGGCGCAGACCGCTGAAGGCGCGCTCGGCAAGGTCGGCGACATGCTGCAGCGCATGCGCGAACTGGCCGTGCAGTCGGCCAACGCCTCCAACAACAGCAGCGACCGCACCGCGCTGAACGCCGAAGTGACGCAGCTGCGCCAGGAAATCGACCGTGTGGCCAAGACCACCTCGTTCAACGGCACCAAGCTGATCGACGGCTCGTTCGCCAACGCCACCTTCCAGGTCGGCGCCAACGCCGGTGAAGGCATCTCCATCGACAGCATCGTGAATTCGGACTCCGCATCGCTGGGTCAGACCGCCGTGCACGCCACGCCCGCGATCATCCCGCCGGCCACGCCGGTGGCTCCCGCCGTGCTGCCCGCCATTCCCGCCGGTGGTGCCACGCCGTTGAGCATCGACGACGCCGCCGGCAACCCCGTCAACCTCGGCCCCATCGGCGAAGCCACCACGCTGGCACAGCGCGCTGGCCAGGTGGTGGACGCGATCAACGCCAAGTCCACCGACACCGGTGTGTTCGCCCGCCCTGTCTACACCGCCGGTGCGGTGACGGGCTACGAAGTGTTCTCCGACCGCGCCATCGTGGCAGCCGATTTCGGCAACTTCGCCGCAGGCACCACGGGTGCGGGCGTCAACACCGCCGCCGTCGCCGATTCCTTCGTGGAAGACATCAACGTGACCTCCTTCGGCGATTCGCAGCTCGCGCTGAAGGTGATCGACAACGCGATCAACGCGGTCAACAGCTCGCGCGCCGACCTCGGTGCGCTGCAGAGCCGCTTCGAAAACGCCGTGGCCAACATCCAGATCACTGGCGAGAACATTTCCGCAGCGCGCGGCCGCATCATCGACGCCGACTTCGCCAAGGAAACCTCCAACCTGTCGCGTGCGCAGATCCTGCAGCAGGCCGGCACCGCCATGGTGGCCCAGGCCAACCAGGTTCCACAGGGGGTGCTCTCACTGCTGCGCTCCTGATCGAGCGCGCTCATCCGCAAGTGCCGTGTCTTCACACGCGGCCATTGCGGGATGCACAGACCACATGTGTTTTGCGTGTGGTGCGTACATCCCGGACAGGAAAGACCATGACACATCCATCGCCCATCCACACGCTGCCGCATGCCGTCGGCGGGGAGATCTGACATGGCCATCACCTCCACGGGTCTCGCCAGCGGCGTCGATATCCAGAGCATCGTCTCGCAACTGGTGGCGCTCGAACGCGCCCCGCTGGCGCCGCTGCAGACGCAAGCCACCAAGTTCCAGAGCAAGATTTCCGTCTTCGGCACCCTGAGCTCGATGATGAATTCGCTGGGCGACCTGGGCACCAAGCTGGCCGACCCCAATGCCTTCAAAGCCGTGAAGGGCAGCTCTTCTGCCAGCGATGCGGTGGGCATCACCGTGACCAGCGGCACCGCGCCGACCTCGATGGCGGTGGAAGTGCAACAGCTCGCCAAGGCACAGTCCACGGCCACGCTCGCCGTCCCCAAAGACACGGCCATGGGTGAAGGCAACCTGAAGATCACGCTGGGCGACTGGAGCTCGGGCACGTTTGCCGCAGGCAGCGCACCGGCCGTGGACATCGCAATAGGCCCCGGCGAGGACACCCTCACCCAGATCGCCGCCAAGATCAACGCGGCCGGCGCCGGCGTCACCGCCACCGTGCTGCGCGACGCCTCGGGCGAACGCCTGCTCATGCGATCCAAAGACACCGGCGAGGCCCTGGGTTTCGAGATGCAGGCCACCGACAGCGACGGCGTCGACAACACTGGCCTCTCGCGCCTGGCGGTGCAAGGCGGCGTGGCCTCGGGCGTGCAGATCACGCACGGGGCCAACGCCATGGCCACCATCAACGGCATCGACATCGAGTCCGCCAGCAACACCTACAAGGACGGCCTGCCCGGCATCACGCTGCAGTTCTCCAAGGTCACCACCGGGCCGGTGGAGATCGCGGTGAGCAACGACAAGGACGCGATGACCAAGACCATCCAGTCTTTCGTCGACGCGTACAACTCGCTCAACGACATGCTCACCAGCACCACCGGCTACAACCCCGACACCAAGGTGGCCGGGTCGCTGCAGGGCGACAGCTCGGCCGTGGGCCTGCAGAACGCGCTGCGCGGCATGATGCGCTCGGCGACCCCCGGGGCCGCGTTCACCACGCTGGCCGACATCGGCATCGAGTTGAAGGCTGGCGGCAAGATGAGCATCAACAGCACCAAGCTGAGCGCCGCGCTGGACAACCCCGAAGCGGTGCAGAACCTTTTCAACGCCGACCACACCGACCCCACGGCCCAGGGCTTCGGCGAAAAGCTCAAGACCTTTGCCGACGGCTTCTCGGGTGCCAGCGGCACGCTCACCTCGCGCACCGAGTCGCTGCGCGCGGCCGTCACGCGCAACACGCGCCAGCAGGACACGGTGATCGCACGCGCGGCGCGGGCAGAAACACGCTACCTCAAGCAATACAACGCCATGGACGCCATGGTGGGCCAGCTCAACTCGCTCAACTCCTTTGTGACGCAACAGATTGCGCAGTGGAACAAGTCGTCCTCCTGAGCCTGTTTCGCCCCACGACAGCCCTGGCGCTTTGCGACCAGGGCTTTTTTTTGCGCATTGACCCCCGCTGTGCCTGCGTGATGGCGAAGTCCTCAAGTAATCGGCGAAGGCACCGAAATAGATGACAACGAACTTCTCCATGGGTTCGTGGCCCGGTCCACCGGGCAGTTAGCCCAACCACCTCAACCGGAGTTAGTTATGACCACCATCAACACCAACGTCATGTCCATGACCGCCCAGCGCAACCTGGGCACCACCTCCAGCTCGCTGGCCACTTCCATGCAGCGCCTCTCATCCGG
>JBKBWW010000191.1:0-3740 GCA_046314475.1 Hydrogenophaga sp.
GCTGTTTTTGGGGGGGGGGGCCCCCGCGCGGGGGGGGCCCCGGGCGGTCCCCCCCCCCCCCCGGCCCCCCCGAGCCCGCCAACGTGCAGGCACACAACGCAACCCAACCGACCAACAACCGTTGACGCCACCAATTGGTACCGGTACCATGCAACCCGGAAAACATTGGTACCGGTACCAAACCGAAGCGGCCACGCCAGCCGACCCCACCCAAAGAAGGAGACATGCAATGAAAAAACTGTTGTGCGCACTCGGCGCATCCATCGCCGTGACCAGCGCCCTGGCCTGGCCCGACAAGACCGTCACCATCGTCGTGCCGTTCCCACCCGGCGGCTCCACCGACCTGATCGCGCGCACGTTGCAAGCCAAGCTGCAGGAAAAGCTGGGCGGCACCTTCGTTGTGGAAAACAAGGCCGGCGCCACCGGCACCATCGGCGCTGCACAAGTCACCCGCGCCGCGCCCGATGGCCACACCCTCTTCGTCTCGTCGCTCGGCCCGTTCGTGATCGCGCCCCACCTCACCAAGGTGACCTACGACGCCACCAAGGACTTCGACCTCATCACCGTGGCCGTGCAGGCGCCCAACGTGCTCGTGGTGCCCGCTGTCTCGCCGCACAAGAGCATGGCCGACGTGATCGCGTACCAAAAGGCCAACCCCGGCAAGATGACCTTTGCGTCTTCGGGCAACGGCAGCAGTGACCACCTCACCGCCGAACTCTATTGGCAGCAAACCGGCACCAGCGGCGTGCACGTGCCCTACAAAGGCGGCGGCCCGGTGATGACCGACCTGCTGGGCAACCAGGTGGAGTCGTCGTTCATGAACATCAACACCGCCATGCCACAGATCACAGCTGGCAAGCTGCGCGCGCTCTCGATCACCAGCGCCAAGCGCTCGCCCTTGCTGCCCAGCGTGCCCACGCTCGACGAGCTCGGCATCAAGGACGCCAACGTGAACTCCTGGCAGGCCGTGGCCGCGCCCAAGGGCATTCCCGCCGACGTGAAAGCGAAGCTGCACACCGCCATCGTGGAAGCCCTCAACGACCCGACCGTGAAGCCCAAGCTGCTCGACCTCGGTTTCGAGATCGTGGCCAACACGCCCGAGCAGTTCACCGCCTTCCAGGCCACCGAGTTCGCGCGCTGGAAAAAGCTGATCGAAACCCGCAACATCAAAGCCGACTGAGCCCATGCCGACTTCCGCCACGCCCCGCGTCACCGCCCTGCGCGTCATTCCTGTTGCGGGCCGTGACGGCATGCTGCTCAACCTGAGTGGTGCGCACGCCCCGTTCTTCACGCGCAACCTGCTCATCCTCACCGACAGCGCCGGCCACACCGGCGTGGGGGAGGTGCCGGGCGGCGAGAAGATCCGCCAGACGCTGGAGGACGCGGCCGCGCTCGTGGTGGGCCAGTCCATCGGCGACCACCAGCGCCTGCTGCGCGAGCTGCACGCCCGCTTCGCCGACCGCGACTCGGGCGGGCGCGGGTTGCAGACGTTTGACTTGCGCACCACCATCCACGCGGTGACGGCCGTTGAATCGGCCCTGCTCGATTTGATGGGACAGCACCTGGGTGTGCCGGTGGCCGCCTTGCTGGGCGAAGGCCAGCAGCGCGACGCGGTGGAGATGCTGGGCTACCTGTTCTTCGTGGGCGACAAGGCCAAGACCAACCTGCCCTACGCGAGTGAGCCCGACGCCGACAACGGCTGGAGCCGCCTGCGGCACGAAGAGGCCATGACACCCGAGGCCGTGGTGCGCCTGGCCGAAGCGGCGCGCGAGCGGTATGGCTTCAACGACTTCAAGCTCAAGGGTGGTGTGCTGCGCGGCGACGAAGAGGTGGACGCGGTCACCGCGCTGCACGAACGCTTTCCCGACGCCCGCGTGACGCTCGACCCCAACGGCGGCTGGCTGTTGAAAGACGCGATCCGCCTGGGCCAGCGCATGCGCGGTGTGGTGGCCTACGCCGAAGACCCGTGTGGTGCCGAAGACGGTTTTTCAGGCCGCGAGGTGATGGCCGAGTTCCGCCGTGCCACCGGCCTGCCCACGGCCACCAACATGGTCGCCACCGACTGGCGCCAGCTCGCCCACGCGCTCTCGCTGCAATCGGTCGACATCCCGCTGGCCGACCCGCATTTCTGGACCATGGCCGGCAGCGTGCGCGTGGCGCAGACCTGCCGCGACTGGGGCCTCACCTGGGGCTCGCATTCCAACAACCACTTCGACGTGTCGCTGGCCATGTTCACGCACGTGGCAGCTGCGGCACCAGGCAAGGTCACGGCCATCGACACCCACTGGATCTGGCAGGACGGCCAGCGCCTGACGAAAGATCCGCTCAAAATCGAGGGCGGCCACGTGCAGGTGCCCAAGACGCCGGGCCTGGGCGTGGAGCTGGACATGATCGAGGTGGAGAAAGCCCACCAGCTCTACCTGCAACACGGTTTGGGTTCACGCGACGACGCGATGGCCATGCAGTACCTGATCCCCAACTGGACGTTCAATCCCAAGCGCCCCGCGCTCGACCGTTGATCCCACACCCCACCCAAGGAAAACCCATGAGACCCAACCGCTTGCGTGAGATCTGGGCCGCCGGTGGCGCTGTCGTCAACGGCTGGCTGGCCATCCCGAACAGCTTCTCGGCCGAGACCATGGCCCACCAGGGCTGGGACTCGCTGACCATCGACCTGCAACACGGCGTGGTCGACTACCAGGCCATGGTCACCATGCTGCAGGCCATCAGCACCACCGACACCGTGCCCGTGGTGCGTGTGCCCTGGCTCGAGCCCGGCATCCTCATGAAGACGCTGGACGCCGGCGCCTACGGTGTGATCTGCCCCATGGTGAACACACGCGAAGACGCGCAGAAGCTGGTGGCATACACCCACTACGCGCCGCGCGGCACGCGCAGCTTCGGCCCGGTGCGCGCACTGCTCTACGGCGGCGCCGACTATCCCACCCACGCCAACGACACCATCGTGACCTTCGCCATGATCGAGACCGCGCAGGCGCTGGAGAACCTCGACGACATCCTCTCGGTGCCTGGCCTGGACGCCATCTACGTCGGCCCGTCCGACCTGTCGCTCGCGCTCGGCTGTAAGCCCACCTTCGACGACCTCGACCCCAAGGCCGCTGAAGCCGTGGAACACATCCTGTCGCGCGCCAAGGCGCACGGCCTGGTGGCCGGCATCCACAACGGTTCACCCGAGGCGGCGCTCAAACGCATCGCCATGGGCTTCCAGTTCGTTACCGTGAGCTCGGACGCGCGCCTCATGGCCGCCGGCGCCCAACAGGTGGTGGCCACCATGCGCTCGCGCCACGCACCCAAAGACGCTGGCGGCTACTGAGCCGCACAGTCCTCCTCCATTCAAAACAAGGAAAACAAATGAAGATCGGATTCATCGGCCTGGGCATCATGGGCACGCCCATGGCCCTGCACCTGGCCAACGCCGGTCACCAGCTGTTCGTGCACACGCGCAGCCAGGTGCCGGAAGCCATTCAAGCCGCGGGCGCCGTGCGCTGCGACAACGCGGCCGGTGTGGCGCGCGAGGCCGAGGTGGTGTTCACCATGGTGCCCGACACACCCGATGTGGAAGCCGTGCTGTTCAACGAAAACGGCGTGGCACACGGCCTGAAAGACAGCGCTGGCGCGGTGCGCAAGGTCGTGGTCGAGTATCCGCAGGGCTGGCTTGCGGGCGATGCGGTGGGCAAGCAGGCCGAATGGCGGGTCGATCCTGCACGCGCCGGGCTGGG
>JBKBWW010000192.1:0-3284 GCA_046314475.1 Hydrogenophaga sp.
GCAGGCCCCCATTCGCGGTTGCCACAGAGGATGCACTGAGAGAACGGTGTTGACGAAGCGGCGGATGAATCGCCGGGCAGACCCCCGCGAGCAGGGCCGGAGAACGCGGGCGCTGCCACCGTCCTGGCGCGAGGTCTCAGCGCGAAGTCAACGAATCAAAAAGCCTCGTCAGCCCGCAAATACCGCCACTGCCCCACCGGCAGATTGCCCAGCACCACCTGCCCGATGCGCACGCGCTTCAGGCCCACCACGTGCAAGCCCACCTGCTCGCACATGCGGCGGATCTGGCGCTTTTTGCCTTCCACCAACACGAAGCGCAGCTGCTCCGGGTTCTGCCACTCCACCTGCGCGGGCTTCAGCGGCTGGTCGTCCAGGCTCAGACCGTGGCGCAGCCGGGCCAGCTGGTGCGGCGGAAAGATGGCCTGCACGTTCTCGGCGATCACGCCTGCGCCCATGGGGCCGTTGGGCGCGAACTGCACGCGCACCAGGTATTCCTTTTCCACGCCACTGCTTTCGCCGATCAGCGTGCGCGCCACGCGGCCGTCTTGCGTGAGCACCAGCAGGCCGGTGGAGTCGATGTCGAGTCGGCCGGCCGGGGCCAGGCCGCGGGTGTGCTCGGGCGCGAAGCGGCGTCCATCGGCCGGGTTCTTGGCGTCGCCGCGCCACTGGCTGGGCGCACCGATCAGCGTGGCGGCGGCCTCGTGCCCGTCTTCAGGCTGGCCGCTCACATAACCCACCGGCTTGTTGAGCAGGATGGTGACCTGCCCGGCCTGCTGGTGGCGCGCCTGAGGCAGCACTTCCACCCGGGCATCGGGCGCCACCGGCATGCCCATCACGGCGGGTTCACCGTTGACCATCACCCAGCCGCGCGCGATCCATTCGTCGGCCTCGCGGCGCGAGCACAAGCCCAGGTCGGCCATGCGTTTGTTGAGGCGGATTTCACCGCGCACGTTGCCGACTCGGGCGAGGTCGGGCCGGTGCGGCTGCGGGCGTGGCGCTGGAGCGGGACTGCGCTGTGGGCGATCAGGGGCGGCAAAACGGTCGTCGGTGCGGCGCGGCGCAGGGCGTTCGCTCCAGCCACGGTCGTCGCCACGCGGCGCGGCGGCGGGACCCGTGCGCGGGCGGTCAGCGTTGTAGCGTGGGCGCTCGGTACGCTCTCCTTCGGGCCCGCCGCGCTGGGCGCCGTACGGCTTCGAAGGTTCACGCGGCGGCTTGGGGGCAGAAGCCGACACGCTCTTGGCGCGGGCCGGGCCGGGTGGGCGCACCGGGGCGCGGCGCGGGGCGAACGGGTCGGCGGGTTTTTTGGCGGCAGCGCCCGGGGTGAGCTTGAGCGTGCGGGCGGGTTTGTCGGTTGTCATGGGTCGATCATCCCAGATGGGCCGCCGCGCCGGGCCGCTCCCAAGCAAGGCCAGCCCCCGTGGGGGGCAGCGACCCGCGCAGCGGCGGAGCGTGGGGGTCACGATTCATCCAATTGCCCGGACCTGAGAGCAGCGAGATCGAGCACGCGCAAACCGCCGTACTCCACCCGGATCCAGCCCTTGGCCGCCAGCGTGGTCAGGGCTTCGTTGGTGCGCTGGCGCGACAGGCCCACCAGATAGGCCAGCTCTTGCTGGGTGATGCGCAGAACGCCGCCCACGTTGGGCGAGAGCAGCGGGTGGAACAGCGAGGCCAGGTTGCGCGCCACGCGCAAATCCGGGCTGTTGAGGCGGTCGATCTCGCGCGCGGCGATGAACTGGCCCAGGCGCTCGTTGAGCTGGTGCATCACAAAGCGGTTGAAGCCGATCGAGTGGTCGAGCAGCCAGTCGAAGGTTTCCACCGGCAGGCCGGCCACGCGGCTCTTGCGCAGTGCCTGGATGTTGTAGCGGTACTGCTCGTGCTTGAGCACCGTGCCCTCGCCAAACCAGCCGCCCGGCGCCACGCCGGTGAAGGTGACCACCGGGCCTTGTGAGTCGTCGTTGCTCATCTTGAGCAGACCGTCCACGAGGCCGAACCAGTAGGTCACCGGCCGGCCGAAGCGGCAGATGACGTCACCGGCGTCGGCCTCGCCCACCACCAGGGCGTCCACCGCGCGCTGGCGCTCGCTGGGCGTGAGGCGTTGCAGCCAGGGAATTTCAGCCAGTTCGGCCTCGGTGGGCGCGCGCGCGCGATCGCGCAGATCGCTGCCGGAACGGTGGGGCGCAAAGGGGTTCATGGCGGTGCTGAAGGTGCAAACCCGTACGGGAAAGTCCTAGGAGGGATGACCCGCAATTGTCGTCGCACCGACAACATGGCGTCAAACGAAGTCCTACGATCCGCTTCATCAACGGGTGTCCTCTGCGGGACATCCCAACGCCGGCGAGCCAGACCGGTCCAGGAGACAAACATGCAAACGACGTTCCCCCAGCTGCTGCTGGACCACGCCCAGCGACGCCCCGACGCGCCGGCGATGCGCGAGAAGGAATACGGCATCTGGCAAACCACGAGCTGGGCCAACATGGCGCAACTCGTGGAGGCGCTGGCCTGTGGTTTGCACCAGGCCGGCCTGCAGCGCGGTGAACACATGGTGGTGATCGGCGCCAACCGCCCCCGGCTCTACGCCACCATGCTGGCCGCGCAATCGCTGGGCGCCATTCCCATCCCGCTCTACCAGGACGCGGTGGGTGGTGAATGCGTTTTCCCGATCAACAACGCCGACGTTCGGTTTTGTGTGGTCGAAGACCAGGAGCAGGTCGACAAGATGCTGGAGATCCGCGAGCAGTGCCCGCAGCTCTCGCACATTTACTACGACGACCCGCGCGGCCTGCGCAACTACGACCAGCCCGGCCTGGGCGGCATGGAAGAGCTGATTGCCGCTGGACAGGCGCACGCCAAGGCCCACCCGCAGTTGTTCCGCGAGCAGGTGGCCGCCTGCCAGCCAGACGACGTGGCCGCCATGTTCTTCACCAGCGGCACCACCGGCAACCCCAAGGGCGTGGTGCACACCCACCACACGCTGATCAACCGCGCCGACGTGGGCGCGCGCTTCGACAAGCTCACCCCCGCCGACGAGGTGCTGGCCTACATGCCGCCGGCCTGGATCGGGCAGAACATCTTTTCCTACGCGCAGTGGCTGGTGGCGGGCTACGTGGTGAACTGCCCCGAGTCGGGCGCCACGGTCACCATCGACCTGAAGGAAGTGGGCCCCACCTATTACTTCGCGCCGCCGCGCGTGTTCGAAGGCCTGCTCACCAGCGTGATGATCCGCATGGAAGACGCGGGCTCGCTCAAGCGCGGCATGTTCCATTACTTCATGGACGTGGCCCGCC
>JBKBWW010000193.1:0-3023 GCA_046314475.1 Hydrogenophaga sp.
GGCACCGGCGTCCTGGATGCGCTCCTGCAGCGCCTTGGCCGAGAAGCCGCCGAACACCACGCTGTGGGTGGCGCCGATGCGCGCGCAGGCCTGCATGGCCACCACGCCTTCGACCGTCATGGGCATGTAGATGACGACGCGGTCGCCCTTCTTCACGCCGCGCGCCTTGAGCGCATTGGCAAAGCGCGACACCTTGGCCAGCAGCTCTTTGTAGGTGACCTTGGTCACCTCGCCGCCGTCGGCTTCAAAGATGATGGCGGTCTTGTTCTCCACCGGCGTGCCCATGTGGCGGTCCAGGCAGTTGTACGAGGCGTTGAGTTCACCGTCTTCGAACCACTTGTAGAACGGCGCGTTGGACGAGTCCAGCGTCTTGGTGAAGGGCTTGTGCCAGGTCAGCGTCTCGCGCGCCAGTCGGGCCCAGAAACCTTCGAAGTCCTTGTCGGCCTCGTCGCACAGCGCCTGGTAGGCCGCCATGCCCGAGACGCGCGCGGCTTTGACAGTGGCCGCGGCGGGTTCAAAAACGCGGTTCTCGACCAAGGTGGATTCGATCGACGACGACGGTGCGGACATGGGCAGTCTCCTCAGATGTTGTGGATTCGGGTCAACCAGTGACTGTGGGCACAGGCTCTTACGAGCCACTTACATGGCCTGCAACGTGCCCGTTCGAAGGCGCAGGGGCATCGGTACAAACCCGTGTCCTGCGCCGCCTGCGTCCTACAATACACCCGCTTTGCAGCCGCCCGTCCCGGGCACCCGGCGCATCGCCCTCCCCCATGACCGAACCCGACAAGTCCCACGCCCCCGTCCGCGCGCTGCCCAACCTGATCTTCGCCAGCCGCTGGCTGCAGCTGCCGCTCTACATCGGCCTGATCGCGGCGCAATGTATCTACGTCTTTCACTTCTGGGTGGAGCTGGTGCACCTGGTCGAAGCGGCCTTCGGCAGCCAGGTGGCGCTCGACAAACTCATCAGCAGCATCGGCTACAAGACCGACGTGCAGCTGACCGGCCTCAACGAGACCGTGATCATGCTGGTGGTGCTGGCGCTGATCGACGTGGTGATGATCTCCAACCTGCTGATCATGGTGATCATCGGCGGGTATGAGACCTTTGTGAGCCGCATGCACCTGGAAAACCACCCCGACCAGCCCGAGTGGCTGAGCCATGTGAACGCCTCGGTGCTCAAGGTGAAACTGGCCACCGCCATCATCGGCATCAGCTCCATCCACCTGCTCAAGACCTTCATCAACGCGGCCAATTACACCGAGCAGGTGTTGATGTGGCAGACCATCATCCACGTGGTGTTCCTGCTCAGCGCCATGGCGATTGCCGTGACCGACAAACTGATGCAGCCGCCCCCGGGCCGCACCCACTGAGGGTTCAGCGCCCCGTCATCTGCTCGGGGCGCACCCACTGGTCGAACTGCTCGGCCGTCACATGGCCTGACGCCAGAGCAGCTTCGCGCAGGCTGGTGCCTTCCTTGTGGGCTTTCTTGGCAATCTGCGCGGCCTTGTCGTAGCCGATGTGCGGGTTGAGCGCGGTCACCAGCATCAGTGATCGGTCGACCAATTCTGCAATGCGCTCGCGGTTGGGGGTGATGCCCACCGCGCAGTGGTCGTTGAAGCTTTTCATGCCATCGGCCAGCAAGCGCACGCTCTGCAAAAAGTTGTGCGCCACCATGGGGCGGAACACATTGAGTTCGAAGTTGCCCGAGGCGCCGCCGATGTTGATGGCCACGTCGTTGCCCATCACCTGGGCGCAGAGCATGGTCACCGCTTCGCTCTGTGTGGGGTTCACCTTGCCCGGCATGATGGACGAGCCCGGTTCGTTCTCGGGAATGCTGAGTTCGCCGATGCCGCTGCGCGGACCGCTGGCGAGCCAACGCACATCGTTGGCGATCTTGTTCATGCTGGCAGCCAGGGTCTTGAGCGCGCCGTGGGCATGCACCAGGGCGTCGACGCTGGCCATGTTTTCGAACTTGTTCGGCGCGCTCACGAAGGGCAGACCAGTGAGCTTCGCCAGTTCGGCTGCCACCTGCTCGGCATAGCCCTTGGGCGCGTTCAGGCCGGTGCCCACCGCCGTGCCGCCCAGCGCCAGCTCGCACAAGTGCGGCAACGCGTCGCGCACATGGCGCTCGCCGTGTTCGAGTTGAGCAACCCAACCCGAGAACTCCTGCCCCAAGGTCAACGGGGTGGCGTCCTGCAGGTGGGTGCGGCCGATCTTGACGATGTCATCGAATTCGGCGGCCTTCTGCGCCAGCGTGGCTCGCAACGCTTCCAGCGACGGCAGCAGCCGGTGCGTGATCGCGTCCACCGCCGCCACGTGCATGGCGGTGGGAAACACGTCGTTGCTGGACTGGCTGCGGTTCACGTCGTCGTTGGGGTGCACCAGGCGCCCTTCGCCGCGCGCGCCACCCAGCAGTTCGCTGGCGCGGTTGGCCAGCACCTCGTTGAGGTTCATGTTGGTCTGCGTGCCCGAGCCGGTCTGCCACACCACCAGCGGGAACTCGGCCCCGTGCTGCCCGGCGATCACCTCGTCCGCTGCGGCCACGATCGCCCCGGTCTTTTGCGCGTCCTGCAGACCCAGCGCATGGTTCACCACGGCCGAGGCGCGCTTGACCTGCGCCAGCGCACGAATCAGTTCGGGCGACTGTCGCTCGCCCGAGATGTCGAAGTTCTGCAGCGAGCGCTGCGTCTGTGCACCCCAGAGCCGCTCGGCGGGCACGGCAACCTCGCCCATGGTGTCGCGTTCAATACGGGTCTTCATGGCGCTCTCCTGTGTCAGCCGGCGTTGGGACGACCTGTCAAAATACCGGCTGGCCCACCGTAGCAGACTGTGCACATCCCTGCGACTGTTCGGCCTGCACGGCCTCAGACCTCCGACACCAATGCCCCCACCGCCATGACCACGAGCATCCGCCAGAACGACCTGATCGAATCCGTTGCTGCCGCCCTGCAGTACATCAGCTACTACCACCCGGCCGACTACATCGCCCACCTGGCACGCGCCTACGAACGCGAGCAGAG
>JBKBWW010000194.1:0-2672 GCA_046314475.1 Hydrogenophaga sp.
GTGCTCACCGGCGCGCCCGGTGCCTTCACCGCCGGTGGCAGCCTGGGCAACTTTGCCAGCGCCATCGGCCAGCCCCTCAAACCCGGCGAAGACGACCCGCTGATCACCATGAACCGCGGCTTTGGCGATGTGTTGCACGCACTCTGCGCGCTGCCACAGCTGCTGGTGTGTGCGGTGGACGGTGCGGCCATGGGCGGTGGCTTTGGCCTCGTGTGTTGTGCCGACCATGTGATCGCCACCGAGCGTTCGGTGTTCGGCACGCCCGAGGTCACGCTCGGCCTGCCACCGGCGCAGATCGCGCCCTTTGTGTGGATGCGGCTGGGTGAGGCCAAGGCGCGCCAGTGTCTGCTGCAAGGCCTGAGCTTTCGCGCCGAGGCCGCCATGCAGCTCGGCCTGGTGGACGAGGTGGCCGACGACGGTGAACTGGAGCAAGGCCTGCAGGAACGGCTGGCGCGGCTGAGGCGCGCCGCGCCCGGCGCCGTGGCCAGCACCAAACGCCTGCTGCAGCGCCTGCGCGGCGATGTGCCTGATCTTCGTGACGAAGCAGCCATCGCTTTTGCGACCGCGCTGCGCAGCCCTGAAGCTGCAGCGGGCTTGTCGGCGTTCTCGAAAAAGCAACCCGCTCCGTGGGCCAAAGACATGCCCCCACGCTCCACCGCTGCGCGGGTCGCTGCCCCCCGAGGGGGCGACTCCGGCTTGGGGCGGCCCGGCGCCGGAGTTGATTCATGAAACGCCTCCTGATTGCCAACCGCGGAGAAATCGCCCGCCGCGTCATCCGCACCGCGCACGCCATGGGCATCGAGACCGTGGCCGTGTTTTCCGAGACCGATGCCCATGCGCTGCACGTGCGCGAGGCCACCAGCGCATTCGCATTGGGCGGCACCACCTCGGCCGAGTCGTACCTGCGTGTGGACCGCCTGCTGGACGCGGCGCTTGCCACCAACGCTGACGCGGTGCACCCCGGCTACGGCTTCCTCAGCGAGAACGCCGACTTCGCACAGGCCGTGATCGACGCCGGCCTCACCTGGGTCGGCCCGCCGCCAGGGGCCATTCGCGCGCTGGGCAGCAAGTCGGCCGCCAAGGCGCTGGCCGTGGCGCAGGGCGTGCCTTGCCTGCCCGGCTACTTTGGCGACGACCAGCGCGAAGACACCTTTGTGGCCGAAGCGCAGCGCGTGGGTTTTCCGCTGATGGTGAAGGCCGTGGCGGGTGGCGGTGGGCGTGGCATGCGGCTGGTGCTGAACGCGGCGCAGCTGCGGCCCGCGCTGCACAGCGCACGCTCGGAAGCCCTGAGCGGTTTCGGCAACGGCGACCTGCTGATCGAGCGCGCGCTGCTGCGCCCCAGGCATGTGGAGGTGCAGGTGTTTGCCGATGCGCACGGCCATTGCGTGCACCTGGGCGAGCGCGACTGTTCGGTGCAGCGGCGGCACCAGAAAATCATTGAAGAAGCGCCGAGCCCTGCCGTGTCGCCGGCGTTGCGTGAAGAGCT
The DNA here is from genome assembly GCA_046314475.1 of Hydrogenophaga sp. Lineage (GTDB taxonomy): Bacteria > Pseudomonadota > Gammaproteobacteria > Burkholderiales > Burkholderiaceae_C > Hydrogenophaga. The sequence continues at coordinate 1,487 of JBKBWW010000194.1, forward strand.
GGGGCGCTGCGCGGTGGCGCTGGCGCAGGCCGCGGGGTATGTGGGGGCGGGGACGGTGGAGTTTTTGTTGGATGAGGCAGGGTGGGCGAGGGCTTCGACAAGCTCAGCCCGAACGGGCGATGGGTCAGCCCAAGCCGCAACCAACTCCGTTCGCCCTGGGCCTGTCGAAGGGCGGTATTCCGATCATCCTGAGCTCGTCGAAGGGCCTGAGCCCACCCCCGTTCGCCCTGAGCCCACCCCCGTTCGCCCTGAGCCCATCTCCGTTCGCCCTGAGCCTGTCGAAGGGCTCACCCACACCTCACCCTTTTTTCTGATGGAGATGAACACCCGCTTGCAGGTGGAACACCCCGTCACCGAGGCACTCACGGGTCTTGACCTCGTCGAATGGCAGCTCCGCGTGGCCCGCGGCGAACCCCTGCCCCTCACACAAGAACAGATCACCTTCAACGGCCATGCCATCGAAGTGCGCCTGTGCGCCGAAGACGATCACCACACACCGCACACCGGCCGCGTGCTGCAGTTCGCGGAGCCGCCGATGGTGCCGGGTCTGCGGTTTGACCACGCGCTGGAGACCGGCAGCGAAGTCACCCCCCACTTTGACGCCATGCTGGGCAAGCTCATCGTGCACGCGCCCACGCGCAGGGAGGCGATCGACCGCCTCGCCCACGCGCTGGACCAGACCCGCCTGCTCGGCCTGCCGACCAACCGCGCCTTTCTGGCGGCCTGCCTGCGCCACCCGGTGTTTCACGAAGGCGGTGCGCTCATTCCCTTTCTGGCCGAAGAAGGCGACACCGTGCGCGCCATGCTGCTGCCCCCGCCCGACGCGGTGCTGGCGGGAGTGCTCGCCGCCGCGTTCGGCGCGCAGCCACCCGCCACCGCGCTGGCGTGCCCCTTTGCCCGCCCGCTGCGCTGGCTGCACGGCGAGCAGGTGCTGGACCTTTCTGTGAATGAACTCGGACAAGGCGCCCTGAGCGTCGGCTGGGGCGAGCGCACCGCGCCGGCCCGCGTGAGCCCGGGCCGGGTGGTCGTTGACGGCATCGGTTGGCCGGTGGCGGCCGTGTCGCTCGGCGCAGGGCGCTGGCAGGTGCAGGCCGGTGCCCACACCATCGAATTGGCCGACCTCAGCCTCGTGCCGCGCGAGCGCGCGGGTGGTGCGTCTGCCGCGCGCGAATTGCGTGCCCCGTTC
>JBKBWW010000195.1:0-2341 GCA_046314475.1 Hydrogenophaga sp.
GCGGGAGATAGATGAAAGTGGTGTCGAGGTCGAGATCTACCGCAGCGGAGCAGGCAAGTCCGGCGGCCAACGGCAGAAGTTGGCCACTACGTGCTTGGCCGCAGCCCTGCGATATCAACTGGGCGGGAACGACCACGGCGTGCCGATGTATGCGCCCGTCGTGCTGGATGAAGCCTTCGACAAGGCGGATAACGAGTTCACCGCTTTGGCGATGAATATCTTTACCAATTTCGGATTCCAGATGGTGGTCGCTACACCGCTGAAGTCCGTCATGACCCTTGAGCCATTCATCGGTGGCGCCTGCTTCGTGGACATCAGCGATCGGCGAGTCTCAGGCGTCCTGCTGATCGAGTATGACGGTGATCGTCAGCGGTTGAAGCTGCCAGAGCACGCACGAGAGGAGGCTAGCGTTGAAGCTTCCTGAAGATGTTCGGCAGTTTCTTGCCCGTCGCTTTCAAAGCAAGCACCGCGAGTGGTTGATTGGTGATGCGGGCGAGGATCAATGGCCGCTGGAAGTTCCGCTCGGCATACCGACGGAACAGGCTGCGCTAAGGCAGGTCGACGGCGTTCGTGCTTGGGTGAGCGCATGGCAAGGTTGGCAAGGAGTCGGCTCCTTGTCCTGGTGTGAGCGCAGGTGGAAAGCGCTTGGCGTTCAGCGACTACCGGAGAAGCTCGCGTTGGGCGGCCCAGAGGATGTTGCCATGTGGATTGGTGAGTCCGCGCGATGGGAGCGTGCTCAATCTCGCTACCGGACACTCACCGCTCGCTGGCCGGTACTGGCGCAGCCGTTGCCAAGGTACTTTGATGTCCTGGCGGACTACGGCGATGCCGATTTTCGTCGGCTTGCAGAGATGCTGGATTGGATCGCGAACCATCCACAATCCGACCTCTACCCCCGCCAGCTGCCGGTGTCCGGGCTGGATAGCAAATGGCTTGATGGGCGCAAAGGGCTGCTGACGGATCTGGTGGCCGCAATACAAGAGGACTCCTCCAGCGACCTGGACTTCTATCAGCGCTGCGGACTGAAGGCACCTCCACTCCTTGTGCGAATGCGGGTGCTGGATCAGGCATTGCGAGCCAGGGTCGGCGGCGTGGGTGACATCACTGCACCCGTGGAAGATCTGGCAGGTCTCAATTTGCCGGTCTCACATGTGTTTATTGTCGAGAACCTTCAAACGGGACTGGCAATGTCCGACATGCCGGGCGCTGTCGTGTTCATGCGCCTTGGCTATAACGTCGACGTGTTGGCCCGTTTCTCTTGGCTTGCCCGCGCAAAGTGCATTTACTGGGGTGATTTGGACACCCATGGATTTGCCATCCTGCATCGAGCCCGTTCATACGTTCCAGCGTTGCAGTCCGTGCTCATGGACGAAGACACCTTGCTACAACACAAGACGCTGTGGGTGGATGAATCGGCGCAGCATCCGGCAACGGAACTGACACTCCTGACAGAGCAAGAGCAGCAACTCTATCGGGATCTCAAGCAGCAGCGCTGGGGGCAAAACGTTCGTTTGGAGCAGGAGCGGATCGACTGGGCTACCGCATGGAGCGTGTTGCAGCGGGCATTGGCCTAAAGCCACTGGCCCGCAGTGGTTGACTGCCGATGGCAGAACCTGATCAGCGCAGCGCGTTCAGTACTTTTTCGGCTTCCGGCCAGGGCAGCCGTCGCTTGCCAGACTTCATTCGGTCAAGTGCCTTGAAGGCGTCGTCGACTGTCAGCAGTTGGTTCTCGATCATGGCGCACAGCAGCCCGATGGTGCCCATGACGTTGACCTGCTCCTTGTTGGCAACAATCCGCAAATTGGTGTCGCCGGTCAGCAAAGTGCAGGTCTCCTGCTTCGCAAGCGCCAGTGCCAAGTAGTCGTTGTGACTGGGCTTGGGACCGTTTTTCGCGGGAAGCAGATGGTTGTGCTGGCCTGGCAACTGCTGGGCATACGCCACGAAGTCGCCGCTGACCTCCATGACCTGCAAGCCCAGGTCTTCAAGGCCAGGGCTGCCCGGTTCAATTTCTTCGTAGTACAGCAGATCAGGGATGCCGAACTGCATCGGAAGCTGGAAAAGCGTCTCCATCAACGCTCCCGCTTCCATATCGATCAAGATGTTCGCATCACTGATGAGCAACCGCATCCGATGACTCCAGCTGGCGTTCTTTGTGGAAGCGCATCATCGGGATGCCCAGCAGTTCCGCCGCCTTGCCTTCGGAAATGTATTGCTCGGCCAAGGCGCGGTACACCAACTGGTCAAACAGTCGTGGATGCTCTTGCGGCAGTGGCTGGCCAGGCTCGGTCTTGCGCCAGCCCTTGGCCGAAAACCGCTTGAACATAGAGAGGTGAGCGGCCTC
>JBKBWW010000196.1:0-2058 GCA_046314475.1 Hydrogenophaga sp.
CCGAGCCCGCGCATCATCATCTGCGTGCCCTGCGGCTCCACCCAGGTCGAGCGCCGCGCCATCCGCGAATCGGCCCTCGGCGCCGGCGCCAGCGAGGTCTACCTGATCGAGGAACCCATGGCGGCTGCCATCGGCGCCGGCCTGCCGGTGTCCGACGCTTCGGGCTCCATGGTGGTGGACATCGGCGGTGGCACGACCGAGGTGGGCGTCATCAGCCTGGGCGGCATGGTCTACAAGGGCAGCGTGCGCGTGGGCGGCGACCGGTTCGACGAAGCCATCATCGCCTACATCCGGCGCAACTACGGCATGCTGATCGGCGAACCCACTGCCGAAGCGATCAAGAAGCAGATCGGTTCGGCCTTTCCGGGCTCGGAAGTCAAGGAAATGGAAGTCAAGGGCCGCAACCTCTCCGAAGGTGTGCCGCGCAGCTTCACGATTTCCAGCAACGAAATTCTCGAAGCACTGACCGATCCGCTGAACAACATCGTCTCGGCCGTGAAGATGGCGCTGGAGCACACGCCACCCGAGCTGGGCGCGGACATTGCCGAGCGCGGCATGATGCTCACCGGCGGTGGCGCGCTGCTGCGCGACCTGGATCGCCTGCTGGCCGAAGAAACCGGACTGCCGGTCCTGGTGGCCGAAGAGCCGCTGACCTGCGTGGTGCGCGGTTGCGGCATGGCCCTGGAGCGCATGGAGCGCCTGGGCACGATCTTCACCAGCGAATGATCCTGCGCCGGTCGCCGGCCTGATCCCGGGCCCGTTCACGAGAGCTCTCCGACATGCCACTGGGCACCCTGGACCGGACCCCACCGCCCTTTTTCAAACAGGGCCCATCGGCTCTGTCCAAGCTGCTCGTGTTCAGCGCGCTGGCGCTGTTCCTGATGGTGGCCGACGTGCGCTTCCAGGTCACCGGGCCGCTGCGCTCGGCCATGGCCACCGCCATCTACCCGCTGCAGTGGCTGGTCATGCAACCGATCCAGGCGGGCGCAGCCGCGGGCAGCTACCTCACCAGCCTGCACGCGTCGCAGCGCACCGAGCGCGAGGCATTGCAACGCCTGGCCGTGCAGGCCGAGCGCAGCCTGCAGGTGGAACAGCTGGAGAAGGAGAACCGCCTGCTGCGGGAGTTGCTGACCATGCGCGAGCGCAGCCAGTTACCGGCCACCGGCGCACAGGTGCTGTACGACACAGCCGATCCGTATTCCCGCAAGGTGGTGATCGACCGGGGCCAGACCCACGGCGTGGTGGCAGGGTCGCCGGTGATCGACGAAAGCGGCGTCCTGGGCCAGGTGACCCGGGTGTACCCGCTGGTGTCGGAGGTCACGTTGCTGATCGACCGCGACCAGGCGATTCCGGTGGTCAATGTGCGCACCGGCATACGCAGCGTGGCCTTCGGCCAACCCTCCGCGAGTGGCGACGGCCTTGAACTGCGCTACACGCTGGCCAGCGCAGACATTGAAGAGGGTGACCTGCTCACCACCAGCGGGGTCGACGGTGTCTACCCGCCGGGCCTGCCGGTGGCCAGGGTGCTGAAGGTGGAGCGGCGCGCGCAATCGGCGTTCAACCGGGTGGAGTGCGAGCCTCTGGCACGGGTCCAGGGCGCCATGCACGTGCTGGTGCTGTCGCCGGTGGGGCTGAGCCAGCCCCCGCCCCCACCTGCGGCGCCGGAAGAACGGCCGCGGCTGGGCCGGCGGGGCAATGTGCCGGGCAGCCAGGGGGTCACGCCATGATCATGCGCCCCGGCCAGCAGTTGCTGCTGCCCGCCAACCCGGCATTCATCTGGTTCAGCCTGCTGGCGGCGCTGGCGCTGAACATGGTGATGAACATGGGGCTGTGGGGCCGCGCGGCCTGGGTGCCCGACCTGCTGGCGGTGGTGCTGGTGTTCTGGAGCGTGCACCAGCCGCTGCGCATCGGTGTGGGCGTGGCCTTTGCCTTCGGACTGGCGATGGACGTACACCAGGGCGCCCTGCTCGGCCAGCACGCCCTGGCCTACACCGTGCTCGGGTTCTTCGCCATTTCCATGCACCGGCGCCTGCTCTGGTTCGCGGTGCCCACGCAGGC
>JBKBWW010000197.1:0-1657 GCA_046314475.1 Hydrogenophaga sp.
CGAACTGTTCGTCCGTCACGGCGTTGGGCTGGCAAGCTGCCGCCAGCGCAAAGTCCAGCGCCAGCCGCTCGGCAGGGCTGTAGTGCGGGCTGGTGGCGTAAGTCCAGACATCGACCAGTTTGGCCTCGCTGACCCCGAAGTTTTTGGCCCCCAGCAAGGTGTGGGCCTGGCAGTACAGGCAACCCGCCACCTTGCTCACCACATGCCCGATCAAGCGGCGGAACCCCAGGTCCACTTCGCCCTCCGGGTCCATGACCGCCGCATTCATGACCGCAAGCGCCTGGGCCAGCTTCGGCTTTCGCTGCATGGTCAGAACGCTGTTGGGAGTGAACCCCAAAGTACCCAGAAAGAAGTCGAAATGGGACTTGAGTTCCGGGGTGGTGGCAGGCGGTAGCGGTGGCAGGCGGGCCATGGAATTCCTTGCGTGAATGTTCGGTGCCAGGGAAGCAACGCGGGGCGCCCGATTCTCGGCCGCTCACGGCGAAATCGCGAGCCCCCGTGCGACAATCCAAAACCGCCATCCTCCCGGGCGCCTCGCCCATTCAACAGCCTCTGGACAGACACCATGAACCGCTGCCGAATTCCGCGTTTGCCGTCAGTGGCACACCGTTGCCTGTTGGTGGTCATCGCCGCAGGCGCCGTGCCCTGGGCGCTGGCGCAAACCCAGCCAGTACGCAACTTCCCTGACAGCGCAATGCGCGCGAAGATGGTGGTGGTGCAACCGCCGGAAGTGACGCTCAACGGCGAACCCGCCCGCCTGTCGCCGGGCGCGCGCATCCGCAGCCAGACCAACACGCTGCTGCTTTCCGGTTCGCTGGTTGGCCAGGAGCTGGTGGTGAATTATGTGCGCGACATGCAGGGCCTGGTGCACGAAGTGTGGGTGCTCAACCCCGCCGAAGCCGCGCAGAAACGCGCCGGTGCCGCCACCGAACGCAACTTCCGTTTCGCCTCGGAAGCCACCCCCAGCCCCAACGCGGCCCCCAACTGACGGCGCAGACCAGGCCTGTGCGGCCCAGGACATCGGCGGATGGACCTTCCTTCAACCGCCGATGGGCCGTTGTTCCAACGCGCCACGCACGCGCCTCACCCCCGGACCTCCCATGAGCAAAAAAGTCTTCATCAAAACCTTCGGCTGCCAGATGAACGAGTACGACTCGGACAAGATGGCCGACGTGCTGGGCGCCGCCCAGGGCTATGAACCCACGCAGGATGTAGAAGAAGCCGACCTGATCCTGTTCAACACCTGCTCGGTGCGCGAGAAGGCGCAGGAAAAGGTGTTCAGCGACCTCGGCCGCGTCAAACACCTGAAGGAAAAGGGCGTTCTGATCGGCGTGGGCGGCTGCGTGGCCAGCCAGGAAGGTGCCGAGATCATCAAGCGCGCGCCGTATGTGGATGTGGTGTTCGGCCCGCAGACCCTGCACCGCCTGCCCGACATGCTGAACCAGCGCGCCGCCCAGGACCGGCCGCAGGTGGACATCAGCTTCCCGGAGATCGAGAAGTTCGACCACCTGCCTCCCGCCAAGGTCGATGGCGCATCGGCATTTGTGTCCATCATGGAAGGCTGCTCCAAGTACTGCAGCTACTGCGTGGTGCCTTACACGCGCGGTGAAGAGGTGAGCCGCCCGTTCGACGACGTGCTGGTGGAAATTGCCGGCCT
>JBKBWW010000198.1:0-1107 GCA_046314475.1 Hydrogenophaga sp.
ACAGATGATGCTGAGTGATGTGTGGGTTCGGAGGGGCATGCTGTTTCTGACCCCGACCAACGTCAAAGTGTTAGGGGGGCATGTGGAGGAGTTGGTGAAGCGACAACGGGCAGTGGCAGACAGGATAACCAGCGAGCAGCTGCAACGCGGAAGTTTGCCGGCATCGGCAGGCAGCGCTGGTGGCGGTGGCGGTGGCGGTGGTGGTGGTGGCGGCGGTGGCGGCGGTGGCGGCGGTGGCGGCGGTGGCGGCGGTGGCGGCGGTGGCGGCGGCGGTGGTGTTGGAGGCAGTGTTGCAACAAACGGTGTCGCTGGCGGTGGCGGCGGTGGCGGCGGTGGCGGCGGTGGCGGCGGCGGTGGTGGTGGAAGCGGTGCCACATTCAGCTATGCATCGGGGGTTAGGTACGCCGGCGGCGCCAGTATGGGCGATGTATCTGGAGTTACGTACGGGAGTGGCGGCGGTGGTGGCGGTGGCGGCGGTGGCGGCGGTGGCGGTGCCAGATTCAGCAATGCGTCGGGAGTTCGATACACCGGTGGTGGCGCCAGTATGGGCGTTGAAACTGGGACAGCGTACGGGAGTGGCGGCGTTGGGGGCGGCGGCGGTAGCGCCAGTGGGGGTGCCCGTGGCAGTTTCGGCTATGCGTCTGAAGTCAGGTACGGCGGCGGTGGCGGCGATAGCGGCGGTGGTGGCGGTGGCGGCGGTGGCGGCGGTGGTGGCGGTGGCGGCGGTGGCGGCGGTGGCGGTGGCGGCGGCGGTGGCGGTGGCGGTGGCGACAGCGTCAGCTATTCATCGGGATTGCGACGCGGCGTTGACGACGGTGGCGGTCAAGCGATGGCTGACATCGAGGACTCCTACGAGCTGGACGACGAGACGCTCGCGCTGATGGATGCGCTGGAGGCCGAGGAGCGTCGAGATGCTGACGAGTTCATGTTTGACGACGCTGACTTCGAGCCGCCCCCGGCACCTGCTGCAAGCATCAACCACAGCCCGAGCGCTGCCATGGCAGGCCTCGCCGTGGCGGACCGGTCGCCAGGCCCCTTCGCTGCCCCCCGTGCGGGCCACAGCGCGCCTGCGCAGCCGCCTGTTGCGCCGCTGCGCCGCACCGCGGC
>JBKBWW010000199.1:0-1066 GCA_046314475.1 Hydrogenophaga sp.
GCGCCTGTTGCTCGCGCACGCTGACGGCAAGGGATACAAGTTGACCTCTTGCTCCAGCAACGGCTTCGGCGTTATCGTGCATCTGCAGGCAAGCGCTGCCTCCGCTGCGAGCATTGCCGCAAGTGGCAGAGCGCTTGCAGCAACTCGTCAAGCGCCGGCAGTGGGGCATGCGGGGGTGGCAGAGGGGCCAGGCGCGGGTGTCGCCGCCGGCGCACCCGCCGCTGCCGGGGCAGCCGCCGCTGCCGGGGCAGCCGCTGCCGCGGACGGTGACGGCCTCGAAAGTGATGCGGAAGCGGCATCACGGACCCGGCGTGGGGCGAAGCGCAGCGCAGACGGTCCTGCAGTGGAGGGCATGCGGCAGCAGCAGAAGCGTCGACGGCTCACGCGGCGCGCTGGCAATGTCGCCGGCAGTGGCCGCGCGGGCGCTGCTAGACGTGGGAGAGGCCGTGGCAGTGGCCGTGGTCGTGGAGGTGGCCGTGGTGGCGGTGGCGGTGGCGGTGGCGGTGGCGGTGGCGGTGGCGGTGGCGGTGGCGGTGGTGGTGGTGGTGGCGGTGGGGACAGCGGCGGCGGTGGGGACAGCGGCGGCGGTGGGGACAGCGGCAGCAGTGGCGGTGCTGGTGGCGACGTGTTGCATGATCTTGACGATCCCACGTGCCTGCACTACGAACCGGCCAGCGTGGACTTGGACTCCGTGATGGCCCCAGAGGCGAGGCCTGTGCTTCTTGAGCAACTCCGGGGAACCATCACTGAAAGTGCCGTCGTGGTGAGCTGTGATCCAGGTCAGCGCGTTGCGGGAGTCTTCCAAGCGGTGAACGTGCAACACTGGACTGCGGGCGCGCTGCACCAGTTGAACTCGGTGACGCAAGCGGCGATCCATCACAACTCAGCTAGCTTCGTGATGAACACGCCGCGGACGAGTGCTCTTGCTCGATTCGGGCGGGCGGAGCGAACTGCCAGAACTCAATCGGGGTACGCCGAGGTTATCAAGTCTCTGCTTAGCTGCCCGGCCTCGGCCTCCTCCGTCCGCCGAGTGGTCGAGCACGCGCAGGTGTACGACAACTCGTTC
>JBKBWW010000200.1:0-1050 GCA_046314475.1 Hydrogenophaga sp.
TCCGCGGCGTCGCTGACGCTGCCCTCAGCGCTGCGAGCCTCTGCCGTGGTACTTTCACCATCGCTGGAGTCGGAACCGTCGTTGCCATCGTTGCCGTTGATTTCGTGGTCATCATCCGTCGCCTCCGCATCATCAGTTGTCTCTGCGTCACCAGCCTCGGCGCCGCTTGACTGGGCATCAGTGTCGTCATTGCTGTGCCCCCCCTCCGCCGCCGTGACTCCATCACTCAGCTCGCGCTCCCCCGCCGCTGCCTCCTCCGCCGCTGCGCCGGATGCCAACCGAGAGTAGGCGGTGCTGTGTGTCCGTGCGTAACTCAGCTGCCGCTGCACCTCCTCCGCCTCCTCCTCTTCCGCGTCCACGTCCTCCTCGAAGCTGTCTTCGTAATCATCACCCCCCGCATCCCCGCCAGCCATGCCGCCGCCGCTGCCCTTGGCACTGCCTATGTCCATCATTCGGGAGCGCGCTTGCGTGCTGGCGGAGCGGGGGGCCAGGCCCAGCGCGGAGCCGGCGCGCACGCGAGCCATGCGCGCCGGAGAGGGGGAGCGGCGAGGTGGCGGCAAGCCAGCCACCGCCCACACACCGCCGGGGCCGTCAGCAGCTTCGGAGGCGGTGGCGGCGGTGGCGGCGGTGGCGGCGGTGGCGGCGGTGGTCGCAGGTGGAGCAGCGGCGGCAGCGACGGCGCTGGCAGTGAGGGCGCTGCTTGACTCGGCATCGGCCTCATCGGCAGCCACCACCGTCTCCTCCGCCTCATCGTCCTCCCCCGCCGCCGCTTGAGATGTCGCTGTGGCTGCAGTCGTTGTGCTCGCTGCTGTTGCTGCCAGCGTGACGGACGGCAGCGAGGCAGCGGACGCGTTGGCTGCATGCGCCAGCGCAGCGCGCGCTGGCTTGGCCTGCTGCATGCGCGCGGTGGCCCGGCGGGGCGGTGCGTTGCTCGCCCCGCCCGCACGCTTGGGGGGCGGAGCGGGAGGGGCAGCGGCGGCGACAGCAGCAGCAGCAGTGGCGGCAGCAGCGGGCGGGCCGCCAGCGGATTCGACGGGCCGGCGGCGCCGC
>JBKBWW010000201.1:0-1003 GCA_046314475.1 Hydrogenophaga sp.
GCCCTGCATGTTCGCACCACAGCGACGCAGGCGCGCAGCATGGCGCTTCCGTGACCGGCAGGGTGGTGCGATGGCGGCTGATATGTGAAAGCAGTGCTTTCAAAGCACAAAGGCACGCTGCCAAGAAAAGTATTGATTGGCTACCCATGCCAATCAGCAACGAATTGTCGCTTGTTTCCGTCAACCGCTCTTGCACACAGCCTGCCGCCCGATGCAGCACAAGCGCCGCGCGGCAGTGCCGTGGCTCCCCACCGTCTCGATCGGCCACTTGGACGACGGTTGGACGCCATTGCCACCCATGACTTGCATGGCACGTGGTGCATGCGCAGGCAGGCGAGGAGCGAGGTTGTTGCCAACGATGCCGGGCACGCCGGCTGCGGCTGGCGGCGGCGTGGCCCGTGTGTTGGCGCTCGTCATTGCCGTTGGCGCCTGCGTGCAACTTGGCGCGTGTGCGGAGCGAAATGGTGCGAATTGTGCACGCGCACTACCGCCACCGCCACCGCCACCGCCACCGCCACCGCCGCCTTGCTCACACACCCCCGCCGCGCGCTGGCCTGCGCCATCTCGCTGTGTCATGGCCTGCAGATGAACTGGGCGCACCTGTGGTCAGCGTTGGGCAGCCCGGGTTTGTTTTTGCTCACCCCGCGGACCACCGCCCCGCGCGCAGCACCGTGGAGGCACTCGCCTCCCTCCCCGCTGCCACCCTTGCAGAGCTGACCAACCCTTGCGCGAAGTACAACACCTCTTGCGGCGCCTGCGTGGAGGACCCGCGCTGCGGTTGGTGCGAGGCGCACCAGCGCTGCTTGCCCGGCGGTCTGCACGGCCCCAAGAACGCGGAGTGCCCCGCACGTGCGTGGAGCTACCAGTTCTGCGCCGGCCTGCCGTGCAACCAGTACCGCCAGTGCCGCACCTGCCTTGCGGACGCCTTCTGCGGCTGGTGCCTGGGTGAGGACGAGACGGGCATGGAGGTGGGCAGCTGCACGGAGGCAGCGTCACTGACGGG
>JBKBWW010000202.1:0-990 GCA_046314475.1 Hydrogenophaga sp.
CTCCACCTCAATGTTCACTTCATAGACCACGTTGCCTGCTTTCATGGTTGCTGCCACACTGCGTGCGTGCAAGATTGCCAACGAGTGCATGCAGTGGAAACATGGCCGTTCGTCACGCCGTTGCGCATGCAGCAGCTTCCTGCTGCATCCGTCATGCATTGCGCGTAATGTACATGTGCTTCACCCGCACCACGGTTGCTCAGTGTGCAGCACCCGCTCGGTATTCCCGCTCCAGCTCGCCCAGCTGCTCCCTGCTCACCTTCATGCGCAGCGCTGTTGCCAGCAGGTCCTCGCAGTGCAGGGTGGTGGGGATGGTCTTGAACAGCGCCATCATGCCTTCCATGTCCCGCTCCATTAGTTCGTCTGCAACTACGTCAGACTCAGCGGTGGTGGCGGCGGTGGCGGCGGTGGCGGCGGTGGCAACGGCGGCAACGGCGGCGGCGGCGGTGGCGGCAGTGGCGGCAGCAACCGCAGCGGCGGCAGCCACGGCAGCGGTAGCTGCGGCGTTCTACGCTCACCAGCGTGCAGAGACAGCAGGGAAAGTGCCACGCGGAACATCGTGGACAAGCCCTCGGCAAGGAACATGTCCCACACGCGCGCCACCATGGCAAAGGGCAGGTACGAGCAAAACAACCCAGCAAACCACTGCCGCACGCGCGCACTGCAAGTGAGACGCGCTGCTGCACTTCCCTCGCCGTGCCCACCGGCGCGGCGCGCACCTGCCACGCAAACATGGACGGCTCCACACCGTGCGCCGAGATATGCTGCGCCAGCCGAGGGAGGTGCCGCTCCGTGAGTCGCTGCAGCTGGAACATGCAGACGGGGACCAGCTCCATCGCCCCATCCCACATGCCGCGCATGCCGTAGCGCTGCAGCAGCGCAGCCAGCAGCCAAAATGCGCTCTGCTTGCGCGGGGTGCGCACGGTGGGAGGTGGGCGCAGCGTCGGCCGACGCGCGCGCACAGCGACGCACCTCTTCCGGCATGAAGCA
>JBKBWW010000203.1:0-954 GCA_046314475.1 Hydrogenophaga sp.
GTTGCCCTTGAAGGTCGAGCCGTCGCCCCAGATGTCGACCCCGTCCTCGTGCATCGCCCGCACCAGCATGGTGCCGGTGACCGCGCGACCCAGCGGCGTGGTGTTGAAGTACGCCCGGCCGCCGGACCGGATGTGGAAGGCGCCGCACGCGAGTGCGGCGAGGCCCTCCTCGACCAGCTCGGTGCGGCAGTCGATGGAGCGGGCGATCTCCGCGCCGTACTCCAGCGCGCGGCCGGGCACACCGGAGATGTCGGGCTCGTCGTACTGCCCGATGTCGGCGGTGTAGGTGCAGGGGATCGCCCCCTTCTCGCGCATCCAGGCGACGGCGACGGAGGTGTCGAGGCCTCCGGAGAAGGCGATGCCGACGCGCTCGCCGACGGGGAGACTGGTGAGGACCTTGGACATGGGAGGAGTATATGCACAGCACTGCATGTTTATACATTCGGTGACCCTGAGACGCCCTCAGGGTGCCGTCTCAGGGGCGGACCGGGTCCGGTCCCCGATGTGCCGAGGGGTCCGTCCCGGCGAGGCTGTACCCATGATCACCATTGAGTCCCTCTCCAAGAGCTACGGCGGCTTCACGGCCGTCGACGACGTCACGTTCACCGCGCAGCCGGGCCGGGTGACCGGCTTCCTCGGGCCCAACGGCGCGGGCAAGTCCACCACCATGCGGGCCATGGTCGGGCTGACCACCCCGACCAGCGGCCGAGCGCTCATCTGCGGGCGGCCGTACGCCGACCTGCCCAACCCCGGCCTCGAGGTCGGGGTGCTCCTCGATGCCTCCGCCCAGCACGCCGGTCGGACCGGCCGGGAGATCCTCTCCATCGCCCAGCGCACCATGGGGCTCCCCCGCGCCCGGGTCGCAGAGATGCTGGAGCTGGTCAGCCTGACCGGCCGCGAGAGTGAGCGCCGGGTGCGCAACTACTCCCTGGGCATGCGGCAGCGGCTGGGCAT
>JBKBWW010000204.1:0-948 GCA_046314475.1 Hydrogenophaga sp.
TGTCAAGCAGCACAAACACACCTGCGTGCTTTGTGGCCTACACACAAACGCCGCTGAGCTTGGGGAGCGCGGGAACCAGAAGGCCTTGTGCGGTGCGCAGCGCAACGTGAATAGCTACCGCGCGACGATGAAATGCGGTCACTGCGGCAGCAGGGGGTGCAGCCTCGACCAGTCCGGGGTTGGGCACGATGAACGCCGCGTCGCGTCCGTGCAGCAACGCGTACGCCAGCAACGCTTTGGTAACCACTCCTTCCGGTCCGTATTGGGAACCGATTCCGATCAGAGCGCCCAACGCACACACCGCTCGCGCGGGAGTCACGGAATTAATGCATGCGCGGGCGACCATGGCTTGTTCGCTGTCCACCGCCTCAATGAAGAGCTGGGCGGTGCGAATGCCGAGGGGGAATTCCCAAGCGGTTGCAGCAGCCGCGCCTTCACCGCCGCCTCCGCCTCCGCCTCCGCCACCGCCACCGCCACCGCCACCGCCACCACCAGGTGCACCTTCAGGGCGCGGAAGCAGCTGCGTCGCAGTGACTGTGGCACGTCGCGGCAGTGAGGCGTTGGACGGTTTGAATCGTCGAAGGCAGCACACATACCTGCGGCAGACGCGTTCACGATTGCTGATGCTGCCCCCGTAATCGCGGTGTTCAAAACTGACGCCGCGCGGCGTTTGGCGCGCGCACTGGCGCTCGCCACGGCGAAAATTTTCTCCTGCAGCTGCTTCGCGCCAGCTTTGGTCGGCACCAAGCTAGACAACGTGCCTACAGCAACGCAAGTGTGCCGGTTGGAAGCCATGCCCGCGCAGGCGGCCACGGCTCCAAACACTGGGCGAGCCCAAGGTGCTCACCCGGCTCTTACAGCAGTAGCACGCAGCACATCGACACGGCACAACGGACAACGAACAACGACCACGGCTTTCGCTGCGCACTGATTGGCTGCTACGAGCCG
>JBKBWW010000205.1:0-928 GCA_046314475.1 Hydrogenophaga sp.
GAAGCCGACCAGGCCAAGGTGCTGGAAGCCAGCGGGGGCAAAAGCCTGCGCGACATCGCCCGCGGCCTGGTGCAGGCGCTGGACGCCGAAGAAGACCCCAACCTGCCCCCTTCCGTTCGGGCTGAGCTTGTCGAAGCCCAGCGCGCCAAGGCCACCGAACCCCTGGCCAACCCCGCGCTGCGCGAGCTCATCCTCAAGCTCAAGCAGAAGGCCGACCTCGTCATCGACACCGTCACGCAAGACGCGCTGCTGCACGCCGGCTTTGCCGAAGAAGCCAGCGACCGCGCCCAGCAACTGGTGCAAAGCTTCGAAGCCTTCATCCAGCAGCACAAAGACGAAATCACCGCGCTGCAAATCCTCTACAACCGCCCGGTGCGCGCACCCCTGCGGTTTGAAGACATCAAGGCCCTGGCCGACGCGCTGCACGCCCCGCCGCACCTCATCGACGAAAGCGCCCTCTGGCAGGCCTACGCCGCGCTGCAAAAAGGCAAGGTCAAAGGCAGCGGCCAGAAACGGCTGCTCACTGACATCGTCAGCCTGGTGCGCTTTGCCATGCAGCAAGACAACGAACTCGTGCCCTACCCCGAACGGGTGCAGGCCAACTTCAAGGCCTGGCTGGCGCAGCAGCAATCCGTTCGGGCTGAGCCTGTCGAAGCCCCTTTCACACAAGAACAAATTCACTGGCTGGAAATGATCCGCGACCACATCGCCGCCAACCTCGGCATTGAACTGGAAGACTTCGACTACGCCCCCTTCAGCCAGCAAGGCGGCCTGGGCCGCGTGCACCAGCTGTTTGGCGAACAACTGCCGCAGGTGATGGATGAGCTGAACCGGGAGTTGGTGGCGTAGGTATGGCTCTCACAGTTTCTTTGGATGAAATCGTCGCGGGTGGCAATGCACTTCTTACGATCAAGCCGCATTGGAAGCG
>JBKBWW010000206.1:0-905 GCA_046314475.1 Hydrogenophaga sp.
GCTGCAGCGCATCCAGCGCGGCACACGCCAGCACCGCGCGCCGCAGCGCGCTCCCGCCGGCCGCCTCTGCCTGCGCGGTCAGTCGACCATCGCTGCGGAAGGGGGCCGCGCAGCGCAGCACGCGGGGGCACAGCTCGGTCAGCTCGGTGGTAGCCGCTGGGAAGGACACGCCAAGCAGCTGCTGCAGCCGCACGAAGATGCGCGCGCGGACAACGCAATCCATGGTGAGCGCGGCGGGGCCGCCACCGTCTGCAGACGCAGCGTCGAGCGCGGCGGGGCCGCCACCGTCTGCAGCCGCGGCGTCGAGCGCGGCAGAGCCAAACTGGCGCTGCAGCGCGGCGGGCAGCTCTCGCTGCCACAGCTGCGCAGACGCGGGGGGCGAGCCCAGCGCCTGGTTGAAGAAAGAGGCAACGGCGGCAGCGACGGCAGGAGGCAGCGCGTGAGGCAAGTGCGGGGGGTCGGCGGTGGAGGTGGCGGCGGCGGCGGCGGCGGCGGTGGCGGCGGTGGCGGCGGTGGTGGCGGTGGCGGCGGTGGTGGCGGTGGCGGAGGCGGCGCATTCCATGGCTGCGGTAGGGCCAAAGGCCGCGCTTGCTCGCTCCCTGCTGCCGCTGCAGCAGCTGCCTCTGCCTTCGACACTGCTGTCCCCGCTACCACCACACCAGCGCTCCCCATCGCTGCCGCAGCAGCCGTTGCCCCTCAGCTCACCACTGCCGCCCGCAGCTTGCAGCGCCAGCAAGCACATGCGCATGTGTTGCCGCGCCACCCCCGCCAGTGCACGCGCCACCAGCTCGACCACCACATGCCGGCGCAGCCACGGCGCGCGCAAGCGCTGCTGCAGGGCTGGCAGCAGCCGCACGCAGAGGCCGCGCGACTTGGCCAAGCGCAGCAGCTCCGCCGCCCCCGGC
>JBKBWW010000207.1:0-904 GCA_046314475.1 Hydrogenophaga sp.
GGCGGCGCTCGAGGCGGCAGCGCGCGAGACGGCAGCGTGCGAGGCGGCAGCGCGCGTGACGGCAGCGTGCGAGGCGGCAGCGCGCGAGGCGGTCGTAAGAGACAGCGCCGATGACTCGGACGCTGCGCCCCTGCCACCCAAGCGGCGGGCGGTGGCACGCAAGCAGCCGCAGAACCGCACATTTCGCCGCCTAGTCAGCGTTGACAGCAGTGACAATGGTGGCGATGGTGACGGTGGTGGCGGCGGCGGTGGCGGCAGCGGTGGCGGCGGTGGCGGCGGTGGCGGCGGTGGCAGCGGTGGCAGCGGTGGCGATGGTGGTGGTGGTGGCGATCGCAGTGGCGGCGACGGTGCGGGGCGCGCTGGTCGAAAAAGGCGGCGGCTGGTGGCAAGCAGTCCGTTGAGTTTGATCAGCGACGGCAGCAACGCCACGCCTGCCGCCCTGCTAGCTGGCACCAACATTAGTGTGGCGGGCTGCATTCCGCTGGTCGAGCGGCACAGACCGCAGGATAGCGGCGACGGTGCCGGCGGCCGCGGCGGCAGTGGCGGCAGTGGCAGCCGTGGTAGTGGCGGTGGCGGTGGCGGTGGCGGTGGCGGCAAAGGCAACAGCAGCACCAGCCATGGCAGCACCAGCCACGGCAGCGGCGTGCGTGGTAGCGGCAGCGCTGGACGAAGCAGCAGCGACAGACGAGACAATGGTACAAGCAGCGGTGGCAGAGCTGGCGCTGCCCCGGAGGCCGAGGCGTGGCGCGAAGTGTGGGCGCATTCCTCCGCCGGCTCTGGTTCCCAAGCCACGCTGCCCTCCAGCGCCGACTAGCGGCGGCGCCGCGGCCCTGTGCGTGTATGTGTACCGTACATTGCGGTCGTGGCAGAGCCGTATTACAAGCCAGTCTCGCGCAACAACGGG
>JBKBWW010000208.1:0-901 GCA_046314475.1 Hydrogenophaga sp.
CGAGTGCGGCGTCGTATTGGTCGTCTGCTCATGCCCGGGAGAACATGCCCGAGCTGGTAGACATTGCGCGGCGGGTGTTGGCTTTCTGCGTGACGCGTGCGCCGGTCGAGCGCACCTTCTCAGTGCTGACAAGGATGCAGGGCAACAAGCAACGTGTCAGAATGTCCGACACCTACCTTGCGCGTGAACTCTTCCTTTCGACGAACAAAGCGCTGTGGCAGCCACTGTTCACCAAGCCGGATGCCGCTGCAGCGTCTGCAGGCACGAAGCGCCGTTCGTCGGTCGAGCTGCCGGGACTTGCGCGAAAGCGTGCAGCCTCTGCTGCAGGCTCTGCCGGTGGGGAGGAGGCCATCGCTGCCGTGGCAGGTGGCGGTGGCGGCGGTGGCGGTGGCGGTGGCGGTGGCGGTGGCGGTGGCGGCGGTAGTGGCGGTGGCGGCGGTGGCGGCGGTGGCGGCGGTGGCGGCGGTGGCGGCGGCAGTCGTGACTTCCCACCGGCCACATTCATCGTGCATAGTGACATGAGTGACTCAGAGCGCTCGTATTACTCGGTCGTGTGCACTGACGAAGAGAGTTGAATGCATGCAAGAAGATGTGGTAGTTGCCCCTGCAGTGGTCACAGACTTGTGGTAGTGCGGCGCGCAAACATGTGGTACTGCAGGGGTGAAAACTTGTGGTAGCGCACGCGAACCTTATCCATGGACCATGAAACATGTTGCATCGCACTTGCGCAATGCAGCCAGCTGCCGTGGGCCGGCGCAGCACTCCGCGTGCCAGCTTTGCCATGCTGCCGATAAACTGCGTGCAGCTGCGGAGCACGGACGCCGCGTGCCCACATGTCAGATGCGGCAAATGTGTCAGCTGTGCCTGCTGGTGGCATTACGCCTTGCAGCTGCGGAGCGCT
>JBKBWW010000209.1:0-887 GCA_046314475.1 Hydrogenophaga sp.
GGACATTGCCAAGTCGGCAGGATGGCTGCAAGCCTCTCCTGGGCGCTGCGCAAATGCAACGCTGCCTCGGCAGGAGGCAACAGCGTGATGTAACGGTTGGCAGTGTCCATCAGGTCAGAAAGTGCTGCTGCAGCAATACCCGGTGCAGGCACTGTGCCGAGATCGTCTTCGCTGGGCGCAGGAGGCTCGAACTCGGCACCACTGGCAGCGCCGGCACCGCCGGCACCGCCGGCACCGCCGTCGCCACTGTCATCGCCACTGTCATCGCCACCGCCACCGCCACCGCCACCGCCACCGCCATCATTGCTGCCCTTTCCACCGTCGCTGCTGCCGCCCGCGCTGCTGCTGCCGCCCGCGCTGCTGCTGCCCGCAGAGTCTGCCGCGTCGACCATGAGCTCCAGCACCTGCAGGCCGTCCTTCAACCTGCTGCTAGCATCAGCGCGCGCTGCCCGCTGCGCAAGCAACACGGTGTCACGAAGCGACGCCTCGGCGCGGCGACATGCTCAAGTCGCTGACCTTGTCAGCGCGGCTGGCAGCTTTTTCTTTGCAGCCCGCCAACGCTGCCTCGCTGCACGGCGAACGAGAAGCATGTTGGCACGCAGCTCACGTTGAAATCCCTCTTCTTCCTGCGCCAGCGCCTGCAGCCCGTCCCCTCCGACTCGGGCAAGCCGGGGACTGCGGCCATTTTTCACTTCTCCGTACGCAGAAGAACTTTATGTCCGGGCGCCGCACGTTCACGCTGGCGCCACTTTTCAAGACACTGTACAATCACGTCACGTCGGACGTTCCTGGGACAATGAGTTTTTGGAAATCCCTGTCGGGGCGCGTCCAGGCGCGACTGTGCAGCAGCAGGCGGGCCGGCCAGCGGCCGCCAATGCGTGTCTCAC
>JBKBWW010000211.1:0-867 GCA_046314475.1 Hydrogenophaga sp.
GAGCGGTGTGAACAAGTCTACTCCACTCACACCTGGATTAAGAAGCGCCGCGTGTCCACGTGCGCAGCCCGGCGTGAAGCCGCTGACTTGCCAGGCGCCGCGCCGACACATGCCGCGCTGTGGGCTGCGTTTGGCGCGTCACCGACCGTCCAGCATCTACCTGCGCCCTCTGCCCCGGTGGAACCGGCGGCCATGCCGACGGCAGTCGTGGCGCGTGCCCGGGCGCCGACCGACCGCGTGCTGCGCAACGTGCGGCAATCGTCCAGCTACGACGCCGTCGTGGCTGCGGTCCTGTCGCCTCCCGCTGCTTGCGTGCCGGCACGTCAAGCGCGTCTCACCCGTCTCCAGAATGGGAGTAGTGTAGGTGGCACACGCGGTGGCGGCGGTGGCGGCGGTGGCGGCGGTGGCGGTGGCGGTGGCGGTGGCGGTGGCGGTGGCGGCGGTGGCGGCGGTGGCGGCGGCAGCGCGCAATGGCCACAGCGTCGCCGATGCGCCACCGGCGGCCTTGGTGAAGGCTGCGATCCCGGCCTTTGCGACGAAATGACGCAATTGTACAAGCAGCAGCCACTGACCCGCGCTTTGGCGCCTGCAGACCCACACCCACACATTGCGCACCCCGAGCCGGTGCGGTATCCCGACCTGGAGGCTGCTACCCGCGACTCTGCAGAGGCGTGCCTGTTCACCGCCGCCGAGCGTAACCAGCGCGTGCGGACTGCTCAGGCAGTGAAGGACGGGGGCCTGCCGCCCCTGACCCGGGTCTCTCTGCTGCTCAGTGAGCGGCTTCAAGTCGCCAATGCCATGAACGACGCCGCAGCTGCGCGCGAAATCGGCCGTGCCATTGCGTTCGTGTGCGGCACGCAGCACGCC
>JBKBWW010000212.1:0-867 GCA_046314475.1 Hydrogenophaga sp.
CCGTGGTCTGGCGCAGGCGCACAGCGGACTTGCGCAGGCCGGCGCCGTCTCGGCTGGTCATGCGCGCCAGGACCGCGCTCACGCTGTGCAGCGACTGCTGCCGGCTCACACCCGGCGGCGTGGCGCCTCCCGCGCCGGCAACGGGGGAACCGGACGCAAGCGTCTGCGGCGCCAGCGGCAGCGTCAGTGGCAGCAGGGGGCGGCTGCCGCGCCAATGCAGCGCAGCGCCACGCACGTCCACGGACTTGTGGTCCGCATCGGCCCGCTGCGCCTGCTCCCGCCGCTTGTCGTCCTGCACCAGCCGCGAGATGGCAGCGCGTCGGATCTGCGCAGCAGCCGCAGCGATGGCGTTGGCGGTGGCGGTGGCGGTGGCGGTGGCGGTGGCGGTGGCAGTGGCGGTGGCGGCCACATCGGCAGGTCAGCGGCCGGCGCTACGCGGCGTGACGCACGTGCGCACACACCTTCACCGCCTCCTCCGGGAACTCCAGCAGCACTTCATTGAACTCATCGCGCCCCAGCACGTACAGCTGTGTGGGCACGATTGCCTGCGCGGGTCAGGGCGTCAACCTCGGCGCAGGCATGGCGCAGGCAAGCACGCAGCCGAGCACTGACGCCTCCCCGCCCCCCGCTGCACCCACCTCCACTGTGGCTGTGCGCCGGTGCCCGCCCAGAATGAGCCCAATGTCGCCAAAGTGACTACCACTCTCCAGCCGGTTCACCACCCGGAAATCGCCGCTGACGGGGTCAGGGACCAGCACACGCAGCGCACCCGCCGCCACAAAGTCTGCGCGCAAGCAGAGCAGCACGCAAGCAGGGCGGCGCGTAAGCGACGGCAGCGGCGCGGCGCAATGTCGACCTCGCTGCTCG
>JBKBWW010000213.1:0-512 GCA_046314475.1 Hydrogenophaga sp.
ACACTCGCTCCTTCCGCATCGTGAACCACGGCACCATGCCACTCGAGTTCCTGCTGGCCGCCTCTGCGCATGCGGGCGCGGACCTGAACTTCTCCCTGTCCGGCAAGCTGCTGCGCAAGGTCAGCGCACTACGCGTGGAGCCCGGCGGCAGCGCCACTGTGTTCCTGTTCTACCGCCCCACGCCCCACGCCTCCGCCCTCTCCGCCGGCGTGCCAGCTGCGGGCATGCACTCTGCTGGCGGCGGCGTGGGTGCCGCGCTGTCTCGCGCCTGGGCTGACTCTGTAGCGCCGTCGGACCGCCGAACCGCTCGCTACGGCGGGCTGGACGATCCCTATGCCCGCGGCGGCGGTGGTGGTGGTGGCGGTGGTGGCGGCGGAGGCGGCGGTGGTGGCGGTGGCAGCGGCGGTGGCGGCGGTGGCAGCGGCGGTGGCGCCTCTGACGCTGACGACGGCTCCGACGCTGACAGCGCAACTGCCAGCAGTCTTCCACGCGGGCGGCAGGGCAGCGAGTGG
>JBKBWW010000213.1:522-859 GCA_046314475.1 Hydrogenophaga sp.
CCACGTTGGGCAGCGCCTGCAGCGCATCCGCCACGTCCGCCTCGGACGCGTCGAACGCCAGCGGCGCCGTGGTCTCGCCATCGTAGGCCAGGCGGAAGGCGCCGCCCAGCAGGTTGGCGTCCGACACGGTGGCGAAGCTCACCGCGGCGCCCGTGCCCGTCAGCGCGCTGCTGCCCAGCCGACGCTCCTCGGTGGGCAGCGAGGCGGGCGAGGAGCAGCCGCCGCTCGCCTCCGCCTTCTCCATCCTCAGCGGCGCTAGCGTGTTCGAGCTCGACTCGCGCGCGCCCACGCTGCGGGCGGCGCACAGTGCCGCCATCCGCGCGCCTCCCGTGCCGGT
>JBKBWW010000214.1:0-854 GCA_046314475.1 Hydrogenophaga sp.
GATGCATTTCAGGTGTGGCTTGCCATGCTGGGAGCTCCCATGCGCGCATCGCGCCCTGACTCCTTCTTGTCGCACAGTTGGGCTCAGCCGCGCAGGCCCTGCCCCGGGCGCCCGCCGCTCGGGCGATCCGCATTCGACGCCGGTCTGACTCGGGCTCGGGCCATGCTTCGGCCCTGCTTGTGGCAGCTGGGCTACGCGACCCTGCCGCACTCTTGCATGCGGCGCCCAACCCTGCCGACGCGGGCTCCGCCGTTCCGCTGTTGCTGCGCAAGGAGGCGCGACACGTGACCAGCCTGCCTCCGACTCCGGCTCTGGCGGCCGCAGTCCCGCCGCTGCGCGGTGCTTGCGGCACTACAGCGCCTGCGCGCGGCGCCGGCGGTGGCGGCGGTGGCGGCGGTGGCGGCGGTGGCGGCGGTGGCGGCGGTGGCGGCGGCAGAAGCAGCACTCCTTCCAGCAGTCGTGCCGGAACGACGCCGACATCCTCGCCTCGCCGACGGCTGTCCTCCCACAGCTCTCAGTCGCCCCGGCTTTCGACATGCGTCCCGCGCGCCCCCGGCTCCGGCGTGCCTCCCTCACCTGGCCGGCACCACTCTCATGGCTCGCCTGGCAGCCGTGGGTTGCCTCTAAGCACAGACCGGCAGCTGTGCCTGTCAGCTCATGCAGGCAGCAGCAGCGCCGCCAACCCAGACTTGTTGGCAGGGAGCCAACACGATGGTGCACGAGCCTGCGCTGCACAGCCAAGCCTGCCCTCCCATGGTAGTGCACAGCGCCAGCCCGCCACCACCCTGTACTCCACGGACTTTGGCCTCCCGATTTGCACGAATCGCTACATCGTACGCGCCTCGAGCCGCAGC
>JBKBWW010000215.1:0-849 GCA_046314475.1 Hydrogenophaga sp.
CGATCTGGGGTTCCGGCTGATCCCGCGCGCCCTGCATGCGCCGCTGCATGTGCTGGCGCTTGTCACCCTTACTGCCATGGCCACCTTCATGACGGTGCAGGCCTGGGGTGAGTTGGGCCAGACCCTGACCTTCGGCGCAGTCACCAACACGCCGCTACAAACCCCGCTTTGGGTGCCGCAGGGGCTGTGGGTGGCGGGGTTTGCGTTCTTTGCGCTGACGGCGGGGCTGGCGGCGCTCCACGGCCTGATCCTGATCATCCGCGCACCGGGGCGGGTGGCGGTGCTGTACGGCAGTTCGTCGGTCGAGAAGGAGGTCGCGGCCTATGTCGCCCCGACCGTGACAGAGGAGACGCGCTGATGCTGGGGATCGAAGGCGCCGTGTTCGGCTTCGCGCTGCTGCTGTTTCTGTTGTTCATCGGGCTGCATATCGCGGTGGCGCTGTTTTCCGTGGCCGTGCTGGGGGCGTGGTGGTTTTTCGGCGACGCGATGCTGCGCCCGTTCGGCACGATGATGTGGGGGACGCTGAACAACTTCCTTCTCGTGGCGATCCCGCTCTTTGTGTTCATGGGCGAGGTGCTGGTGCGCGGCGGTGTCACCGAACGGATGTATCGCGCGCTTGCGGGCTGGCTGCGGCCGCTGCCGGGGGGATTGCTGCACACCAATATCCTAGCGTCCACCGTGTTCGCGTCGATCTCGGGCTCGTCCGTCGCCACGGCGGCAACCATCGGCACGGTGGCCTTCCCGACCTTTCGGGCGCAGAACTATTCCGAACGCTGGGTGGCGGGCACGGTCGCGTCAGGCGCGACGCTGGGCATTTTGATCCCGCCGTCGATCAACCTGATCATCTAT
>JBKBWW010000216.1:0-844 GCA_046314475.1 Hydrogenophaga sp.
GCGCGCAATATACGCACATCATCGGTGATATCAAACACCAAATTTCGAACGAAAACCGTGCTGCGGTCCATGGTAGTGGCAGCCACGCAATGCCCCGCAGTTTGTGGCCGCACACGCGAAGCATTTCACCGCAATTCCCTCCGATTCCTGCGGCGCTGCGCGTTGGCCATTGCGTGTGGCTGCTCTTCACCATGCGGCCACTGACAGAGGACGAAACGCGGCAGCTCTTCGAGAAGCTTGCAAAATTGTATGCGTGCCATTTGGGGGGGCGTGCGGTCTGCCCTCTGCCCCTCTCTCTCCTCTCACGTGCTGGCCAGCATCGGGAAGAATGTGCGCAGCTTGATCGACCGGCCGGATGGCAAGTACTGCTTCAGGCTGCATGACGATCGAGTGTACTACCTCAGGTATTCATAATGTGTTGCTTTCCCTTGGGCGGTGGCGGTGGCGGTGGCGGTGGCGGTGGCGGTGGCGGTGGCGGTGGCGGTGACGGGGAGCTGCCGCTGATGCTGTGCTGCTCCGGCTCTGGCTCACGATGGCTTGTCATTCTCTCACGCACGCCTGCGCGCCCGCGCGCGCTTAACGTTGTAGTGAGGAGGTGCTGAAGCACGCATCAAGCGTGGGCAGAGAAGAGCTTGTTTGCGCGGGGACCAAGTTTGGCAAGTTCACCAAGTCCAGAAAGTTTCGCATGCATGTCACTGCGCTGGACTACCTTGCGCAATTCGCCAAGGTGCGGCCACTCGTGGCTTCCCACTGCCGCCGGTAGTTCCCGCCATCAGCGTCTGCTCACGCACCGCTGCGCTGCATGGCCCCGCCGCGCGCAATGTGCAGTTCAAGGTGTGGGTGA
>JBKBWW010000217.1:0-840 GCA_046314475.1 Hydrogenophaga sp.
CCATGTGCAGAGTCGCCATGTAGTGCGGGTCTTGCTGGTTCCAGTCCAGCCGCAGCAGGGCAGACATATCCGATGCCTCGTACATGATCGTGGAGTGCTCCAGCTTACTGCACGCGCGTGCGTGCGCAAGGGCAAAGGGAAGGGGCGCGGGCACGGCTGGCAGCATCAGAAAGGTGCCGCGGGGGCGCTGGCACACAATGCAACGTACCGCAAGTCAAACATGCGCAGTGAGCCGTCAGCACCCACTGTGCCAAACACTGATGAGTTGCGGGGCGCCCACGCAATGTCGTACACCTCGCGATCGTGCGCGATGAGCTGTGTGGTGGCGACTCGCTTCTGCGCCACCGCCACCGCCACCGCCACCGCCACCGCCACCGCCACCGCCAGCGACGGTCAGCGTCGCGCCGCATATGATGGCACGCGGCACATGGCGGCAACGCACCTCAATATTCCAAATGGTGCATGTTGTGTCAATGCTGCTCGTGGCGATGATGGAGGTGTCGGCTTGGTTCCAGTCGAACGAGGTCAGCGGCGCGCAGTAGTCGCTGCTTTTGTTCTACAAGCCCAGGGCAGTGTAGCTGCATCAGGCGGGGCGCAGCATCACGGCTGCGCGTACGCGGCGGCAGTGCCACGCACCAGGTTGAACACGTGCTCCATCTGCACACCAGTCTCGGTGACGTGCCACAGCCGCAGGTAGTCGCCCGTCGTGGCCAGCAGATCCCGCTTCGAGCAGTACTTGTCCGGGATCCACTGTATCTGGGTGGTGGGGTACGGGTGGTCAAACCCACCCGTCTTGACAAACTCCTGCGAGTCTTCGTCCAGCTGCACAATCTGCACCCA
>JBKBWW010000218.1:0-840 GCA_046314475.1 Hydrogenophaga sp.
CGAGGCAAGCGCAAGTCCGCACCTGCGCGCGCCGGCGCCGGCATGCTGCTGGACATGTCAAGCCTCAGTGCCGTGGGCCCCGCAACCAAGCGCGCGCGCACGCACCTGATGGACAACCGCATGCCTGGCCGTGGCGGTGGCGGCGGCGGGGGAACGCTCGTGATCGGCGCGCTGCCAGGCGAGGCGGGGCACATGGAGTATGCGGCAGCCGCCGCGCCGCTGCGAGCGCTGCGAGCCGGCGAACACTCCATGTCTCCGGACTTTGGGCGATCCTACGGCTATTTTGACTCCTACTTCCCGACCATAGGCGGCGGCGGCGGCGGTGGTGGCAGCGGCGGCAGTGGCGGTGGCGGTGGCGGTGGCGGTGGTGGTGGCGCAACCGACACGCTGCTTGAAGCGCTGGGCGTGTTTGGCTCCGCCTCCTCCATCCCGCGCCCCCCCATGCGCGGCCACGGCCGCAGCTTCAGCACCGGCGTGCTTGCCAAAACCGACTCCCCCAACGGCTCTGCATCCCTGTTCCGCGCCTCGCCGGCTGCGCCCGTCGCTGCTGCGCGTGGCTTCACGCTGGGGCTGCCACCGCCGCCGCTGTCGGACATTGGCTCCGCGCTGTCCTTCCCCTCCCCGCTCGCCCGCATGTCTGCGCGCATGTCGCCGCCCGCCGCCGCTGCCGCGCCTGCCGCTGCCGGTGCCTCTGCCGTGGCCGCTGCCAAGGCCATCACCAGCATGAGCATGAGCCTGCACGACGCGGGCACCGATGCACCCGCAGCGCCCACCAGCATGGCATTCAACGGCACCAGCATGACGTTCAACGGCTCCAGCATGGATTTCAACGATCGCGGC
>JBKBWW010000219.1:0-839 GCA_046314475.1 Hydrogenophaga sp.
CCCAGCGCACGCCCTTCGCAGCGACCTTCGGCACGTCGGCGAACGGCATCGTCCTGCGGGCCAGCTTTTCCAGGCGCTTGCGCAGGTCGGTGGCGAGCGCGTCGGTCATGCCGGTGCCGACCCTGCCGGCATAGACCAGCCGGTCGTCCTCCCAATAGCCGACCAGCAGGCTGGCCACCGCGCCGGACGCGGCGTCCGACCGCGCAGACACGGACGTGTTTGAGAGCCCGCAGGGCGACGCGGAGAGCGACACGGGCTTCAGCGAGCAGGCGGCCGACTTTACATCCACAGCCGACGGCGGACGCTTCTCGGAGTGGCGGGACGCGTGGCACGTGGCGGAGGAGGGCGGCACGCTGGAGGTGGCCTTTGACGCCGCGACCTCGGGCACCATGCACGTGGCGCTGGCGTCCAGCGTGGTGTGCGAGGTGGTGATTGGCCTGCACGGTGGGCAGGTGGTGGCCATCCGGCGCTCCGCCACTGGGTGGCCCGAGTGCGGCCACTGCAGCGTGGCGGCCGCCGACGCGCTGCACTCCCGCGACTTCCGCCGCTTCCGCATCGTGTGCGCCGAGGGCCGCGTGGTGGCGCAGTGGGGCGAGGGCGGGCAGGAGACCGTGACGCTCGTTGACCCGCAGCCGCTGCCCGTCAGCTTCGCCAGCGGCAACCTGGGCACGGTGTGGGTGCGCGACGTGCTCGTGGCGTGCGCGCCTGGCGCTGTGGCGGCGCCCGACTGGAGCAGCGACCAGCTGGAGCAGGGCCGCGGCGAGGCGTTCTACGCGCCCGAGGTGCGGTTCTTTGGGCACCGGCAGGCCGCCACGGCGGCAGAGGCGACGGCGGACCAC
>JBKBWW010000220.1:0-835 GCA_046314475.1 Hydrogenophaga sp.
GGCGCAGTGGAGGCGTACGCCGCGACCGGGCCGCTCTCCGCGGCGTGCACCACCCCGGAGGGCTTCCTCGCCGCCGTCGGCTTCACACCACAACGGGCGCACCCCACCAGCCCGCGGATGCGGATGGATCTCCGGACCGCTCTCACCTGGAAGGACGAGGTGGAGCTGGCCTGGGAGCGCCTGCTGGGGGTGGTGCGCCCCTCGCCGAAGGCGAGTGGGACTCAGGCGATGAAGGTCTCGAGCTCCTTGAGCATCGCGGCCTTGGGCTTGGCGCCCACGATCGACTTGACGACCTCACCACCGGAGTAGACGTTGATGGTGGGGATGCCGGTCACGCGGTAGGACGCGGGGGTGACCGGGTTCTCGTCGACGTTCATCTTCAAGAAGGTGATCTTGTCGCCATGGGCGTCGGCGATCTCACTGAGGATCGGCGCGACCTGACGGCACGGCCCGCACCACTCGGCCCAGAAGTCGACCAGGACGGGCTTGTCGGCCTTGAGGACCTGCGCCTCGAACTCGGCATCGGTCACGGCAGCGATGTTCGCCACGATTCTCCCTTTCCTTTGACCGCGTGCGGTCGGTTGTGATGGGCCAGAGGTAGTGGGCCGGATGCGGGGCCGGTCGGCCCCGTGGAACGGCACTGAGTCATTCAACACCGCTCCGCCGACAGTTTGTTCCCAGCCGCGTCGGTCAGGCGCCGGCGGTCTGCACCGTCTCGGTGACCACCCGCGCGGTCTCGGCGGCGGAGCCGGCCGTGGACGCATCGTGGTCGAGCGCAGCGATGTAGCGCACGGCGTCGAGCGCCGCGGCGCAGCCGGTGCCGGCCGCGGTGATC
>JBKBWW010000221.1:0-830 GCA_046314475.1 Hydrogenophaga sp.
GCACCCCGCCATGTGGTCGTGGCCGTACTTGGTGAACAAGTGCGTGTTACGCGATCGGCGGCACCGGCTGCAGCCTCACGCGGCACGCTTCGCCGTCGTGGCCACCGCGCTGCGCGGGCGCTCCGCGGCTGCACCAGGTGCGGTGACCAGATGCATTTCAAGTTCAAGCGCTTCATGCGGACCACCTCCAACCGCTTGGCCATGCCCTCGCCCGACGATCGCTACACCGAGACGGGGTGGCGCTCGCTGTCCATTGGCGATTACCACAGCTACCTTCAGGCGCGCCAGCTCGCCATTACCTTCCTGCGCGACGGCGGCAAGTACGAGGAAGAGGTGCGGCGCGCCATCGGACGCCACTGCGCGGGCGGCGTCTGGCGCTGTCAGGCGGTGCCCGTCGCGGGCACTGTACGGCACTGCGGGGCTCACCGGCTTGTGGCGGTGGCGGTGGCGGTGGCGGTGGCATGCGCACGCGCTCAAGGAAAGCGTCGGATTCCGGCAGCTTGCACGGCGGCCCAAGGCTCAACGACACCGCGGACGCGTCGCTGACCGGCAGCCCAGGCGGGCGGAAGCGGCACTATTTCGACCGCGAAGCGGCTGCAGAGCTGGGCTTGAAATCATTGATGCGCGGCCTGCTGGAGCCGCTGCTGCAGGTGCTCGACCGCCCCGGCCTCTTCCGCTTCCTGGACGCCTGCGCCGCCGCTGCCTCGCCCGCCGCTGCCTCGCCCGCCGCTGCGCCGCCGCGGGGAGACGAGGCAGGCGCTGCGGGCTCGCCCGGCGCGTCGGGCGCTGGGCAGACGGCGGGCGCGAGCGCGGGCCCGGCGAGCGCTGGC
>JBKBWW010000222.1:0-826 GCA_046314475.1 Hydrogenophaga sp.
CCAGTAGTCCGCCTCCTGCGCGCGCTGAGCGGGCCCCATGCCGCGCAGGCGCGCGTACAGCACGAGGTGCTCCCACACCGTCAGGAACTCAAACAGCGCGTCGAACTGCGGGCAGTAGCCCGCGTTGCGGAAGGCGGCGGCGCGCTGCGCGGCACTGGCCAGGTCAGCGCCGTGGATGAAGGCGGCGCCAGAGGTGGGCGCCAGCTCGCCGGTCAGGATGGACAGAGTGGTGGTCTGTCGCAGGCCAATGTCGCACAGCGATGCGTCAGCGAAGGGTGGCGGCGGTGGCGGCGGTGGCGGCGGTGGCGGCGGTGGCGGCGGTGGCGGCGGTGGCGGCGGTGGCGGCGGTGGCGATGGCGGCGATGGCGACGACGGCGGAGGCAGTGGCAGCAGCGCACACCTTGCCCGCGCCGTTGCTGCCTAGCAGGCCGAAGCACTCACGGCCCCGCACGCGCAGACACATGTCCTGCACCGCCACCACTCCGCCAGGGTAAACCTGCATCGTGCGCGCTGTGAGCGCAGACGAGGCCGCGCGGCGCTGCAACTGACCTTGCGCAGGTGGTGCAGCAGCACCGCCGCGCCGCCGGGCCCCGCCAGGTCGTCCACCGCCACGCGCTCGCGCCGCACATCCTCGTCCCCCACCGCCGGCGCGGGCGCCGCCAGCAAGCCAGACGCGACATCCCGCTGGTGCGCGGGGCCCGTGCGGGCGCCAGCTGCCGGGCGCCGGCGGCGGCGCGGGCGATCGGTGGCCAGCAGCAGCGCAAAGGAGAGCGCGGCGCAGGCGAGGGAAATAGCAAGCACGCGGCCCAGCACGCCCCACGCGAAC
>JBKBWW010000223.1:0-825 GCA_046314475.1 Hydrogenophaga sp.
GCCACCAGTTTGTCGCGCGGAAGCGGCGACGCCAGTCCCTTTGAACCCGCGGCCCTGGACGACGTCATGCGTGGCGTGACGGACAGGCTGCGCCGTGAGCGCGACGCGCTGTACGCGACCATTTGGAGGGACGCTGCGGCCTTGGTACGCATACGCGCGCGAGCGTGTGCCGTTCGTGTGTCGCGCCGCCCAGCTTGCACCACGCTGACCCCCGCGGCGCGCAGAACAAGCAGCTGGAGGCGGCGGCGCTCTCGCGCCTGTATGCCCTGCTCTTCCGCACCGAGCCAGCCTTTCACATCACGCTGCCTCGCCTCGTGGCTGTGCTGCGTGTGTCGCTGGGAGTTGGCGCTGAGTCTGCTGCGGCAGGCGGCGGTGGCGGCGGTGGCGGCGGTGGCGGCGGTGGCGGCGGTGGCGGCAGCAGCGGCGCGCGACGAGACGCGAATGCGCACGTGCCGCGTCTGTTTGCTGCGCTGCTGCGCGTAGCGCCGACGCTGGGCCCGCACACGTCCACGTCGACGCTGCTGGCGCCGGAGGCCAGCGCGAAGCTGGATTGGCGGCTGCTGGTGGCGGCGCTGCGGTGCGTCCGTGCGTGTGTGCGTGCGTGAGTACACGCCACTCACCCTGCGTCGCCTGTGCAGGCTGCTGCGGTACCCCTTGGCCCCGACACATGATCAATTGCTCTACCTGTTTGCGCTCTTTGCGTCGGACGGCATGGTAGAGTTCCCGCCACGCTCTCGCGCCATGTCCGCCAGCGCGGGAGACGTGCGTCGTATCTTCTCTCTGGGGGTGTGCACTGACGCTGAGCGCGCGGCTGTGGAGGCACTG
>JBKBWW010000224.1:0-825 GCA_046314475.1 Hydrogenophaga sp.
CGCGCGTTGTCGCACCCCCGCGCCTTACCACGCATCGCCTCTCGTGTCTCTCAGTGCATAATTGACCTGCGCAACAGCCAGCTGGTGCTGGAGGGCGGCTCTGGCAGCGTGGCAGTGCCGTTCTTGTCCGAAAAGGTGCGCGTGCCTTGCGCCACCGCACGCGGAAAGCGCTTGCTCATGCGCAGTGCGTGACCACCATCGCTTGCGACCAGGACCTGCCGGCACATGCGCGCGGCACGGGCGAGTCCAAGCTGGAGGATGCGGCGAGCCACGACTCGGAGAGCGCACGGGCGCGGAGCGCTGCGCATGCAGTGCCTGCCCCCGCTGCAGTGGCAGCCGACATGAGTGCGCCGAGCAGTGGCGGTGGCGGCGGTGGCGGCGGTGGCGGCGGTGGTGGCGGTGGTGGCGGTGGTGGCGCTGGCGCTGGCGCTGATGGTGGCGCTGGCAGCAGTGGCACCAGCGCGTCCGCCGAGGCTGCAGCCACGCAGCTCACGCAGCTGGGATTCAGCCGAGAATTGGTACGTTGCTTTGCGTACCCTGCACACTGGTCCTCACATGCGCTGTGCTTCGCAGGTAGACCAAGCGCTGGACCGCACGGGTGGTGATGTGAACGCAGCTGCTGACTTGCTGTCCAGCTGGATGCGCTAGTGCCTGCAAGCCTGTACCAATACACCGCATGCACGATGAGGCAACACCATTGTCGGCGGCCGCTGTCGTTCCCAGCGCTAGCGCAGGGCCGGCACGTGATGCCATTGTCGACGTTGCTCGCTCAAGTGCGTCCTGGGCTGCACGAAGAGTGACGACCAGTGCGCAGCGGCAACGGCA
>JBKBWW010000225.1:0-818 GCA_046314475.1 Hydrogenophaga sp.
GCAGCGGCAGCAGCAGCGGATCGTACTGGCGGCGGGCGCGGCGCCACGGTGGACACTCGCTCGGGCGAGGCGCTGGCATGCGGGCAGCGTGCCGTGCACTGCGGCTTCGCGGTTCCGCTGCGGCTGCTGTGGCGCGTGGCGCACCCCGCCTGCATTGCCTCCTTGCACGACCCACGCACGCGCCTGCACGCCACTTCCCAGCTCATCCCCGACCCTGCTGCGCTGACACCTGCGGCGTCGGCACCCGACGGGGCGCCCGGCGCGGAGAGCGGTGCCCCGACGCGCTGCGATGCAGATGTGCACTCCCTGGCAGGCGCGAGCAGCGGCAGCGGCGCTGATGGTGGCGGCGATGGCAGAAGTGGTGGCACCTGTATCGGCGGCGGCACCCTCGTCGGTGGCGGTGGCGGTGGCGGTGGCGGTGGCGGTGGCGGTGGCGGTTCAGGCAGCACGCTACATCTGCCGAACCGTGCCGGTACGTTCCGCTACCCCACTGTGCACATGCTGCCGCTGCAAGATGGTGGCGTGTGGAAGGTGGATTACGGGGAGGACGACTTGCCTGTCGCCCTCGTGTTCCGCTCTGTGCGAGCCACACTACTTCAGCGAATCGCGGAGGAAGAGGCAGCGGACGCGTTGGCGCGCGGAGGGCAGTTAGCGGGTGCCCACACCGCCTCCCAACCGCGCGCTCGCCGCGTGCACCCGCTGCTGCTGGAGCGGCGGGTCCGGCAGCGCGCTCGACGCTCCGCACTGCTGCAGGAGCTGCTTGCAGGGCCCGTGGCACTGGCGCCCACCGTGCGGGCGCGCGTGGCTGATGCGCTGGT
>JBKBWW010000226.1:0-816 GCA_046314475.1 Hydrogenophaga sp.
CAGCAGCAACAGCAGCGGCGGCGGCGGCGCGCGCACGCACGCACGCACGCACGCACGCACGCACGCACGCACGCACGCACGCACGCACGCACGCACGCACCTGCGCTCCTGCTGCTCTCGCTTCTTGCGCGCGGCCAGCCGCTCCGTCTCCTCCACCTGCTGCTTCAGCCGCGTCTCCAGCTCCGCCATGCGCTGCTGTTGCTCCTCCAGCTGCTGCTGCTGCTCCCGCGCCAGCCGCTCCTCTTGCTCCTGCGCGGGGGGGTCAGCGGCGGCGACGAGTGGAGTGACAGCGGCGGCGATGGTAGCAACAACAGCAGCAGCGGCGGTGGCGGTGGCGGCGGCGGTGGCGGTGGCGGTGGCGGTGGCGGCAACAACAGCAGCAGCAGCAACAGCATCATCAACATCATCAACATCAGCAGCAGCAGCGGCGGCGGCGGCGGGCGCGTGCCTTGAGCCGGCGCTGCAGCTCTGAGTCGTCAGGCATGCCCGCGCGCAGCGCCTCCTCGCGCTCTCGCATCTGCCGCTGCATCTCCTCCTCCATCCGCTTGCGCAGCGCCGCCGCCTCCTCCGCCGCGCGCGCGCGCTCCGCCGCCATGGCCTCCTCCATCGCGCGCAGCTGACGCACGGACGGGCAGGTGAGTGCTGGGACGCGACGGCAAGCACGCCACCCGCGCGGCCACTGCGCGTGCGGCCTCACCTTGGCCTCCACCTCCGGGTCAGCGCCCGCCGCACCACCCTCTGCATCCTCCTCCGTGAGTGCGTTCACCGCCGCGGCGTTCACCTCCTGGATCGCAAACTCCCAGTCGTACTTCTGCA
>JBKBWW010000227.1:0-814 GCA_046314475.1 Hydrogenophaga sp.
GGCAGCTTCCGCCTCAACGTCACCTTTGCGGGCCAGTGGCACGTCACCGCGCCCATTCACCACGCCGCCGTGGCCAGCGTGACGGACGAGCAGCCTGGCGCCCAGCACGTGGGCACCGGGGCGGGGGTGGGAGAGAGCATGCAGGCGCGGCTGCAGGCGCTGCCGCACGTGGGTGCAGTGGAGGTGGCGCGGGAGCCGGAGGGGCGGTTCGGGGGTTACTCCTGGTTCGTCACCTTTGTCAGCAACGCAGGTGCGTCCGCCGCCGCCGCCGCCGCCGTCGCCGCCGCTACCACCACCACCGCTGCCGCCGCCACCGCCGCCACCGCCGCCACCGCCGCTGTGACTGCTCACCGCGTGGACGCAGGCCCGGTGCCGCCCATGGAGGCCCTGACTGCCGGCACCCTCACCGGCGCCGGCGCGGCGGCGGAGGCCACGCTGCTGCGCGCCGGCAGCGCAAACGTGTGGTACAACTACAAGGGCGAGGTCCAGGAGCTGTCCACGCGCCTGCTCCCCGCCTGGGTCATGGTGCTCGCTCACCCGCCCGCTGACGACTCGCTGGCGGAGGCCAGGCTGGCCGCTGTGTGGCAGCGCCGCGTCACGTGCGTGCCTGCGCACCCGCGCGCGCGTCCGCCCGCCCTCCGGCCCGCTCACGCCCCCGCCGCTGCCGCAGCACTCCTCGGCGCCTGACGACGCT
The DNA here is from genome assembly GCA_046314475.1 of Hydrogenophaga sp. Lineage (GTDB taxonomy): Bacteria > Pseudomonadota > Gammaproteobacteria > Burkholderiales > Burkholderiaceae_C > Hydrogenophaga. Next base: position 695 of record JBKBWW010000227.1, read on the forward strand.
CTCCCTCCCTGCCAACGTCACTGGGCGCTACGTGCGCGTGCAGCTGGAGTCCGCAGCTTACCTGTCCATCGCGGAGGTGGAGGTGTTTGCACAGCGTGCGTGTCCGCTGCCTGCGCGCGG
>JBKBWW010000228.1:0-813 GCA_046314475.1 Hydrogenophaga sp.
ACGAGCATGACGTCACGCTCCGGCAGCGCGTGCTCCAGCGCAGTGAGCGCGCGTTGCAGCGTCGCCGCGGTCGCGCCTGGGGCGTTGGCAAAGGTGTACAGGCTACCCCAGAGGCGGCGCTGCGTGTTCAGCAGCTTCGCATCGACGCTGACGGGGTCGGGGTCGGGGTCGGCAGGCGCTTGTTCTGCAGCCGCCGCCTCTGTGGCGGCCTCGTCGCCTTCCGCCTCCTCTGGTGCTGCCGCTGCTGCGACCGCAGCGTCCCTCTGCCCGCCAGGCCGTTCGGGGTGCGCTTTCTCCAGCTTGGCTGCCGCAGCGTGCTGTGCCCTGGCCAGCTTCGGCGGCAGCAGCGCCAGCAGCTTCGTGTGACGCAGCAGCACGCGCACGCGCTGCACGAGCGCTGCTGGAACAGTGCCGGTCTGGCAGTGCACAGAGTGCGCAGTGAATGAGGCAAGGCGGTGGCGGCGGTGGCGACGGTGGCGGCGGTGGCGGTGGTGGCGGCGGTGGCGGCGGTGGCGGCGGTGGCGGCAGCAGCGCAGGCACGCGCATGCACACGCACTTTGGTGTAGCGGTTGGCGCAGGTGACCAGCGTGTCGTGAAGCGACTTTAGCTGCGCCCCCGTGAACGCAAAGGACGCACTGTCCACGGCGTCTTCCAGCGCCGCCACGTCCCGCTCCTCCATCCCCAAGTCGCTCGCATCACCGGCCGACGCTTGGCGCGCGTTCACCGCGTGCACACTGCGCATGGTGGCAGTCACGGCTTCCAGCACGTGCGTGGCCGGCCCGCCGCCACGTGCGCTGCAGCCCAGCGCCACCA
>JBKBWW010000229.1:0-812 GCA_046314475.1 Hydrogenophaga sp.
CGCGTTGCCGCGCCGCACTCTGGGCCACGATCCCAAAGGCTAATGGGCTACTTTGGCAGATGGGCCATACAGCTGATGTGCCGAGCGATGCCTCGGCAGCAGAGCAGGGCGATTTCGTGCGTGTTGGGCAGGGTGATGAGGGTGAGCCGGACGCGCAAGAGGAGGCGAGGAGGCGGGTGCTGGCCGATTTCTTGTTCGACAATAGCTCTGGTGTTCCAATGGAGACCTCGACCGCCAAACCGGTATGCACTGCCGCGCAGCACCCGCGCGAACGCCAGTCCTCACAAAGTTGCAGTCGCGCAAGCGCCGACGGGTGGGCGGGGACGATGCTGCACCTGAAGATAACAAGTATGCAGCAATTACGCAGCGATGACGCTTGCGTTTTCTCACGACCCGCTTCGTTGGACAGCGCCAGCGGTGGTGGCGGTGGCGGTGGCGGTGGCGGTGGCGGTGGCGGTGGCGGTGGCGGTGGTGGCGGTGGTGGCGGTGGTGGCGGTGGTGGCGGTGGTGGCGGTGGTGGCGGTGGTGGCGGCGGTGGCGTTCGTGTGCGCATGGTTAATGGCGCCTTTGTGCTGGATGAGTCGAGCTTGGTATGCACCCGTCTTATGTGCACGTACATGCCGGCTCATTCGTGCATCGCGTGTTGGCAGCAAGTGGCAGTGGGTGCACCAGAAGCATCTTCGCTGGTTGAGGCAGATGTTGTGGCGGATGCTGGCGAGCGGCATTCTAGTACGTATGGCAAGCGCCGACCCGGTGCTCGGTGGACTGTGGAAGAGACGAAGCGATTCTACAACGTGCGGGCTGCGCGGTTC
>JBKBWW010000230.1:0-808 GCA_046314475.1 Hydrogenophaga sp.
GGTGCGCGCGCCTACGCATCCGTGCGTCTTGCGCGCTGACGCGGCGGTGCGGCGGCGCAGCGCGTACCAGCTGCAGGTTGGCACCGTGCAGGGCGCGTAGCAGACTCAGGTGCTGCAGCGCCGCTTGGCACAGATCCGCCTCCTCCCCAACCTCCGCACCAACCGGCAGCAGCTGCACCTGCGCAGTTGCGGCGCCTGCACGCAGCAGACACCACATGGGCGACCCAGTCGCGCTGCCGTCGGCCGCATCCGTTGCAGCAGCGCTCGCGGTCGCGGCCCCTGCAGCCGCCTCCGCCGGCTCATCAGCACCAGCTGCCGTGTCAACGTCGCGTTTGCCCTTGCCCTTCTTGCGCCGGTTCTTCCGCTTGCCGCCACCGCCGCCACCGCCGCCACCGCCGCCACTGGCAGCAGCATCATCCGCCGCAGCCTCCGCCGCAGGCGGGCTGTCACCCGACGCCGCGCGCGCTCCATTGGTGGCCGCGGAGCGGGCTGCAGGCGCGTGCGCCAGCAGCTCCGGTTGCAGCAGCGCCGCCCGCCGCGCCTTGAGCAGCGTCTCCGCCACCTTGGCGCCGCGCAGCACCTGCTGCGTGGTGAGGGCGGTGCTGAACTTGTGCAGCTTCACTTTGTGCAAGCCCGTCGAGAAGTCATCCTCCTGCACAGCGACGAGTGAGCATTGTACGCACCGCTGCGCGCGCGGCAGGCCTCCGCACCTCGTGCACGTCGCCGTTCAAGATGATGCGGCGCTCGCAGTCCACCAGCCGCATGTACGATGCCACGAACGCGCTCAGCACGAAGCTCAGCACGGACT
>JBKBWW010000231.1:0-808 GCA_046314475.1 Hydrogenophaga sp.
CGACGGGCGCGGCGCCAAACGTGTGGCGGACGCGCTCGCGGTCCCGCAGGTTCGGCTGCTCCGGGTCTGCCCCGTGTGGCGTGAGCACGTGCGCAGACCACACGCGCTGCGCACGCACGCACGCACGCACGCACGCACCCGTCGCATCCGCGGGCTCCGCGCCAAACAGCTGCTCCGCCGTCTGCATCACGTCGCCCACGTCCACGTCGCCCACCACGTATAGCGTCATGTTGGACGGCCGGTACCAGCGCTCGTAAAAGCTGCGCAGCTCGTGCGCCGTCCACCGCTTGATCTGCTCAGCCTGCCCAATGGGGAACCTGCGCAGGGGCTCGGGTGAGTCGCCCAGCGGTGGCGGTGGCGGTGGCGGTGGCGGTGGCGGTGGCAGTAGCGGTAGCGGTAGCGGCGGTGACGGCAGGCCGCACCGTTGTGGAAGCTGATTGTCGTGGTGGATCTGAGAAAAGTACTGCCGCTCCAACCGCAGCTGCGCAGCCAGCGCACGTGAGCGATCGATCGCACGCTTCGGCGCCGGCCGCCGCCCACACGCACGTCAATGCCCGTCATGTTGTACGCCTCTGACAGCACCGCGCCGCGCTCCACGTTGCACGCCGCCGCCGGAAACGTGGCCTTGAGCCCAATTTCGTGCAGCACGCGCAGCACGCGGGCCACGTTCTCGCCGTTGCCGGCGCCGCGTGGAGAGACGGGCGATCCTGGGCTGCGCGGTGCCTGTGAAAAGCCAGGTGACGCGACGGCTGCAGATTCGGCGGGGGCGGTGGGCGCGGTGAGGGTGTACACGGTGTGGTGGAAGTCC
>JBKBWW010000232.1:0-807 GCA_046314475.1 Hydrogenophaga sp.
GGCAGCATTGACGGCAATGGCGGCAATGGAGGCGGAAGTGAGGACGACGGTGCCAGCGAGCTGCACGCGCCGTTGGGCGCCGCGGATGACCCCTCATGGCACTCCGACACTCCCCCTGCATACCCCCACGCGAATGCGCATGACGCGCCCACGGCGCTGCACCGCACTTCGCCGCCGCCGTCGCCGCCGCCGTCACCACCGCCGCCGCCACAGCAGCCGCCGCCGCCACAGCAGCCGCAGCAGCAGCAGCAGCAGCAGCAGCAGCTTTCTTCATCTTCTGCGCGCGCGGCGGCAGCATCGGCTCGGCCCGCGCATCGCCCTGCGCCCACTGCGGCAACACCGCCGTCACCATCATCACCGCCACCGCCACCGCCACCGCCACCGCCACCGCCACCGCCGCCCGCGCCACGCGCGCCACTTGCGCCCGCGTCCCCAGACGTGACGCCGCAGCAGCACAGCCTGCGCCTTTCGCGCCTGCGTCGACTGTTCGACGCGCAGCGCAAGGCCAGCGACGGGCAGCCGCGGCTGCTGTCGCTGCTGCAATCGCTGGACGGCGACGAGGACCTGGTAACCTGGCTGCAGCCGCCCCAACTCGTGGCGCACGTTTGCGCGCAGCTGCAGGGGGCGGCGGGGGCGGCACCGGAGGAGGAGGAGGAGGTGCGAGTGTCATGGAGCACGCTGCTGGCGCACGTGCGCACCCTGTATGCGGATGCCCTGCCGGACACCGCGCGGCCGCCAGGGGTGCTGGCGGGTGGTAGCAGCGGCGGCAGCGGCGGCGGCAGCGGCTGCGGCGGCGGTGAGAGCAGC
>JBKBWW010000233.1:0-806 GCA_046314475.1 Hydrogenophaga sp.
CCGAGCACGTATGCGTGACCCTGGTCCACGGGGAGCACAAAGCCGCCAAACGCGCTGCACTCACGGAGCTGCGCAGTGTGGTGCGCAGTATTCTGGATCTATGCGCGCTCGGGATGAGAGCTGCCGCCGCCGCTGGCTCCGACGCCCGGCAGAAACGCAAGCGCAGTCTCGCGGTGGAGCAGCTGCAGAATGAGCCAGCGCCTGTCATGCCGTCTCGTCCGCAGCCGCGGCATGCCGAGCGCGCGTTCCCGGGGGAAGCACGGGAGCGCGAAACGAAGCGGCAGCGAATCTCGGCCTCCGCCGACATCCGACAAGGCTCCGCCGCCGTCGCCGCAGTGGCTGCTGTCGCTGCAGTACGTGGGGGGAGCGATTATACAAGTGACAGCGGTAATGACGGTGCCGGCGGCGGTGGCGGCGGTGGCGGCGGTGGCGGCGGTGGCGGCGGTGGCGGCGGTGACGGCAGTGGCGGCGCCCCGCTCGACATCGCGGCATCCGATTCGGCTGCCGCTCTTACTGAGCACCTCTCCCCCCCGATGCGTCCTCGTGACGCTGCGGCGAGCGAAGTGTGCTGGCTCTCAGCCTCCCGCGATGACGTACCGGCTCGCGTGGTGGTGGCAGCGGCGACGGAGGCGAAGCTTCGCATTCAGCAATTCTTGAGGGGTTCCCGGTAGTGACATCATGGGCCGGCCGGAGCCAATGTTTCTCGTGCGCGCGCGCTACGCATTCCAGCAACGCTCAGAATGCACTGTAGTCCTACACGCCCCCCGTCATGGCCCTCGCTCAGAATGCACTCGCTATCGCGACCC
>JBKBWW010000234.1:0-800 GCA_046314475.1 Hydrogenophaga sp.
CTGCTGGTCGCCATTCTGCACTTGGGCGAGTGCAACTTTGCGGGGGACGACAGCAGCAGCTGCAGCACGCCCAGCGCGCTGCAGCAGGCGGCGCAGCTGCTGGCCGTGCCGCCGAGCGCGCTGGAAACGGCGCTGTGCACGCGCGCGGTTCGCGGCATGCGGGCCACGCTGTCGCCCGTGGAGGCGGCCGCCTCGCGCGACGCCACGGCCAAAGCGCTGTACAGCCGCACGTTTGATTGGCTGGTGGGTCGCATCAACGCCAGTCTGGCTGCAGCAAGCACCAGCGGCGGTGGCGGCGGTGGCGGCGGTGGCGGCGGTGGCGGCGGTGGCGACGGTGGCGGCGAGGACAGCGGCGGCGAGAGTGCAGACAGCGGCGAGCACAGCCACAGCAGCGCAGAGTTGCAAGACGGCTGGTCCGCGCGTGGCAGCAGCGGCGCGGCGGCGTCGGTCACGGTGGGCGTGCTGGACATCTTTGGGTTTGAGGTGCTGGGCGTCAACTCCTTTGAGCAGCTGTGCATCAACTACGCCAACGAGAAGCTGCAGCAGCACTTCACGCGGCACGTGTTCCAGCTGGAGCAGGCGCTGTACGTGCAGGAGGGCATTGACTTTCGCTCCGTCACCTTCCAGGACAACCAGCCAATCATTGATTTGATTGACAAGAAGCCGCTGGGGCTGCTGGCGCTGCTGGACGAGGCCTGCCTCTTCCCGCGCAGCACCGAGGCCTCCCTCGTGTCGAAGATGCGCACCGCGCACAAGCGGTCGGAACTGCTGGCCTTTCCCTCCGCGCTCTCCGCGCCGGC
>JBKBWW010000235.1:0-799 GCA_046314475.1 Hydrogenophaga sp.
CCCGCGCGCACTTGCGCACGTACAGCTGGAGGCGCTGGCCGTGCTCCGCCACTTCCGCCCGCTTGCCGCGGCTGCGGCCGCGCAGCCGGTGGCGTGGGATGGGCTGGACGCGGGCGTGACAGGGGCGCAGCTGGCAGACCGGCTGCTGGTGGCAGAGCCGCAAAATGCCATGCCACTGGCGGACTACGTGCGGCTGCCTCACGTGCAGCAGCTGCGACGGCAACACGGTCCGTTGCACACCGCGCCGCGTTGAGTTACTGCGCCTGCTGCGGGTCACTCACTCCACCCGGGCATCACGGCGCAGGCATGCTGCTGCGCGCACACGTGATGGACCTGCTGACGCAGACCAGCGCGCTGCGCACGCAAGAGCAGCTGCTGTGGACGGCCAGCCACATTCGCGAGCACCGCTGCCGCGAGATGGGCCTGAAGGTGAGCGCGGCTGCCGCCGCCACCGCCACCGCCACCGCCACCGCCATCGGCCATCTTCCTCACGCCCTTGCTGCAGGCATTCGAGGGCGCCAACGACTTTAGCTGGTGGGGCGCGGGCGATGCCATGTACGCGCACACGCTGGCGCGCCGGGGCCCCTCCGCGGGCTGGCTGCCGGAGACGGCGGGCGCGGCGGCGCGGCGGCATGACGCCCGCGACGCCGGCGACCGCGCGCCGCGCGGGCACGCGCGGCGACCCAGCCTGGCGCAGCGGCTGCTGCAGCGCGCACGAGCGCGGACGCAGCAGCAGACGCAGGCGCTGCGGGCTAGCATGGATCTGCGCGGGGGCATCACAGCCTCCTCCCAGCGTGTG
>JBKBWW010000236.1:0-793 GCA_046314475.1 Hydrogenophaga sp.
GAGCTGCGCGTGCGGGAGCAGCAGCTGGAGCGAGCGCTGCGGCAGGCGATCGACCGCGGGGAGGACAAGGCGCGTGCGCCGCCGTCGCGTTGCCGCGCTGCACGCTGACCTCGCCTCCACCCTCCCTGCGCACCACAGGCTGCTGCCGCCGCACGCGAGCTGGCGCTGGCGCAGCAGCGCTTGGAGACGATGGGCCGCGAGCTGGAAACCGCCAACATGTGTCTGTCCGTGCGTCGCGCGGAGCGAGAGGAGGAGGCGGAGAAGTGGCAGCAGCGGGTGCGGGAGGCGACGCAGCGCGCCAGCGCCGCGGAGGAGGAGGCGGCGGCGCTGCGGCGTGAGGCGGCTTCGCTGCGGGACGAGAGCGCGGCGCTGCGACCACGGCGCGGCGCGGGCAGCGGTGGCGGTGGCGGTGGCGGTGGCGGTGGCGGTGGCGTCAACAGCGCGGATGGCACGCTGCAGCGTGAGCTGGAGCGCGGGCTGCAGCGGCTGCAGAGCGACCGGCGCGCGCTGGAGGCGCAGCAGGCGGCGCTGGACCGTGACCGCGGCCTGCTGCGTGACGTGAGCCGCGTCATGAACGAGCGCCTGCAGCTGCAGCTGCAGCTGCTGGATGTGGCGCCCACGCTGGCCAGCGAGGGCTCCGCCGCCGCCGTGTCGGAGGCTGGCTGGTCGCGTGCCAGCGATCGCGCGGGCGCGCTCCAGTCGCAGCTGGCAGCCAAGCACGGGCAGCTGCTTGCTATGCACGAGCGGCTGGCGCGGCTGGCGGCCCCGCTGCCGCTGCTGCGGCCGCGGGCGG
>JBKBWW010000237.1:0-791 GCA_046314475.1 Hydrogenophaga sp.
ACAGAAGCAGCAGAGGCGGAGGCGGCAGAAGCAGCGGCAGAGGCAGCGGCAGAGGCAGCGGCGGTTGGGGAGGGGCAGAGCGTCAGCGCGCGGCGCGCTGCCTCCGCCGCCTCCGCGTACGCCGCCAGCGCCGCCTCCGCGTTGCCTGCCTCCGCCACCAGCGCGCCCTGCTCGCACTGCGTGGCTGCCAGCTCCAGAATGGCGGTGAGGTTGTCGGGGGGCGCAGCGACAATGGCGCGCAGGATCTTGACGGCCTCGGCCAGCCGCGCCATTGCGGCGTTGCGGTTGCCGTTGTTGGCCAGCCCGCCACCCATGCGCGCTAGAGCGCGCGCCAGCAGCAGCTGAACGTCCGGCGTGCCGCCCATGCCGCTGCCAGCCGCGGAGGTGGCGGTGGCGGTGGCGGTGGCGGTGGCGGTGGTGGTGGCGGCAGCAGCCTGGCCAGCGGCGGGCGAGTGGGTGCTGTCATGCCCGCCAGCACTGCTGCCAGTGTTGCCCGTGTCGGCACCGGTGGCGGCGGTGGCGGCAGCCTTCACCTGCAGCAGCGTGTCATACGCCTCCATAAACGCCGCCATCGCCTCGTCCAGCTTGCCGCCGCCGTCCAGCAGCTCGCCCAGGCACAGCAGCGTGTGCGCTACGGACGGGTGCGCCCCCGCCCCCGCGCGTCGCTTGGCCTCCAGCGCCAGCCGGTAGGTGGCTGCCGCCTGCACGGGCTGCCCCATGTGCTCCAGCAGGCAGGCGCGCTGGTGCAGCCGCTCGCCCTTGTCCGCGTCGCCCAGCAGCTGATCGCCGGT
>JBKBWW010000238.1:0-786 GCA_046314475.1 Hydrogenophaga sp.
GACGCGCCTCCTCCTCCACGTCAACCTCCTGCGTGGCGGCCGCCACAAACGCGCCAATCGCCTTGCGCGCCAGCTGCAGCGCGCGCAGCCCCGCCAGCTCCCGCTTGTCATCCCCGGAACCCTCATCCTCCGACCCGCTGCCCTTCCTGCCCACCTGCCGCGGCGGCGGGCGGTCGGGCGGGCGCGGGCGCAGCCGCGACGCGGTGACGGCGCCGATGGTGGCCTGAGCACGCTGCGCCCACGGCCCGGAACGCACGCCGTGCGGCAGCGCGGCAGGGCGCGCGCGCAGGGAGTGCGGGCGCAGGATGGCGCGCGAGATGATCTCATCGCCCACCCCCGCCCCATCCTTGCCCTGCGCCGGCACGCTGCGTGCCGGCAGGTCTGCCGCGCCGCCACCGCCACCGCCACCGCCACCGCCACCGCCACCGCCACCTCCTCCTCGCCCGGAGGGGGGGCGCGCCCACGGGTCTGGCTCGGTGGAGCGCGGCAGGAACACCACGCGCCCGCGCTTGTCCTTTCGCAACGGCTTGTGCAGCGTCTCGGGGCGCGTCACTTCGCTGGTGTCCACCGGGTCGCCCGTGGCAAGGTCCAGCGCGCGCTTGTGCATGATCACGTACAGCCCGCCGCCCGTGCTGGCCTCGCACCCGCAACGAACACACTCCCGCGTCGCCTCCGACACCCTGCACCGCGCGCAGATCAACTGGCGCCGCTGCTGCAACGGCTCCTGCACGTGCGAGGGGTACGCCTGCACGTGGTGCAGGTGGCACGCGGCGCACATGACGGTGC
>JBKBWW010000239.1:0-785 GCA_046314475.1 Hydrogenophaga sp.
GCCCAAGTTTGTGGTGATCATGCTGGAATTGTGCGTGCTGCCGCCGTCACCGTGCGCGCGCGCCTGAAGGCGGGTGGGCTGACTGTGGCGCGGCGCCGCCTGCGCAGCGCTGACGGCGGCGACCTGAGCGACGTGCTGAAGCGTGTGGGGCGCATGGCGGCGGCGGAGGCGCGACGCTGCATCTTCCAGGTGCTCTCAGCGCTCGAGTTCTTGCACGAGCAAGACATTGCGCACCGCGGTGCGTGCTTCGCGCCGTCGATCGGCGGCGATCACTGCTGCGCGCGCGGGTGTGCCGACCGCCGCCTGCTCTGCGCTGCCGCTCGCAGACTTGAAGCCGGAGAATATCATGCTGAGCGCCGTGGAAGGTGGGCTGCCCATCGTCAAGATTGCGGACTTTGGGGTGCGCTGCCGCTGCCGCTGCCGCCACCGCTGTGGCCGCCACCGCCACCGCCGCCACCGCCGCCACCGCCGCCACCGCTGCCACCACCGCCACCGCCGCCACAGCTATACGTGTCATGCTCAATGCGCCGCCCACCCGCTCGCGACGCAGCTGGCCAAAGCGCTGGGTGACCGCAGCATGATGACTACCATCTGCGGCACGCCGCTGTACATTGGTGCGCGCGCGCCGCGCTGCCGTTGTCGCCCACCGACTGGGCCACCGTTGGTCACCCTGCCACGCGCTGGCAGCACCCGAGATCCTGGCGCAGGGCGTGAGCCGCGGGTACAGCAAGGCGGTGGACGTGTGGAGCGCGGGCATGATTCTGTACCAGCTGTACGTGCCGCGC
>JBKBWW010000240.1:0-781 GCA_046314475.1 Hydrogenophaga sp.
GGCGGCGGCGGCGGCGGCGGCACGGGCGCGAGTGCGGCTGGGGAGGGGGGTGCGGGCGCCACGGCGAGCGGCAGCAGCGCCGGCACCTCAGCTTCTCCCGCTGCTGGTTCGACGAGCGTCCTCGCCGCGCCAGGCGGCGGCCCTGCTGCCCTCGGCAGTAGCGGCGGCGGTGGCGGCGGTGGCGGCGGTGGCGGCGGGCACAGCGGTCCCGCTGCAGGCGGCGCGGCCGCACGAGGTGACGGCAGCAGCAGTGTGGTTGGTGGCATGAGCAGTGCCTCTGCGGGCAGCGGTGCGGGCAGCGGTGGTGGCGGCGGCGGTGGTGGTGGCGGCGGCGGTGGCGGCGGTGGTGGCGGCGGCAGTGGCGGCAGCGTTGCGGGCAGCGCTAGTGGCGGGGGCAGCGGTGTTGCGGCGTTCGGGCGGCGGCTGGTGATCGAGTCGGTGCTGCGGGACGGGCCGCTGGAGCGCATGAAGGAGTCCCTCTTTGAGATATTCCCCGTGCTGCGTCCCATGCCCGCGCGGGAGCCGCTGTCGGAGCGCTGGCAGGCGGGGCACGCGCAGCGGTTTGCGGCGCTGCAGAGCAAGCAGGCGCAGTGCGCCGCGCAGTGGAAGTCGCTTCATGATGCCGCCACCGCCGCTGTGGCGCCGCTGCGACGATAGCAGCAGTGCAATGGCAACAGCCGCGTAATGAAACAACAGTGCACTGTGCAAGCACCGCCTGCTCATGCAGCGCACGCTCACTCCCGCTTGCCTGCATCCGGCGGCTGCACACTGCGCGCCGCAG
>JBKBWW010000241.1:0-780 GCA_046314475.1 Hydrogenophaga sp.
CGCGCTGATCGTCACCCACCCGCGGCAGCGCCGCCATCGCCCCCCAGCGCGCGTCGCCGGTCGGAAGGCCGGCGTCAGTCCAGCAACGCAACAGAGGCAGACAGCAGTACTGCGTCCAAGAGGTTGCAGTTCAGCGCTGGGAAAGGGAGGGTCGGCGCTGATCACTCGGCGGTGCTGCTGTCCAGCGCGATGGACAGTCCGCCCCTTGCCGCACATGCTCCTCCGCCCGCAAGAGCCAGTGCTCGCACTGTGTCGCAACGGCAGCCGCAGCAGCGCGCAGGTCGTACGCATGTGCATGTGCGAGCGCACGGCAGTGGGGGTGGCGGCGGTGGCGGCGGTGGCGGCGGTGGCGGCGGCGGCGGTGGCGGTGTCGGCGGTGGCGGCGGCGCAAATGGCGGGACAGACAAGCCGCGCGTGTCGCTGCAAGCCGCGGTGGCTTCAGACGATGAAAGCCTGCATGCATCGCGGGACTCAGTGCCAGGAGTGCCCCAGTCTCACGAGGAATCGTGGTCAGGCGCTGCTGCAACGCAACGTGCGGTGCCAGGCACTGAAGCCAGTGGAAGCAGTGACGACGACGAAGCCAGCCCCGCGCGCCCACGCCGAGCTGCGGCCAAGCCTGCCTCCCGAGGCCGGTCGCGCCCCAAAGGGGCAAGCGCGAGGCGGGGCAGAGGCGCTGCGGTCGCGAAACCAGCGCGCGCCGCGCACGCACGCGCAGATCGCGGTGGTGGCAGCGGTGGCGATGCTGGCAACGTCGACAGCGACAGCAGTGACCGCAAGCGG
>JBKBWW010000242.1:0-780 GCA_046314475.1 Hydrogenophaga sp.
TGAGCGCGCCATGCTGGAGGCGGAGGCGGATCGCATCGCGCAGCGGGCCGCGGAGGCGCTCCGTATGTCGTCCACCATGTGCCAGCGCGTCAGTGCCGGCGACGTGGCGGTGCCCACGTGGACAGGGCGGTACGGCGGCGTAGGGCGGGCTGCGAGCGAGCGGTTCGGCAGAACGTCCAACGCGAGCCTGATGGTGAGCGTCCACCACGCGATGCGCGCTCAGGCGCCGCACCTGACGCGCAGCCGGGCCGCAGCGGCAGGCGTACTTGCAGGTTATGTCCGGCAGCGAGGCGCGTACCGGGGCTCTGCAAGACATGCCCTCCGGCTCCGGCTCCGCCGAGATTGAGAGCGGCGGCGGCGGTGGTGGCGGTGGCGGTGGCAGTGGCGGTGGCGGTGGCGGTGGCGGTGGCGGTGGCGGCGGCGGAGCAACAGGCCGCTCTTTCTTTGCATCCGCGGGGGCAGGAGCGGGTGCTTACTCGCAGCAGGTGAGTGCACCGTGCTGCAGCGACATGTGCCCAGCCGCTGATGCGCGCATGCCGTTGCAGGGAGCACCGCGGGGCTCTGCAGAGATTCTTGCTCGCCTACGAGCGCGCACAGATGCTGGCGGCGATGCCAGCGACGGCGGTAGCGTGCTCGAGCCGGACGACCCGTCGGACGCACTGGCACGCTCACTTCTGCAGCGGCTGAAGCAATACTTCCGTTCGCAGGGCGGCGCCGCCACATCGCAGGAGCTGGCAGATGATTTCAAGGTATTGGTGGCGCGGCGGTAGCCACGCGGCG
>JBKBWW010000243.1:0-780 GCA_046314475.1 Hydrogenophaga sp.
CGCTTCACCTCCACGGGCCGCTCCGCAGAGAACGCCGTCGCCGACCACAGCTGCTGCATCAGCGCGCCAAAGGCGGCGGCCAGCCGGCCCTTGAGTGGGCTGCTGCTGCTCAGGTCGGCGCGGAAGCGGCCGCTGCTGAAAAAGGAGGCCAGCGCGGGCACGTGCGCCAGGCACTGCAGGCAGCTGTTCATGAAGCAGGTGTTGCCCAGGTTGTACAGCCCCACCACGCCGCCCGCCTGCGCGCGCGAGCCGGAGCGGGGCGATGCCGCTGCCCTGCTGCTGTGGCCTCTGCCTCCGCCATCCTCGCCGCCGCCGCCACCGCCACCGCCACCGCCACCGCCACCGGCGCCGCCGCGGCTGCGGCTGCTTCGCATGCTGCTGCCGTCCATGTCGCCGCTGCCGCCGCTTCCGGCGCCACTGCCCGCGCCGCCCCGCCTCCCGCCCCCGGGACTCAGGTCCAGCGCGGCGGCAGCGCGCGCACTCAGCAGCCTGTCCACCAGCTGCAGCTGCTCAGCGTCGGAGCTGCTGGCCGCAGCGCGGGAGCGCGGAACACTGCCAGAGCGCGGGCGGCGCAGCGAGCGATGCGTGCTTCCATACTCCCCCTCTGGCAACAAGCCAGCGCCAGCAGGGGCGTGCACGCTGCTGCTGCTGCTCGCGATGCGCCATTTCCCCTCCCCGCTGACGCACTTGCGCACGCAGGCCGACGTAGCGGTGGTCCCCTTTTTGCACCGCTTCAGCATTCTGCTGCCGCATTACCGCGGGTTCGACTTGCTTGGCGAG
>JBKBWW010000244.1:0-780 GCA_046314475.1 Hydrogenophaga sp.
ACTTGTGCGAGTGTGACACGGAGTGGGAGGGGCTGGACTGCAGCATCTGTACGCTGGCTGCCGCTGCCCGCGCGTTGGGGCCCTGCGCCTCACACCGCCCCCCGCGATGTGCGCAGCTCGCTGCCCCCGCGACTGCTCAGGCCGGGGACTGTGCCGGCCTGCAGGCGAGGATCCGAAGCTCAGGGTGTGCTTCTGCCGCCCTGGCTGGAAGGGCGCCGACTGTTCGTCACGTGCGTGCGCGCCACCGCCGGCGCCACTGCCGCCACTGCCGCCACTGCCGCCACTGCCGCCACCGCCACCGCCACCGCCACCGCCACCGCCCATCTGGCCCTGCACGCTGCGCACCGCGTGCTGCGTGCTCATGGCTTGGCCTGCTCACGTGCAGGTGTGTGCCCTGTGAACGAGCACTACCATGAGTGCAGCGGGAATGGCCTGTGCCGCAACGGCACCTGCTCTTGTGACCCTGGGTGGAAGGGCATGGCGTGCGACCAGCGCACCTGCGTGCACCCGTGCGTGAACGGCGTGTGCAAGTGCCCTGGCGGCGACTGCAAGTGCGAGTGCGCGCATGGCTTTGTGGGCCAGCTGTGCGACCGCACCTGCCCCGATGGCTGCAGCGGCCACGGCACTTGCAATGAGTGGGGGCGGTGCCTGTGCCACGACGGCTTCCACGTGCGCTCGCGCGCGATCGCTCCGCATGCCGTCGTGACCTACGGCTGGCTCATTCCGGTGCTGTGGGTGTGCAGGGTGAAAACTGCAGCCAGCGCGCCTGCCCCAACGACT
>JBKBWW010000245.1:0-771 GCA_046314475.1 Hydrogenophaga sp.
GCTGCGCTCGCAAGTGACCTGCCTCACCTGCTCCCACGTTACCACCGCCTTTGATCCCTTCTGGGACCTGTCGGTGCGGCAGCGCGCGCCTGTTGCCACTGCGCTTGGTGCTGCGGGTGGTGCTAGTGTTGGTGGTGCTGCGGGTGCTGCGGGTGCTGCGGGTGCTGTTGCTGCTGCGGCTGCTGCTGCTGCTGCTGCGGGTGCTGCGGGTGCTACTGTTGCCACTGCACTTTCTGCTGGTGCTTGTGTTGGTGTTGGTGCTGCCGCCACTGTTGCCACTGCGCTTGCTGCTGGTGCTGCTGCAGGTAGCGCCACCCTCTCACGGCCGCCCCCGCCACCGCCACCGCCACCGCCACCGCCACCGCCACCGCCACCGCAGATCCCCATCCCCAAGCGCGCCCAAGTGCGAGAGCGCACCTTTGGCCTGCGCGGCGCCGGCCTGAGCCGCTGCTCGCTGGAGGACTGCCTGCGCGCCTTTACGGCGCAGGAGCGGTTGAGCGATCAGGACGGCTACTACTGCGCCAAGTGCAAGCAGCACCGGGACAGCGACAAGCACATGGCGGTGTACCGGTACCCGCCCGTGCTGGTGCTGCACATCAAGCGCTTCTCCTTTGGCACGTTCCGCCGCGATAAGCTCGCCACGCACATTGATTTCCCCCTGCACGGCCTGGACCTCGCGCCATTTTGCCATGCTGATGGTACGACGAGCGCGCGCGCGCGTGCCACCCGCGCCATCATTCACGCCTCGCCACCAGCGCGCGGGGCAGAGCC
>JBKBWW010000246.1:0-769 GCA_046314475.1 Hydrogenophaga sp.
GGCGGCGTTCGCTGCGCGCCGCGGGGAGGGGACGGGGGCGGCCCCTGGGGCACCGCAGTTGGTCTGTGCGTCACGGGCTGTGCGCCGCGGGGGCGCCAGCACGGCAGCCAGCACGGTGGCCGAATTCATCCACACGGCGTGCTCCGCCGCGCCGACCTCCTCGCCACCAGCGTGACGGCTGCTTGGTGGCGGCGCCGGCGAAAGCAGTCGTTGCGTCTGCGCTGCAGCCACCGCTTCCGCCGCCTCCATGCCGCCAGCGGCAGTGCCGCCTGCGATGCCGTCGCCGCCGCGCATGCGCTGCACGCTGCGGCTGCCGCGGTGTTGCGCGAGATAGCTGCCTGCGTCGATGCCACCGCCACCGCCACCGCCACCGCCACCGCCACCGCCACCGCCGCCACCGCCACGCCATCGCGCAGCCGACCGTGGGCGCACAGCCGCGCGCACAGACGCGCCCGCACGCTCCGCGGGCTGCAGGGAGAGTGCAGTCCCCCGGCCCCACGCCAGCCGCGCAGCGGCTTGCTCGCGCTCCTGTGCCCGCCGCGCCACTTCCGCTGCCTGCGCCACCGCGGCAGCGACGCGCGCCCGCATGTCCGAGCTTACACGCACACCAGCCGTGACACTTGTGCGGCTGGCACCGCCGTCCGTCCGAACATGCAAGTACCGCGCCATGATGGCACGAGGAGGGGAGATGGCCGGCGGTGCCGGCGGTGTCGGCGGTGTCGGCGGCGGCGTGGTGCGTGCCAAGTCAAACAGCGTCAGACCCGCGGGC
>JBKBWW010000247.1:0-761 GCA_046314475.1 Hydrogenophaga sp.
TGGCGGTGCTGTGCATGAACTCATGGCCTGCGTGCACCTCGCCAGGGCCAATCCCGCATTGCGCGTGGGAGACTTTGGGTGCGGGGATGCAAAGATTGCCCGGAGTGTCCCTAACACGGTGCACTCCTTTGACTTGGTGGCCGTCAATGACCGCGTTACCGCCTGCGACATGGCGCATGTGCGTGCAGCGTCGCTGCCAGCGCAGCAGTGCTGTCGTCACTGGTGCAGACCTCACAGTCATCCCCGCAACGCAGGTCCCGCTCCCTGACAGCTCGCTGGACGTTGCTGTGTTCTGCCTCTCCCTCATGGGCGTGAACTTCATCGAGTTCCTGCGCGAGGCGCACCGCACGCTGAAACCCGGCGGCCTGCTGCTCGTGGCTGAGGTGCGCAGCCGGTTCGACATGAGCACGCCCGACGGTACCGCCGCATCCAGCGATGGCGATGGCGCTGGCGATAGCGCTGGCGGCGGTGGCGGCGGTGGCGGCGGTGGCGGCGGTGGCGGCGGTGGCGGCGGCGCCCCCGAGAGCTCCCCCGGCGAGCAGCGAGGGGTACGGCGGTTCGTGCAGACGCTGCACAAACTGGGGTTCGACCTGAAGCGCAAGGTGCGCGCCGTGACTGTTGCAGCGTCGGCTCTCCGCCAATCATGACGCGCCGCGCCTGCCGCCAGAACCTGAGCAATCGCATGTTTGTGCTGTTCAACTTTGCAAAGTCGGCACGTGCGCCCAAGCCAGTGGAGGCGTGGTCACTGAAGCCGTGCCGCT
>JBKBWW010000248.1:0-761 GCA_046314475.1 Hydrogenophaga sp.
TCGTCTCGTCTGGTGCGCGCCTTGCCCTGGCCCCTGGAGATGCGGGTGCTGCTGCTGCTGACACCGCCGGCGCAGCCGACACTGCTGGTGCAGCCAACACTGCCGGTGTTGACACTGCTGTTGCTGCTACTGCTGTAGTTGCTGCTGTTGTCGCTGCTGTTGCAACTGCTGCCGACGCTGCCGACGCTGCCGACGCTGCCGACGCTGCGCGCGGCACGAGGCGCAGGCGCGTCTGCCGCAGTCGACGCGCGGGCTGCGGCACGGCGCGCCCCACGAGCCCGTCAGAGTCTGAGCCGGCGGTGGAGGCAGCAGCGGCTGAACGCATGCTGGCGGCGGTGGCGGCGGTGGCGGCGGTGGCGGCGGTGGCGGCGGCGGTGGCGGTGGCGGCGAGCGGCAGTGCTGCCCTCGCCACTTTTGCCGCCCGCGCCGCCGCTCCCTCGTCTGACTGATCGCTAGTGCTCAGGGAAGACTGCTCACCCCCCTCTGCCTCCTGCGCGCGCAAGTGCGCCGCCTGCGGCACATCCTCTACGTCCCAACCGTTCATGTCGTATTTCTGCGCAACGCACGGCAGGCATGGTTAGCAGGCAACGGCGGAGCGGTGGCGGCTGGGCGTACGAGAAACGGGTAGCCGGAACAGCCGCAGCGACGCGCCTCATCGATCAGCGTCTGCGGTGCGTTCGCAGGCAGCCTCAGCTCCCGCCGCCGCACGCACACGCACGGACGCACGCACCTGTACGCGGCCCGTCACGTTCTGCATCAGC
>JBKBWW010000249.1:0-760 GCA_046314475.1 Hydrogenophaga sp.
GGCTGATGCTGCCGTCGCCATTGTCGTCTGCCACCTCCCTGTGCGCGCGCGGAGGCGGGCATGAGAGAAGGACGAAGCTTGCACGCTAGAGCGGCGGCGCAGCAGCAAAGCTACGCACCAAATGCTGTTCAGAATGTCTCGCACCCCCGGGTCAAACTTGATCGAATCGCGCAGCAGCAGCATGGGCACCGTGTACAGGGACTCATCCACCTCCGCCGCCACGCGCGGCCGGTAGTACCCCGTGACCTCCGGCACCATGGTCGCGGCCGGCGCCACCTCCCGATACTGCGAGTAGCCGCCGCGCAGCCCGATGTGGCGCAGACTCGAGTGCCGCATCAGCGGCAGCAAGCGACGCGCGGGTGCCCCCAGCGCGGCGGCAACGCTGTTGCTGTTGCTGACGCCGCCACCGCCGCCACCGCCACCGCCACCGCCACCGCCACCAACACCACCACCACTGCCGGCAAGCTGTCGCGCACCCGTGCCATCCAATGCAGCGGCTTTGAAGGGACCCGCGTCACCGGCGCACACGTCGCTCACGCTGAACCTGTCAAACACCGAGGGCAAGCGCCTCATGCCACCTGCCGCTCGCGCGCTCGCCTCACGCTGCAGCAGCATGCTGCGTCGAGATGGTGGCACCAGCAACAGCGAGGAGTGCGTGCGCACCGCGCGTGTGATGCTCGTCGCCGCATCTGCACTGTGCTTCGCCAGCGAGTCCAGCGCTCGCATGCACTGAGCGCCCGACACGCCCGCGCAGCGGAGC
>JBKBWW010000250.1:0-757 GCA_046314475.1 Hydrogenophaga sp.
CCGTGGCGGACAGCGCAGGCTGGCTGCCGCTGCACTACGCGGCCGTCAGCTCGGGACCGGGCCCGCTGGCGTTGCTGCTACGGCAGGGCGCGGACCCGACGGCAGCGGCAAAGAAGAAGCACACGCCGATGATCGTGGCGGCGCGGGCTGGCCGCGCGCACAATGTGGCGCTGCTGCTGCTGCACGCGGCGCCCGACGCGCTGAGCGCGGAGGCACGGGCGCTGCTGACGGGATTGTTGGAGGCTGCAGCGGGCGGGGGAAGTGACGGTGGCGGCGGTGGCGGCGGTGGCGGCGGTGGCGGCGGTGGCGGCGGTAGCGGCGGTGGCGGCGGTGGCGGCGGTGGCGGCGGTGGCGGTGGTGGTAGCGGTGGTGGCGGCAGTGGTGGCGGTGGCGGCGATGGCGAAACTGGCGATGCCAGCGCTGCTGGTGATGTTCGCAATGCAAGCGACGGCAGCGCCTGCACCACGTCTGCCAGCGGCTCCGCGGCGGAGGCACTCACCGCTCACCGCCTGTCGCGCCCCCACGAGCTGCAGGTGCAGCTGCTGCGCTCTCTGCTGCACGGCTATTCGCGGCACAAGCGGTCCGCCATGCACCACGCGGCCAAGCACGGCCACGTGGCCGTCATTCGTGCCCTACATACCTGCGGCGCGCCCGCCAACGCCCCCGACGCAGACAAGCTCACGCCGCTGATGCTGGCTGCCCAACGCGGGCGGCTGGCGGCCGCGGAGGCTCTGCTGGGCTTTGGCGCGCCGGTAGA
>JBKBWW010000251.1:0-755 GCA_046314475.1 Hydrogenophaga sp.
AGGTCGGCGGAGGCGGGGACGGAGACGGGGAGGCGGGGCGCGTCCAAGCGACGGGCCAGCAGCAACGCAGCCACCAGCTGGAGCGCAGGCAGCAGCAGCTGCAGGCGCATGACGGGGCCTGTGGGGGCGCCAGAGCGCAGGTCAGCGAGAGCACCGCCAGCGCTTGCGGCACCGCCAGCGGCAGCAGCAGCGGCACGCACTGTCAGCAAGGGCAGCGTGCGGGTGCGTGAGGTGCCTGCACTCCGCCAGTCGCTCCACCACTTGCAGCTCCAGCAGTTGCGCGTACGCCTGTGCGGGGCTGTCAGCATGCGGCGGTGGCGTGGCGGTGGCGGTGGCGGTGGCGGTGGCGGTGGCGGAAGCGGTAGCGGCAGCAGCAGCGGCGGTGGTGGCATACGCACCGGGGAGTTGGCGATGCGGGTCAGCAGCAGCATCGTGTGCTCAAACAGGCTCGCGCTCACCATTGGCTGCGCGCGCAGACACGTGAGCCCCACGCGCGCGGCGGCGAGCGCGCGCGCACGTACAGACAGCGACTCGTCCCTCCCCAGCTGCTGCATGACGTCCACCAGCGTGTGCAGGCTGCCGGCGGAGCGCTGGCGCGAGTCGAACAGCGTGCCCTTGGTGTCGTAGGCCGCCAGCGCGGTGAGGGTGCAGAGCGCCAGCACGCGCAGCCGCGGCTCGCCGTGCACCGCGTCCTTGCTCAGGCGCGGCAGCAGCTCGCCGGCGCGCGCGTGCAGGGCGTCCTTGTTGGCACGCAC
>JBKBWW010000252.1:0-753 GCA_046314475.1 Hydrogenophaga sp.
AATCATCAAGTTCAAGCATGCTGCGTCGGGGGTGGCGGTGGACATCTCGTTCGACGTGCCGGGCGGGCTGCGCACGGCGGAGATGGTGAAGGACTACATGCGCCGCTTCCCCATGATCAAGCCGCTGGCGCTGGTGCTCAAGTACTTCCTGGCCCAGCGCGACCTCAATGAGACGTATACGGGCGGCGTGGGGTCGTTCATGCTAACCATGATGCTGGTCAGCATGATGCAACACCGCGCGCGCGATCCCGGCCCGCGCCATCGCGCCAAGCCCACCAGCGTGCCGCCGTGGCGTGCCTCCTCGTCGGCTGGCAAGCACACACGGTTTTCATTCCTGGAGGGCGGTGAGGCGGGCGGCGGTGGCGGTGGCGGTGGCGGTGACGGTGGCGGTGGCGACGCTGGCAGCGCTGGCGACGATGTGCAGGGCGGCGATGCTGCTAGCGACGCCGGCGGCGCCGGCAGCAGCAGCAGCAACAACAACAACAGCAACGGCGCACATGCACTGGCGTCCGACTGGCACACGGTGTCGCTGGGCGAGCTGCTGCTCGAATTTTTCTACACCTATGGCTGCACCTTCAACTACGTGCACGCCGGCATCAGCGTGCGGCATGGCGGCACATACTACCGCAAGGCGGAGAAGGGGTGGGTGGTGCCCGGCCGCCCCGCGCTGCTGTCGCTGGAGAACCCGGATGAGCCGGAGCTGGACGTGGGAAAGAACTCCTTTGCAGTGCTTCGCGTACGCAAGGCATTCGC
>JBKBWW010000253.1:0-749 GCA_046314475.1 Hydrogenophaga sp.
GGTACCGCAACGTGCTCATGTACGGCTTCCACTTCTTGGTGGCGGTGCTGGGCGGCGTGCGCGGCGTGCGCGACACGCAGTGCGGCTTCAAGCTGTTCCCGCGCGCGGCTGCGCGCCTGCTCTTCCCGTCCCAGCACATTGAGCGCTGGGCCTTTGACGTGGAGCTGCTTTACCTTGCGCAGTCACAGGGCATGCAGCTCAGGGTGCGTGGACGCGGCGCGCATGTTGCTGCGGCTGCTGCGGCTGCTGCTGCTACTGCTGTTGCTGTTGCTGTTGCTGCGACTGCTGTTGCTGCTGCTGCTGTTGCTGCTACTGCTGCTGCTGCTGCCACCGCCACCGCCACCGCCACCGCCACCGCCACCGCTGCTGCTGCTGCCATTGTCGCTAGCGCGAGGCCAACCATCACGCTTGTCACGCAGGAGGTGCCCGTGAACTGGACGGAGGTGCCCGGCTCCAAGCTGAACGTGCTGTCCGCCACGCTCACCATGCTGCGCGACATGATCGTCATCCGCCTCTGCTACCTGCTTGGCATCTGGCGGCGGCAGCCGCGCCAGCCCTCGCTCAAGCCCAAGCACGCGTGACGCTTGCGCACTGCCGCGCAGGCATGGAAACACTACACATCGCACTGACGCCGCAGGGTGCCACACACGCGCGGCATGCCCTGCCCAGCTGGACGCCCCCCAGCCGCCCATCCTAACGGAGCTAACAGTAACACTCATACGCACGTACACACGCACACGCTCCAAGAT
>JBKBWW010000254.1:0-748 GCA_046314475.1 Hydrogenophaga sp.
GGCCACCGACGCGCTGGGCCGCACCGCGCTGCACTACGCCTTCTGGCGCGGCCACACGCAGCTGGCCTCTCGCCTCATGGACCTGGGCCTCAGCGCGGCGGCGCAGGACGCGGCGGGCAACAACGCGCTGACCATGGCGCTGCAGTGCGCCACGGACGAGGGCGCGTGGTGGGAGAATGTGGTGTTTGCGCTGTGCTCCGGTGCCTCCCCGAACGTCAACTTCGTGCCCAACGCCGCCGCTGTGGGCGAGGGCGAGGTGCAGGCGTCGGAGGATGCGGCCACCACCTTCCCGGACCCTGCGGTCGCTGTGGCTGGCGGTGGTGGTGGCGGTGGTGGCGGTGGCGGTGGCGGCGGCGGTGGCGGTGGCGGTGGCGGTGGCGCCACTGCTGCCGCTGCCGCTGCCGCTGCTGCAGCGAGCGATGACGGCGAGGACGTGCTGGCCGCCGGGCGCCGCACCTACCCCCTTGTCGTGGCGGTGCGCCGCGGCGACAGGCGCTTGGCCGCGCTGCTGCTCAGCTACGGCGCATCGCTGTGCGTGTCGGACGAGGCGGGCATGACGCCACTCATGTATGCCATCCGGCAGAACGACTATGAGATGTGTCGCCTGCTGCTGGGCGATGCCGCCGCGTCGTGGCGCGTCAAGTGCCGCTTCGATCCCAACTGCCGCCGCGCCAACCCCGTGCACTACCTGGCCTTCCAGCACTCCTCCGAGGCGCCTCGCAAGCTGGCGGTCGGCACGCCTGGCGAG
>JBKBWW010000255.1:0-747 GCA_046314475.1 Hydrogenophaga sp.
GAGGCAGGCCGCGCGGGTGCACGCTGGGCGCCTGCGTCACCATCCAGTCCCGCGCACGTGCCGGGTGCCTGGTGCGCTAGGAGGCGGTCGCGCAGCTCCACAGCTCGAGTCAGCACCCGCACCAAGCATGCTATGATGGCCTCGCACGCAAAAGCCGTGTCTGTTTACAGGGTGTGGTATGAGGGTCGAGGTGGGCGGGCGGGCGGTGCGGCACACGCACCCGGGTCGCCATCCACGGGCGCGGCCACCGTGGAGAGGTCAAAGGTGCGGAAGCGAATGGAGCGCCGGCGCCGGCGCCCCCGTGGGTCGGGTGTGCGATCTGCACCAGGAGCCATTGAGCCGTGATCATCTGCACGAGGCGACGGTGGCGGCGGTGGCGGCGGTGGCGGCGGTGGCGGCGGTGGCGGCAGGCGAGCGGTTAGGCACCGGCAGCCAATGGCAGCGGCATCGTACCGGGAGCCAGAGGACGCATGGGCGACGGTGCACCACGGGGCGCATCGGCACGATGGGCGCGCACCAGCCCGCTCTCAGCCGACACGACGCCCTCGCAGAGCAGGACCAGCTCGGCCATCCATGCGCGCTCCTCCGCTGAACTCCAGTTCACCGGCACCGCGCCCAGCGCGGCGCCCAGCACACCGGGCGACACCGCGTCGCGGTCCGTGGAAGCACGCACGGACTGCACGGTGTGCGGGGGCAAGCAGGGCGAGGGGGGCGTGACGGTCAAGTGCGAGCGGCCCGTGAGCTTGG
>JBKBWW010000256.1:0-744 GCA_046314475.1 Hydrogenophaga sp.
GCTGCAGCAGCTGGCGGGCGCAAAGCAGGGCACATGGCTGCGCGCGTCGCTGCTGCATTGCTCGCACAGTGTGGCGCGCGCCGCGGCAGCGGATGTGGTGGCGGCGGCGGTGCTGGCCGTGACGGAGGCACTGCCGGCGGAGGCAGAGGCCCTGGCGCGGTGCGTGGAGCTGGCGCGGCAGCACGACGAGGTGGCAGCGGCGCGCGCGGCGGCGGAGCGGCAGCTGCGGGCGATGCGCGGGTACGGGGTGGATGCCTCGCGCGACGTGTACGGGCTGGATGACTCGCGCGACGGGTACGGGCTGGACGGGTACACCACGCCCAGCGCATCTCCCGCACGCTCCTCGCGCCCCTTCTCTCCCGGCAGCGCCTCGCCCAGCGGCCGGCACGGAGTGCGCGACACGCTGGAACCCACCGCCACTTGGCACGCCAACGCGGGCCGCCTGCCGCCGCTCAACCTCAGCGGCGGTGGCGGCGGTGGCGGCGGTGGCGGCGGTGGCGGCGGTGGCGGCGGTGGCGGCAGAATCCTGCCGCCGAATCCTGCCGGCGCCGCTTCCCCCGCCTCCTCCGCCTCCTCCGCCGCGGACACCGACACGGGCTTGGGCCTACAAGATGTCGAGCTGCTGGAGATGCCGGGCGCGCACCGCCTGACCGCCCCGGCCGTGCACCGCGCCTCCGCCGCCGCCGCCGCCCGCGCGCTGTCCCCCTCGGACGACGAGACGGACGGGCACGACGCGGCGGCTGC
>JBKBWW010000257.1:0-742 GCA_046314475.1 Hydrogenophaga sp.
GCGCTGTCCCAGGGCCTGGCGCGTTGCGAGGTGGAGGGGCTGGCGGACATGGAGGGAGAAGACTTTGGCGCGCCAAACACATCGCTGGCAGCAAAGGGGTCAAAGGGATCAGCGGTGCCGGCCGCGGGGCTGGAGCGAGGCGGGGCCGCGAATGGGTCAAAGGAGCTGCCAGCAGCGCCAACAGGGCCGCGCGCGGGGCTGCCGAACATGGTGTCAAAGGCAGCCTCGCCAGTGCCGCCAGTTCCGCCAGTGCCGCCAGTGCCGCCAGCTCCGCCAGTGCCGCCAGTGCCGCTTGCGTCTCCGCTGGGGGCGCGCGGACGCGACAACCCCACCAAGCCGATGCTGGCGCCGCTTTCGCTACTTCTGCCACCGCCACCGCCACCGCCACCGCCACCGCCACCAGCATCACCCTGCCAGTTAAGCAGGTCCGCTGCGGAGGCCAACGCGTTGTGCACTTCCGCGGGCGGCACTCGCTCCGACCCGCGGCTGCCGCGCCGGCGCAGCCGGTCCTGCAGCTGGCGGCTGGCGGCGGTGGAGGTGGAGGGCAGAGAGCCGGTGTGGGACGCGCCATCTGCCGCGCTGTCGACGCTGTCGGAGCGCGGGCGAGGGCGCGATCGCGCTGCGGGGAGACACGCACACACGCACACACGTGCGCACACACACACGCGCAATGAGGCGCTTGGCAGCCACCTCGCACGGCAAGCACGCACATTTCTTGCCGCCACCGCCGCCGCCGCCGCCC
>JBKBWW010000258.1:0-738 GCA_046314475.1 Hydrogenophaga sp.
GCCGCCGCTGGGCATGCCACCAAAGGCGCCGGCGTGGCGAGGCGAGACGTGGGAGCTGTAGCCGCCCAGGAACTGGTCCGGCCCCACGGGCGGCGGCGGCAGCCACCACGACTGGTCAAACTCATCCGGGCCCATGTACATACCGGCGCGCCCGCGGCCCCGGCCTCGCCCGCGCAGGCCGGTGCCCGGCATGCCCATCGCGCCACCCATGGCGGACATGGCGCTGCCAATGAAGGCAGCATTGTGCCGCGCCTCAGCAAATCGCACGCGCGCAAACGCGTCCTGCACGCGCGACCGCAAACGGTGAGTCACGCTAGGGAGGGAAGGCAGCAGCGGCGGGTGGCGGTGGCGGCGGTGGCGGCGGTGGCGGTGGCGGCGGCGAGCACGCACTTGATCAGCCGTCGCACGGAGTGCCGCCGCACTGGACTCAAATTCAGGCTGGCCACGCGTGCTGGGCACCGCGCCCGCCGCCGTGTCCGCCGCTGCGCCCGCTTCTGCTTCAGCGGCAGCCGCAGCGCAACACCCAGCCACGGCGAGCAGCAGCGCAGACACCACCGCCAGCGCTATCGCGCGGCGTGGGGGTCGCACGGCCATGACACTGCTGGGTTGGCAAGGAGCGCGCCGAGCTGGCTTGGGCTGGCCTGCGCACACCCGGCCAGCAGCAAACAACGCCGGCGTGCGTGTGTGTGCGAGATAAAAGCGAAACAGTGGAAAAAACGGCGAAAAGCGCTGGCCAAA
>JBKBWW010000259.1:0-734 GCA_046314475.1 Hydrogenophaga sp.
CAGCCGGTCACACGAGGCCTGAGCATCGATCGCAACAATCTCCCCGCCATCATGCTCAAGTTCACTCAGCTCAGTCGCGTCGGGAGTGATGCTGGCGAGCTGGCTGGCAACATCGTCGGCGCGGGCGCGGTCCTGGCAGCAGGCAGCGCGAGCTCGAGACCAGCTGCACTCGACCACGCGCGCGCCGAACAGTGACGGGACGGGCGCGGTGTTGTCGGCGGCGCCGCCGGCAGCGCCGTCGGTATCGTGAGCGCTGCAGCGTGCAGCTGCCGCGGGGCCGCTGTGCTCGCTACTAGGGTGCGCCTCAGCACCGCCACCGCCACCGCCACCGCCACCGCCACCGCCACCGCCGCTGCCGCCAGCCAATCGCGTCTCGGCTTGCAGTGTCGTAAAGACAGCTGCCGCCGCCTGCGCGCTTGTGGTCCCCAGCCACGCATAGCACGCCTCGCGCAGCAACGCCGAGTCCAGCCTGTTCGCCAGGGCCAGCAGCGCCGGGCACGTGTTGGCGCCGATAAGAAGCGTGAGCGCAGCCGCCAGCTGCGACAACAGGCCGGCCGCCGGCACGCTGGCGGCCAGCACTGCAGCCTCCGCCAGCGCCGCCGCTGCCTCCGCCTTGCGCTCGCCGCGCGACGCACGGACGGACTGCAGCAGTGCCGACACGCCGTCGGCCGTGTAGGCAAAGTGCAGGAGGGCGCGCACGGCAGCGAGGGAATGATCGGGCAGCGAGATGACTG
>JBKBWW010000260.1:0-732 GCA_046314475.1 Hydrogenophaga sp.
TCGCGGCCGTGGAGCGGTGGTCGGTCGACGGCATCCCGCCCAACCCGGGCGGCTGGCTGACCACGACCGCCGTACGCCGCGCCATCGACCGGATCCGCCGTGAGTCCACTCGCGACGCCAGGCACCAGCAGGCCCTGATGATGTACGACGACAGCCCACCCGAGCCCACCGGGCCGGTCAGCGACGACCGGCTGCGGCTGATCTTCACCTGCTGCCACCCGGCACTGGCGCCCGAGGCCCGGGTGGCGCTCACGCCGCGGCTGCTCGGCGGACTGACCGTGGCCGAGATCGGCCAGGCCTTCCTGGTGCCCGAGACGACGATGGCCCAGCGGATCACCCGTGCCAAGCGCAAGATCAAGGACGCGAGGATCCCCTACCGGGTGCCGGAGGGCGGTGACCTCGAGCAACGGATGCCGGCCGTGCTGGCGGTGGTGTACCTCGTGTTCAACGAGGGCTACCTCTCCTCGTCCGGCGACGACCCGGTCCGTGCCGACCTCTGCGACGAGGCGATCCGGCTCGGACGGGTGCTGCGCGAGCTGCTGCCGGAGGTGCCCGAGGTCGCAGGGCTGCTCGCCCTGATGCTGCTCATCGACGCCCGCCGGGCGACCCGGGTGGCCGGGGGAGAGCTGGTGCCGCTCGACGAGCAGGACCGGGGCCGGTGGGACCGCTCGCTGATCGCGGAGGGGCACGCGCTGGTCCGCGAGTGCCTGGCCCGCAACCGGCCGGGGCACT
>JBKBWW010000261.1:0-730 GCA_046314475.1 Hydrogenophaga sp.
CGGCTTGCCGGGCGTTCCGGGGGATGTCGCCCGCAGCGCGCCAACCTGCTGCGCATTGGCGCGCGCGCGGCGGAGCGCGTCCGCGCGCTGCTGTGCGCGTGGATTGGCGCACAGAGCGGAGGCCAGGGCGGCGGCGGCGGCGGCGTGGGAGGCGGTGTTGCCCGTCAGTGCGGCCAGCATGACGCGAGCGCCGGGGTCCGCGGCAGCGTCGGCGGCGCAAGGAGGCGTGAGCTGCTTGGCGGCGCGCGGGGGCGACTGCAGGAAGAAATGGCGCGCGCGGGAGGGGCCGCCGGGGGACCACGCAGACATGGGTGCGATGGCGAGTGATGGCGCGACGCGCGGCGGAGCGGCGGCAGCGGCAGCAGCGGCGGATGCGGTGCCAGCCACTGCGCCTGCGACCGCTGCAGCGGCGGCGGTGGCGGTGGCGGTGGCGGTGGCGGTGAACGCAGAGGTAGAGGGCTGCGATGGAGTCGCTGCCGCCGCTGCCGCCTTTCCTGCCGCCGCTGGAGTGCTCGCCGCCACTGCCGCCTGCACCACCGCCGCTACTTCCGCCGCCTTTGCAGCCGCCACCTTGACCGGCTCAGGCACCGCCGCCGCTGCCGGCGCCGCTGCCGCCTCCACCGCCGCCTCCACCGCCACCTGCACTGCCGCCTTTTCAGCCTCGGACGGTGTGGCGCAGGCGAAGGAGGCAGCAGGCGACAGCAGGCTGCCCGCGGAGTCAGAGGAGCCT
>JBKBWW010000262.1:0-726 GCA_046314475.1 Hydrogenophaga sp.
GGTGTCGCGGCTGGGAATGTGGCTGCCGCGTTTGCGGCTGCCGTGGCCTCGCCTCGTGTTACAGCGGCCGGCTCCACGCGACCGGCCAGCCGCGGCACGCCGCATTTCGCTCCCAGTGGCCAAGTATCTCGCCGCGTACGCAACATTGCAAACAGCAGTGTGGATCTGTTCGGTGGTGAGGTTGCTCCCTGCATTCCAAAGTCGCCGCAAGCCCGGATGGTACTGCATGCTGCGCTCCAGGTGCGCACCTCAGCCCGCCACCGCCACCGCCACCGCCACCGCCACCGCCACCTTTGCGCACGCTCGCCGGACCGCCACGTTACACCACGGCGCTGCGCGCGTGCAGAAGCACTTCCTCTTCACGAGCCTGGGACAGGCGGAGCGCGACAGCACCGTGGATGTGATGGTGAACGAGGCCGTCGCAGCAGGCTCGACCATTATCACGCAGGGCAGTCCGGGCGACAAGTTCTACGTGATCCAAGCGGGTGAATGCTTGGTGGACGTGAACGGCGAGCAGGTTGCGGTCCTGCGCGGTGGAGACAGCTTCGGCGAGCTGGCGCTACTGTACGACAGTCCGCGCGCCGCCACAGTGCGCGCCGCCACCTCCTGCACGCTCTGGACTCTGGACCGCCTGTCGTTCCGACGCGTGATCGCGTCCACTGCATCCAGTGCTATGGCCGCCCGCTGCGCCTTCCTCTCCAATGTGCCCCTCCTGCGCCCCCTCTC
>JBKBWW010000263.1:0-726 GCA_046314475.1 Hydrogenophaga sp.
ACTCGGCGTCTCGCCGCCGGACGTGGCAAGCGGGCTCGTGGCGTTCGTGCTGCCCTGCGGTGCGGTGGTGCGCTGCATCCAAGCTGCGTGCTGGCGCTGGGTGTCGTCGGGGGGCGTGGCGGAGCATGACGCCAGAGTCGCGGACGGTGTGCGGCAGCTGCGTCAAGCGATAGTGACCGCGCTGCTAAGCGCGAATGAAGCAGCACTGGCGCCCCCGGCGCCGAGGTATATTGTGTAGCGCTGGCAGTATCTTGCGTAACAGACGGGCATGAGCCATGCAGCTGCAATGCAATCCACATTCATTTTCGCATTGAGCCGAACGACCATGTCGGACCAAAATGACGCGATGATGCCTCCCCCACTGCCACCGGTAGTCTACGGTGGCGGTGGCGGTGGCGGTGGCGGTGGCGGTGGCGGTGGCGGTGGCGGTGGCGGCGGCGGCGGCGGCGGCGGCGGCGGCAGTGGCCCAGCGGCCGAACCGCGGATGTATACGCCTCCTGCGTGGGGGAAATTGCCAATCGCGCAGCTGTCAATTGAAGTGATCAAAGGCGGGGCGGTGGTGGACACCATCGACCTGACGAAGCGCGATCACTTCATTGCAGGTGCGGCAGCGCTGCAGCTTGCGCTCGCGGGTGCTGCCGCCTCACGCCCTCCTCAGGCAGGAATAGCGATGTGTGCGAAATTGAGCTGGCGCACCCGTCATGCTCTCGCCAGCATGCAGCGCTG
>JBKBWW010000264.1:0-726 GCA_046314475.1 Hydrogenophaga sp.
GGGCGCGGGCCTGACGTGGCCAGACTCCTTTACCTGCCGCCGCGCGGTGTTGCTGTGTCAAGTGTGTGCCCGTTTGCCACGCGCGTGCCCGCCGCCCGCCTCACGCCCGCGCCCGCAGCGCGTGCTGCCGGAAGCGCTGCCCATGGCTGGGCACCACGACTTTCTGGGGCGGCACTTGTTCTCGGCGGCGGTGCAGTGCTTGCTCATGGTGGGTGGCTGCGTGCGTGTGGCGGCAACCGCCGCTGTCTCCTCACACGCCGGCGGCGCGTGGGCAGGAGCAAGAGTATGTGCAGGGCGTGCAGTGGGAGCTGCTGCACTTGGCGCGCGACATTTACTGCGGCCTGCACCTGGGCCTGGCCGGCAAGGCCACGCAACAGGACGGCGCGAGTGGCGGTGGCGGTGGCGGTGGCGGTGGCGGTGGCGGTGGCGGTGGCGGTGGCGGTGGCGGTGGCGGCGGCGGTGGCGGTGGCGGTGGCGGTGGCGGCAAGGGCAAAGGCAAGGGCAGGGGTGGGCCGCGCGACACGGGGTATCCGCGGGTATGCACAGTACGTAGATGCAGCGTTGCGGGGCGCAGGCTGACGCGCAGCCACCTGCTGCTCAGTCCCGTGCGCCCCGAGAGGTGTTGCGCTCGCTGCCAGGCGTGACGGACCGACAGCTGGACAATCTGGACAGGTCCCTGCGGGAGCAGCCGTCCGAGAAGCGACAGCGGCAGGCACTCAAGGTGGG
>JBKBWW010000265.1:0-725 GCA_046314475.1 Hydrogenophaga sp.
CGCGCCTTCATCCGCGCCCGCGCCCGCGCTCACTCCCGCCCCTCCCGCCGCCGCTGCAGCACGGGCGCCACGCTGCTGCTCATCGCGCCGGCCTGCTACGCCCTCCTCACGCGGCCCTGGCTGCCCGTGCGCTTCATGTACGGCGTGGCCTCCGTCGCCTTTGCCTTCTTCCTTTGCTCCTACCAAGGTGCGCCGAGCCATGCCTTGCCGCCGCTCGCTGCTCACAGCGTGGCGGGGCTGCAGTGCACGAAAAGACGCTACTGCTGCCGCTGCTGCCCATCACGCTGCTGACGGGCGTGGAGCCTGGCAAGGTGGCGTGGATGAATGTGGTGGGGGCGTTTAGGTGCGTGCGTGCATTTTAGAAGCAGCGGTGGCGGTGGCGGTGGCGGTGGCGGTGGCGGTGCACGCACGCAGAGGCAGCGCCTAACTCGCTCCCGCGTCGCGTGCCCAGCATGTTCCCCCTGTTTGTCAAGGATCACCTGGTGCTGCCCTACCTCGTGCTCACCACCCTGTACGCCGTGCTGGCCCTGCCCTCCGAGCCCGCGCTGCCTGCATCGCCCCCCTGCGATTCCGTGCCGCGCTCACGCCGCGGACGCATGGGCCACGGCCGTCGCTGGCGCCCACCCACCTCGTGGTGTGACCGAGTGTGGCTGCTGCATGTCATTGTGCGTGCCGCGCCACGACGCACCAATCCCATGCCCATGGCTCAACTCCCTCCCCCCGCC
>JBKBWW010000266.1:0-724 GCA_046314475.1 Hydrogenophaga sp.
GGCGGGTTTGAGGTGTTTGGCGCGGTGGAGACGGTGCAGGAGGCGGCGGGTGCGCACTCGCTGTACGGCGCACAGCCGTGCACGTTCCCCGTGTGATGCGGCGTGCGTGGGAGGGCAGTCGCGCGTGGTCGTGGATGCTCAGCAGGTTTCAACCACCCCAACCAATGAAAGCGCTCGACTACTTTTTCGTCAGCCAATCACGCATCGCTGTCGTCGCAACGTGTGCTGGCGAGCGCTGATTGGGCTGCAGCCGACACACGCCGCTGGGGCGCGCGCGCGGAACCTTGGGCACTTTACGTTTGCTTGCTGCCGCACAAAGCATGGGCCAACGAAGTAGCACGTGTTTGTCCTCACCGTCGCGCGGCGGCGGCGGCGGTGGCGGCGGTGGCGGCGGTGGCGGCGGTGGCGACGGTGGTGGCGGTGGCGGTGGCGGTGGCGCTGGCATTCGCGCCCTGCCTGACGGGGTGCTGCTCAACGTGATGAAGCACTTGACGCTGGACGACCTTCTGCGCTTGGAGCTGGCCAGCCGCGACGTACGGCAGCTGACGGAGCTGCCTTGGGGCATGCGCATGCTGCACCGCTGTGCGTACAGTGAGGCGCTGATCGCGCCCGCACTGGACGCGGTGCTCCCGGATCCCAGCGGAGACGGCAAGGCGCTGGCCCTGCTGGCGCGCACGCACCGGATCCTGCATGAGCTGCGCGCCAAACTAGTGCGTGCCTCGCC
>JBKBWW010000267.1:0-720 GCA_046314475.1 Hydrogenophaga sp.
CGTGTTCACAAACTCGAACTGGTCCGCCGCGCACCGCATGGTGCCGCTGCCTGCGCCGAGCCGCGCTGCGCCGCGCATGGGCGCACCCCCGGTGCCACCCGCCGCGGCGCACGCGGCCTCGCAGTCTTCCCCCTCCCGCCCCCGCACCGCTTGGAACCCGGGAGCTGGACGCACCACCACCGGTCTTGGCGTGTAGGGCGATCGTGCGGCGTTCACCAGCAAGAACGCAGTGCCACGGAGTCTGCGCAGCAGGCGAACTGGTCAGCGCAGCAGGGAGCACACGAGCGGGCGGCCGCAGCCAACGCCACAGCCAACGCCACCGCCACCGCCACCGCCACCGCCACCGCCACCGCCACCGCCACCGCAGCGCGCACGCACTTGATCACCAGTGCGTGGTTGTGAACCGCGCGGGGCACGCGCAGGATGCCCAGCTGCTTCGCCACAAGCGCAAACGTGCTGTGGCGGTACGGCACGACGACCACGCGGCCGGCCGGCGCTGTCCGCGCGGCGGGGCTGGCGGGGCTGGCGGGGCTGGCGGGGCTGGCAGGACCGGCGGGCCGGGGGCGCGCGCTGAGCACCTCCTCTTTGATCATGTCGGGCGGCGGCTCGAACTGGCGCACCGCGCCGCCGTTCTCCACCTGCGCGCGGAAATACCGCGCCAGCGTGCCGGTTGCCGCCAGCTGCTGCATGCGACGCTCGAATGGGTCGTGCAGGAGGTAG
>JBKBWW010000268.1:0-720 GCA_046314475.1 Hydrogenophaga sp.
CCGCAAGCGCAGGCTGGACGACCGCGACGCGGACGCAGAGTATCGGCTGGCTTTCAGAACACTAGACGGCGATGGCGATGGACAGCTGTCGCTTCAAGATCTCTGTCAGGTGCGCTCTGCAATGCTCAGGCGGTGGCACAGCGGCTGGCTCACCGTCGACCACGCGGGCAGTCGGTGCCGGCGCTGGACTCGGCGTTGAGCAATGCCGAGATCCTGGAGATGCTGATGGAGGCAGATCGAAGAGGGAAGGGTGCCATTTCGTTTGACGACTTTATGCATGCCATGCGGTCATGAACAATGGCCGCGTTGCACCCGGAAATGTATCCTAACAACAACAATCACACATACAAGCACGCAGGTGTGCTTCACCGCTTGCGCTTGCCGCCGCGCGAGCCACGGCCACCACCACCGCCGCCACCGCCGCCACCGCCGCCACCGCCGCCACCACCACCACCACCGCCGCCGCCGCCACCGCCAGCGGCAAAGAGCCCGCTCAGGTCACTGGTGCGCGACCCGACAGAGCCCGCCACGGAGGCAGCGTCGCTCTCCAAGTCGCTCTCCTGCAGCTGCATCAGTGACCGACGGTTGCGCGACTGCTTGCTGCGGCGACGGGACAGGCTGCCCGCGCTGCTGAAGCTGTCGCGGCGGCGAAGGCCGCTGGGGCCACCAGTGCCACCCGCAGCATCATCCTCCGCGTTGGGTGCGGGCACGTAGCGAGAC
>JBKBWW010000269.1:0-719 GCA_046314475.1 Hydrogenophaga sp.
TGAGCGCTGGCGTGGCTGCCACCGCTTAGCCTTGAGATCCGCGATCAGCCGGCAGGGGCGCCAAGACTTCAACGGCGTACGTGCACGCTTGTGTGCCATGCATCATGAATCGGCCTCGCCACCTGAACGCCTTGCCCTCTCCACGCTCAGACGGCCGTGTACTCCATTGCCGGCCTGCTGCTGCAAGAAGACAGCCCCTGTGCGCAGTTTCTGCTGGGATACGCTTTGCTGGGGCGCGGACAGCTGCTGGACGGCCTGCACCTCTGCGCACGGTGCGTTCACGCGGCGGGCGCGCTTTGCCACTATCAACAGCCTCACCGTGGCGGCGCGACCACGCAGCGGGCTGTTGGTTTCGCGTCGGCGTGCCTTGGGCGCGCGAGCCGCAACGCGAGTGCCTCCCGCCACCGCCGCCACCGCCGCCACCGCCACCACCGCCGCCGCCCTCGTGCAGCCTGCAGATCGGTCGCACGCTGCATCGGACTGCCTGTCCCGGCAGGTTGGTCTGGCGCTGGCGCAGGCGCAGGCGGGAGCACTGGGGTCAGCCCAATCGGTAGCTGCCATACCTGCCGCCAACCTGCTGGAGCAGCTGTTGCGCGGCTCTCTGCCCGAGGCGGAGCCAGCTGTGCGCCAACTGGGTGTGGGCACACTGACACGCGTTTGCGCGGTGCTGGCCGTGCTGCAGCACTTGGCCCCCAGGCTATCCGCAGTGGGAGCAGTTC
>JBKBWW010000270.1:0-717 GCA_046314475.1 Hydrogenophaga sp.
CCGCTGATGCTTCGGCGCGTCGTCGGGCTGCCCCAGGTCCCTGCCCAAGAACAAGACGAAGGACAGCTGCGGGTGCAGGGCGTTGGTGGTCCACCACTTGCGCCCGTTCAGCACCAAGTGGTCTCCCTCGTGCTGCGCGGCCTAGGTCAGCACCGCGAGTATGCTCCGCCATGCACGGACGCACATGCACGGTAGCCTGCATGTTGGTGGCGTCCGAAGAGGCAACGTGCGGCTCCGTCATGGCGAACGCGGACCGGGCCTCGCCGCGTGCGAGCGGCTGTGGGCGCGCCGCAGCACGCGGACACGTCAGCGGCAGACCGCTGGAGCGGCGGTGGCAGCGGTGGCGGCGGTGGCGGCGGTGGCGGCGGTGGCGGCGACAGCAACAGCACCACCAGCAGCACCAGCACCAGCAGCGGCGGCGGCGGTGGCGGTGGCGGTCCCCGTACCAGGAGCCAATGAGCTTGCTGCTCGCGCGTGCCTGCCAGCGCCAACACCTCCATGTTGCCGCTGTCTGGGGCGTGGCAGTTGAAGGCCTCGGGCGCAAACAGGCTGGTGCCGGTGAGCTCGCAGATGGGAGCGTAGTCACGGCTGCTCAGCGGCGCAGCGGGTCCCTCCCAGCCCTCGCACTGCGGTGGCAATGGCGGCAGCACGGCAGCACGGCGGCGGCGGCGGCGCTACGGCGCGTCAGGGCAACGCGGCCGGTCACGTGGGCACCGT
>JBKBWW010000271.1:0-717 GCA_046314475.1 Hydrogenophaga sp.
AAGGGGGCGGGCGTGACGGACGCGCCGGCCACCAGCGACGCAGCGGTTGCTGCAGAGGCCGCGGACACTGCGGCGACCGCGGCCGCCACGGCGCCAACGGGCGGAGCGCTGGGCACAGCCGCGTCGCGCACAGCGGGCATGGGGCTGGCAGTGGCCGCCGGCGAGGGCGGCACGGTGTCCACCAGCACGCGCTCAACCGGCGTGGTTTCCATGTCTGCGCCGGGATCGAGTTGCGGCAGTGAGTGATGGATCACGGCTGCACGCGCAGTGGCGGTGGCGGTGGCGGTGGCGGTGGCGGTGGCGGTGGCGGTGGCGGTGGCGGCAGCGGTGGCGGTGGCAGTGGCGGTGGCAGTAGCGGCGGCGGTGGCGGCGGTGGCGGCGGTGGCGGTGGCTGTGAGTAACTCTGCATAGCACCGCACCGCATCGCGCCGGCGTGTCACGAACCCAAGTCCGCGCCAGTGGCAGCGCCCACTGTGAAGCACGCCATGGGCCTGAAGGCCAGCATCCGCGGGTCCCGCGACGAGGAGCACGCTAGCTCCTGCACGCTCGCCATGATCTGCAGCGCGCAGCAGCGATCAGAGCGCAGCGGCGGCAATGGTGGCGGCGGCGGCAATGGCGGCAATGGCGGCGGCAGCAATGGCGGCAATTGCGGCGGCGGCGTGCCTGGGCAGCAACGTCCGGCGCGTGGCATTGCAGCTGACCAAAATCACACTGTGG
>JBKBWW010000272.1:0-716 GCA_046314475.1 Hydrogenophaga sp.
CATCACGGGTGTGTATCGCCACTGCCGCTGCCGCTGCCGCTGCCGCTGCCGCTGCCGCTGCCGCTGATCCCACGCGCGCGCTTCCATACGTAGACCCCCGAGTGTGGCTGCGGCTGGAGGAGGAAGCGGCGAGGGCGCACGCGGCAGAGGCGGTTTTCGATTCAGCTGCAGCGGGCTGCGACGAGGCGGGTGCGCTCTGGGGAGCCATGCGTGGGTCTGTCACACTGCGTCGGCCGCGCGCCGAGCACGTCGACGGCAGCGCTGCGGCTGCAGAGCCGGACACGCCGCAGGAGGCACCTGTGTCTGCGGCGGCATCGGCGCCGAACGATTGGCTGCATCTGTGGTCAGGCAGCATGGAAGAGGTGCTTGCAGAGCCTGATTCCGGCGCTGTAGTCGGCAGAAGCGGTGGCGGTGGCGGTGGCGGTGGCGGTGGCGGTGGCAGTGGCGGCGCATCAGGCGCTACTCCGCACAGCGCCACTAACGGTGTTGCAGGAGGTGGCAGTGGCGGTGGCGGCAGCGGCGCCGCGAGCGCACCCAGTCACGCTGCAGACACTGCACGGGCAGGGGCGGCAGAGGCGGCGGGCACGCACGCCGATGACGACGACGACATGCTGGATACCTTTGCCGCGCAGCTGAACGGTGGCGGCGGTGGCGGTGCTGGCCGCGATGCTGGCCGCGGTGCTGGCGGCGGTGCTGGCGGCGGTAGTACGGGGGGC
>JBKBWW010000273.1:0-712 GCA_046314475.1 Hydrogenophaga sp.
GGAGGTGGAGCCAATGTTCACCATGAGCACCTCGTTCTTGCTCAGCTTCTGCACCTTGGCCTGCTTGCCACCCTCCTGCGCCTTCACGCCCAGCAGGCGGCGCAGCAGGTAGAAGCTGACGTCGATCTCGGTGAATACGTCAGGCAGCTTGTCGCGGTGGCCCAGTACCTGCCCCACCAGGCGGTCGGAGCGCGTGAGGCGGGGGTCCACCTTGGTGCCCACGCCGATGAGGCCGCCCGGCACCGCAAACTGCAGCGGGTTCTGCTCCGCAAACAGGGACACGATGCGGGAGAAGATGGGGACGCAGCTGAGGCGGTGGCGGTGGCGGTGGCGGTGGCGGTGGCGGTGGCGGTGGCGGTGGCGGCGGCGAAGGCGGCCGCGGCAGCGGCGGAGGCGGCGGCATAGGCAGCGGCGGCGTAGGCAGCGGCCGCGTGAGTGGGGCAGGCAAATGGCGCAGCTGGGCAGCATGCGGCGCAGCAAGGGCGGTGCGCGGGCACTCACCGCACTTTGCCCGTGTGGGAGTCCTTGGTGACGATGCCAGGCCGCACCTCAATCTCATCGCCCACCTTCAGCACGCCCTGCAGGATGCTGCCACCCGCCACGCCTCCCCTCAGGTTCTCCACCTCCTCGCCGGGCTTGTTCACGTCGAAGGAGCGGATGACGATCAGTCGCGGGGACTCGGAGAAGTTGCGCACTGCAGCGCCGTGCACAG
>JBKBWW010000274.1:0-711 GCA_046314475.1 Hydrogenophaga sp.
TAATGCTGGTGCTGCGCGTTCTGCAGGGGCGGAGCACCAAGAGCCAGCCGCGGCTCGTGCGGCGGTCGCGACGCCCGTCGGCTCCGCAACGCGGCCGGCACTTCCCTCATCGCCGCCTGCGGCAAGCAGCAACGACGAGCGCGTTGGCGAGAGTGACTCCGAGTCAGCACAGCCGGTGCATGCACGCCTGCCCGCCGACCCACGGCGTCAAATGCGGGTGCATCGACTGCAGCGCCGGGCCAAACCACCAGGCGTACGTGCAATGGGTGGCGGCGGTGGCGGCGGTGGCGGCGGTGGCGGCGGTGGCGGCCATATTTCCGGCAGCGGAAGCGAGGAGGGCGAGTCGGAGGGCGAGGACTGGAGCGTGAACTTCTCCGGCGCCGTGGACTTGGACGCGCTGGCCAGCATGCCCGCCCGCATGCAGCAGACAATGATGGGTGCGTCCCATCCCGTCCCGCGCTGGCGCTGCTCGTGCTGCCTGAGCTTGCTGACTGGTCATCGACGCTGGCGAGGCGCGCAGAGCAACTGAAGCAGCAGCAGCGCGCCGAGAACAGGCAGCGATACCTGCCCGTGGCCGCCAACCCGGACCGCTACTCGTCGCTGCAGTTGCAAAACTTTCTGCGCAGCACAGAGCTGAACCGGAAGCTGCAGCAGATCCAGGCGCAGCAGGCGCAGGGCGCAGCGGAGGCGCGGCGCATCGCGTCCGAGAAG
>JBKBWW010000275.1:0-710 GCA_046314475.1 Hydrogenophaga sp.
GCCCGCGAGCAAGGGCCGCGCGCTGCAGGTCAGTTCCAAGCGGCTGCGCTCGTCCCGCCCTACCTCTCCCGCACCCGCCGCCAAGCGCGCGCGACATGTACCCGCGGAGACGCAGCGGCCTGTTGGCGCACCCAGTGCGGCTGCTGCTCCGGAGGTGATCGAAGTGGACTCTGACAGCACCATGTCTGACGTCAGCTGGCCGCCGCTTCGCGTCGCCCGCAGAGTTCGCCGGACTGCACCAGTGCGAACTGATGCTGCCTTCGACGGCGGTGATGGCGGCAGCAGCAGTAGCAGCAGTAGCAGCAGGGGCGGCGGTGGCGGTGGCGGTGGCGGTGGCGGTGGCGGTGGCGGTGGCGGTGGCGGTGGCGGCGGCGGCGGAGGCGGTGGCAGCGGCGGTGGCGGCGGTGGCGGCGGCTGTAGCAGCAGCGCAAGCAGCAGTAGCAGCGACAATGCCGCCGCGGCTGGCAGCGCCTCTCCTTCGCGCGCTGAGCGAAAGCTCTGCTTTCCCATCGCCCCCTACGCTGTCAGTTTGGCGCGCTCCAAACGCGGCGACTTTTTCCCGCCGGCCGCCGAGGGCAGCGATGCACCGCTGCAGTTTCGCTGCGCCCTGCGCCACTGCTTCACGCTGTCGCCTGGCGAGGTGCGGCTGCGTCGCTGGTGCCCGGAATGCGCACGCAGCAGGGATGCGCGTGCCAATGAGCGTTGGCGGG
>JBKBWW010000276.1:0-710 GCA_046314475.1 Hydrogenophaga sp.
CTGTCCGTGTACCTGTCTGGCGTGGCGCTGGCGAGCGCAGGGGCGCAGGCAGGGCCGCGCAGCGTGCCCACGCACGTGGTGGCGGAGCTGTGGCGCGACGTGCTATTGGTCCGTGACGCCCATGCCCCCGACGCGCACCTGCGCGCCGAGTGCGCCGCGGACTTCTTGGCGGACCCGGTGGCAGTCGCCGCCGCCGCTGCCGCCTCCGCGCCCGCCGCCGCTGACTTGGCGGCGGCAGCCGCCACTGTCGCGTCGGCCTCCGCGTCGCCGCAGAGTAGCAGCAGGGCGATGCCGCCGCCTCCGCCGGCGGCCACCGCCGCGGCCGAGGACGGCTTGCTGCCCTCATCGCCCGCGCGTGGCGATGGTGGCGGTGGTGGCGGTGGTGGCGGTGGTGGCGGCGCCGGCGGCAGCAGATCCACGCCGCTGACGCTGTGGTCCGCGCTGGCGTACGTGCGGCGCCGCGTGCTGCCCATCCTGGACCCCGCCGGCACCGGTGCGCAACGCCGCCTCGCCGCCTCGCCGCCTCGCCATTGACTGACGAGGAGTCACTGCGCCGCCCAGGCCGCGTGCCCGAAGCGGCGTACAAGGAGCTGTGGCGCCGCAACCGCCCGCCCGCCGACAACATCCGCTTCATGCTGGCGCTGAGTCGCTTGGCGCGGCGGCTGAGCGAGGAGGACATTGCCGCGCGCAAGTGCATGCTGTCGCGCCCG
>JBKBWW010000277.1:0-705 GCA_046314475.1 Hydrogenophaga sp.
ATCCAGGCCCTGACCTCGTCGGGACCGTGGGCCGGCGGCGGCATCGACGGCACGGCAGCCCACCGGACCCTCAGGTAGAGGTCCGCGAGGGCCACCAGGTCACCGGGTGTGGCCGGGCGGAGCACCAGGTCCGGGAGGGTCTCAGTGCGCACCGCGGATGATCTCGAGCGCAGCGGCCAGGTCGTCGGGATAGTCGGTCGAGAACTCGACGTGCTCGCCGGTGTCGGGGTGCTCGAACCCCAGGCGCACGGCGTGGAGCCATTGCCGCTCCAACTTGACCCTCCGCGCCAGGGTGGGGTCCGCTCCGTAGGTGAGGTCACCCACGCAGGGATGCTTCAGTGCCGACATGTGCACCCGGATCTGGTGGGTGCGCCCGGTCTCGAGATGGATCTCCAGCAGGCTCGCGAACCGGTGCGCCTCGAGGGTCCGGTAGTGGGTCACCGAGCTCTTGCCGTCGGCCATCACACCGAACTTCCAGTCCGAGGAGGGGTGCCGGCCGATGGGCGCGTCGACGGTGCCCTCGAACGGGTCCGGATGACCCTGCACGAGCGCGTGGTAGACCTTGTCGACGTCGCGTCGCCGGAAGGCGTTCTTCAGGCGCGAGTAGGCGGTCTCCGACTTGCAGATGACCATCACCCCCGACGTGCCGACGTCGAGTCGCTGGACGATGCCCTGGCGCTCGGAGGCGCCACTGGTGGCGATCCG
>JBKBWW010000278.1:0-704 GCA_046314475.1 Hydrogenophaga sp.
CGGGCGCATGAGCCACGCGGCTGCGAGCGATAAGGCGCGCGTGCGCGCGTGCACGCATGCACGTGCCTTCATTTTGCGGTCGTACTCTGCGCGCTGCTCGGCCAGCAGCTCTGCCTGTGTCTGCAGCGCTGATTGCACGCGCAGCTCGTTGGCGCGCACACGCTCCGCGTGCTCTCGCGCGCGCCGCTGCCGCTCCTCCTCCAGTCGCCGCTGCCGCTCCGCGTCCTTTTCTCGAATGGCGCGCTCCTTCTCCTTAATAGCGGCCTGTGGCGGCAACGCGGCGGCAGCAGTGCGGCAGCAGCGCAGCGGCAGTGCGGCAACGGTGGTGGCGGCGGTGGCGGCGGTGGCGGCGGTGGCGGTGGCGGTGGCGGTGGCGGTGGCGGTGGCGGCGGCGGCAAAGGTGAGGCCATGATCCGCGCAGTGTAACGGCGCGCGTGCGCGCAGGGCGCAGTGCTGCCGACCTGCTGTGCCCTGAGGATGGCGTTCGTCTGCTGCCTGTGCTGCTGCGCACGCTGCTCACGCTCCGTCTCCCGGCGCCGCGCCTCGCGCTGCCGCCGCCGCTCCTCCTCCTCCATGAGCTTGCGGCGGCGCCGCGCCTCGCGCTGCTCCCGCTGAGCAATGAGCTGGCGCTGGCGCTCCAGCTCGAGCTCGCGCTGCTGGCGCTCCTCCTCGCGCTGTCGCCTCAGCTCCTCCGTCTGCCAGCG
>JBKBWW010000279.1:0-701 GCA_046314475.1 Hydrogenophaga sp.
CTGCCCCCCTCCCCTGCACCACCAGCCCCGCTGCTGCCCTCTGACGCGCCGCCGCCCCCTCCCCCCCCCCGCGCACCCAGAACCCGCCCAACCACCGCACTAGCGGCGCGCGGCGCGCAAATAATGTAGCAGTCGGCGCCAGGCGCGTCCTCGCCCGGCTGCAGCTGCAGGCTGCCACACTCCGACACGATGGCGCGCACGCTCACCCCTGGGGGATGCAGCTGGCACATGCCCGTCTCTGTGTTCAGGAACACTCCGTTGGGAAGATTGGGGCGCCACAGCAGTCGCCAAGGGCCAACCGCGACTCGCACGCGCACACCGCTCGGCAGAGTGCCATGTTCATCCTCATTCGCGCTCTCACCGCCGCCGCCGCCGCCGCCACCGCCACCGCCACCGCCACCGCCACCGCCACCGCCACCGCCACCGCCGCCCGACCGCCTCCTGCGCACATCCTCAATCAGCTGCGCCAAGTGCTGCCGATCGGCCGCTGACAAGGCGCCGTCGGCAGCTGCGCTGCTGTTCCCTGCTGCCGCGTCTGCCGCACTGCCTCGCCGCGCGTCCAATGCGAGGCGTGAAGTGCCCCGCGCAGCCTCTAGCGCAGCCAGCTCACTGCGGCAGCGAGGCAGCGCGTGAGTGCCGCGTCGGTGCACCCCGTACTGCAACCTAACACGCCTGAGCAGCACCGAGGTCGACTTGGGGCG
>JBKBWW010000280.1:0-698 GCA_046314475.1 Hydrogenophaga sp.
GACGCCACGGGCACGGTGAGGGAGGCGCGGTGCGATTGGTCTGTCAGGTCCCACACGTCGATGCTGCCATCCGCCTTGCCCAGCACCACCACGCCCGGGCGCGTGGGGCTCCAGCGGCCCGCCATGAGGTACGCGCTGGCCATAGGGGACTGGAACACAGGCTGCTGCACGCCCTCGCGCCTGCGGCAGCGGCGCCCGGCAGTGAGCACACACACGCCAGCGCGCGTCTGCACGCGCACACAGGCCCGGGCACACGCGCACAGGCAGCCACGCGCGCACGCACAAACAGGCACGCGCGCACGCACCACAGGTTGAAGCTCCAGTCGCCCACGGACAGCAGCACGTCGGGGAAGAAGGGGGAGCGCTGCAGCGCGAGGCAGGAGCGGAAGTGGTCGCGCGACACCCAGCGCACCACGGACAGCGACGACTCGTCCGCCTCGCCCTCTTCGCCACCGCCGCCGCTGCCGCCGCCGCCACCACCGCCACCGCCACCGCCACCGCCACCGCCGCCGCCCCCACCGCCGCCGCCGCCGCCGCCACCACCACCGCCACCGCCACCGCCACCGCCACCGCCACCGCCCCGAGCAGAGGGAGCGCTGCCCGCCGGGTCGGCGCCCCAGTCACCGTACACCATGTCACCCTCCTCCGTGCCCACAAAGAACTTGCCGCGGCGGTCCATGCCCCCCAGGCTGACGCGG
>JBKBWW010000281.1:0-697 GCA_046314475.1 Hydrogenophaga sp.
GGCTCGTGACGGCTGCGGTCTCGGCAGCGGAAGCAGCGGCGGCAGCGGCAGGAACAACTAGGGCGGGCTCAGCAGCAGCAGCAGCAGCCGTGGTGGCAGCGGCAGCGGCGGCAGCAGCGCCGGCTCCTGCGGTGGCTAACACCTGCGCTGCCTCCGCTGCGGCCATCTCGGCTGCCGCCACCGCCGCCTCCGCCGCGTTTGCCGCATACACCACCGCCGTGCTGCATTGTTGTTGCTGGTCGCGGGCCAGGCTTGAGGCGTTGGCGCCGAGCTCACGCGCTGAGGAAGCGCAGGCGCTGGTGGTGGGCGAGGCAGAAGCAGTGGAGGCGGCGGCGGAGGCGGCGGTGGCGGTGGCGGTGGCGGTGGCGGTGGCGGTGGCAGTGGCGGTGGCCATGGCGGCTGCCGTGGCGCCGCTGAGCGCACCGCGCTGCGCGGGCGAGGAGTACCAGCAGAGCACGTCAACCCGCCACGAGGGGCGGAGGCAGACTGCGGGTGCGGCTGCAACGCACTGTGCAGCCGGGCACGGTGCGGTGGTATTGGCAGCTGGTGCAGCATCCGATAGCGCGCGCAGAGCAAGCGAGTCGGTGGGCTCATGCGCTGCTGCCGCGTCAGGTGCAGCGGCGGCGCCAGCAGGCTCGTCGGCGCCCGCCCAGCGGCTGGACTGAAGAGCACTGAACGCCTCCCCAACATGTTCACT
>JBKBWW010000282.1:0-697 GCA_046314475.1 Hydrogenophaga sp.
GGCGGCGCGTTGCTCAGCGCCTGCAGCACGGCGTTCATGTAGCAGCTGTTGCCGAGGTTGCGCAGCCCCACACGCCCGCGCGGCAGGGCGCTCAGGCGCGCACCAAACAGCGTGTTGGCGCCGGGCGGCTTGGCGGGAAGGGAGGCGGCGGCGGCGACGCCGGCAGCAGCAGCGTCGACGGCGGCGGGCGGGAGGGGGGCGCTGGCGGCCGCCGCCGTCTCCTCCTCGGCCGCGTCGTCCAGAGCCAGCCCCACGCTGGTCATGCCACGCTTCAAGCGAGGTGGAGTAGCGGGCTGAGCTGCCGCCGACGGCTCCGCCGCGCCCGCCCCCGTGTGGGTCGACGCAGGCACAATGTTCACACGTTCCTGAAGCGCGCGACAGCGGCGGTGGCGGCGGTGGCGGCGGTGGCGGCAGTGGCGGCGGTGGTGGCGGTGGCGGTGGTGGCAGCAGCGTCAGAAACAGTAGTAGCAGCTGTTACAGAGGAAGCGAACAATGCAGCGCCACCCACCTGCCACATGTGGAACGCAGACGCCAGCTCCAGCAGCCGCCAGTGACAGATGGCGCTGAACAGTCGGTCCTGCCGCTGCTGCCGCGTGATGGTGGACGCGCGCGCGAAGGGGAAGGTGCCGCGCAGCCGCCGCGACTGCGAGCTCCACGCATCCTCGGCCTCGTGGATGACGGAGCCGGAGCGAGTGAG
>JBKBWW010000283.1:0-696 GCA_046314475.1 Hydrogenophaga sp.
ACCTCATGGGCTGCACCACGCCCGCCTGCGGCGCGTACTGGGCACCGAAGCAGAATGTGGACCTGTACGTGGCCACGCCCGCCACCACGCCACGCCCGGATCGACCAGTGACGGAGGTGGACGACTGGCACTACCCGCCCGAGGAGCTGCGCGAGGCCACCAGCCTCGCCATCCCCCACCTGCTCAGCGTGTCGCTGACGTGGGGCATGGCGGACGACGACGGGCGCGTGTCCATGTCCTGCGAGGCAGGGGGCACGCAGGCGAGCCGCGCGCGCGTGGGCGATGTGGTGTGCGGCGACTGGGTGGTGCGCAGCATGTTTGATGCCAACGCGGAGCCGGAGGACCCGCCCGCCGCCGCCACCGCCACCGCCACCGCCACCGCCACCGCCACCGCCACCGCCACCGCAGGGCAGAACGGCACGGCGCTACCGGTGGTGGTGCTGGAGCGCGACTTTGCGCGGTGGGGCGTGCTGGTGTACCTGGGCGTGTGCTCGGAGCTTGGCGGGCCCGGCGTGCTGGCGGTGCTGCGTAAGGGCGTGGGCCGCGTATCTGAGCTGCGGCAGCCGCGGTTCACGATGGAGGCGGATGACCCGGACTACCGCTGCAAGCTGGTGCAGGACCCGCTGGACTACTTGGCGCAGCGCGCGCTGCGGGACGCGCCACAGGGGGAGCCCACCTTTGAGCGCACCGCCGCCC
>JBKBWW010000284.1:0-695 GCA_046314475.1 Hydrogenophaga sp.
ATGACGGGGTGGTCCGCGGCGACCTTGCTGAGGCCGCGGGCCAGCGCCGCCCCCACCACTCGGGCGTTCTCCACGAGCTCTTCCTCGACGATCACGTCAAGAGTGGCGATCGCTGCGGCGCACGCGACGGCGTTGCCACCGTAGGTCCCTCCCTGGGAGCCGGGCCACGCCTTGGACATCAGCTCCCTCGACGCCGCGATTCCAGACAGCGGGAACCCACTGGCCAGACCCTTGGCCGTGACGAGGACGTCGGGACGCACCTCGAAGTGGTCGTGCCCCCAGAAGCGCCCGGTCCGGCCCCAGCCCGTCTGCACC
Organism: Hydrogenophaga sp.; assembly: GCA_046314475.1. Taxonomy (GTDB): domain Bacteria; phylum Pseudomonadota; class Gammaproteobacteria; order Burkholderiales; family Burkholderiaceae_C; genus Hydrogenophaga. The sequence goes on from JBKBWW010000284.1 coordinate 316, forward strand.
TCGTCGACCACCAGCAGGATGCCGTGCTGGTCGGCACGCTCACGCAGCCCGGCCATGAAGGCCGCATTGGCTGGGACGTAACCCCCCTCGCCGAGCACCGGCTCGACGAGGAACGCCGCGGTCTCGGCAGGAGCCGTCGTCGTGGCCAGCACGTAGTCCAGCTCACGCAGGGCGAACGCTGTCGCCTCCTGCTCCGACCACCCGTAGCGATAGGCAGCGGGGAACGGCGACACCACCACTCCGCCCATCAAAGGCGAGAACCCCGCACGGAACTTGGTCCCGGACGTCGTCAGGGACGCCGCGCCGATGGTGCGGCCATGGAAGGACCCCTGGAAGACCACGATGTTGGGTCGACCCGTCGCGTGGCGCACCAGACGCAG
>JBKBWW010000285.1:0-695 GCA_046314475.1 Hydrogenophaga sp.
CCGCCGACGGCAGCGGCGTCAGCGGCGGCAGCGGCGGCAGCGTCTGCGTCTGCGCTGGACTGTCAGGCGTGGCTGCAGCAGTGGCTGGCGGTGCTGCAGCCACTGCTAAGCCTGTGTCGCGACCCCCGGCACGAGGTGCGGCACGAGGCGCTGCAGCTGCTGCACCGCGCGCTGCTGGACCCGCGCGTGCCCGCGCTGCGGCTCGGCGACTGGCGCGCCCTACTGGAGTTGCTGCTGCTGCCACTCGTGCAGGACTGCGCCGGCGGCGCGCTTTTCGGACAAGCCCGCGCTGCGCCAGCCGAAGGCGGCACCGGGGGTGGCAGCAGCGGCGGAAGTGGCAGCGGCGGCGGCGGTGGCGGCGGTGGCGGCGGCGGCGGTGGCGGCGGTGGCGGCGGTGGCGGCGGTGGCGGTGGCGCCGTGACGGACGACGAGTACGTGGTGGTGGAGGATAGCGCGGACGAGGGCGGCAGGGCGCCGCTGGGCTCCGCTGCCGCCGCGCGCTGGCCGCCCCTGCCACCCGGCCAGTCGCGCGACCGACCGCCCGTGTCGCCGCAATGTCGCACGCGGCAGCTGGCCGTCTCGCTGCTGTGCGAGCTCTTCCGCGCGCACATGTCGGAGTTTGAGACGCTGGACGACTTTGCGGTGCTGTGGTTCAAGGTACGCTGCCGTGCCGCTCGCGCGGTGCCCGCCCGCTC
>JBKBWW010000286.1:0-694 GCA_046314475.1 Hydrogenophaga sp.
CACTTGGCGCTGTCGGACTTTGTGGCGCCCGCCGCCACGGGCCTGCGCGACTACGTGGGCATGTTTGCGGTGGGCGTGTTTGGCGTGGAGGAGCTGGTGCGGCAGTACGAGCAGCAGCACGACGACTACAACAAGATCTTGATTCAGGTGCGCTGGCCTGCTCCTGCGCACTACGCTGCGTGTTCGTTCACGCCCGCCGATGCCGCTGTTGCTGCCGCCATTGCCACTGCTGCCGCTGCCGCTTGGATGCTCAGGCCATTGGCGACCGGCTGGCGGAGGCCATGGCCGAGTGGCTGCACCGCGAAATCCGGCTGAAGCTGTGGGCGTACGCTACGGACGAGGAGCTGGACCCCGCGGACCTGCTCAAGATCAAGTACCAGGGCATCCGCCCCGCGCCCGGCTACCCCTCGCAGCCCGACCACACGGAGAAGTGGGTGATGTGGGAGGCGCTGCAGGTGGAGAAGCACATTGGCCTGCGCCTCACCGAGTCCCTGGCCATGCTGCCCGGCTCCGCCGTGAGCGCGCTGGTGTTTGCGCACCCACAGAGTCAGTATTTTGCTGTGGGCCATGTGAACAAGGACCAGGTGCGTTTGCTGCTGCTGCTGCTGCCGCTGCCGCTGCCGCTACCACCGCCGCTGCTTCTGCTGCTTCTGCTGCTTCTGCTGCTGCCGTGGCTGCCGCCACCCGGTCCTCA
>JBKBWW010000287.1:0-694 GCA_046314475.1 Hydrogenophaga sp.
GGCGACCGCGGCCGGCCGGGCGCTGTCCATCGGGGCAGCCGGCGCCGGTGTGGTCGCGATGGTCTGGGTCGGAGCCCCCGCCGCCGCGGCAGGCGAGCTGTCCGGGCCGATGCTGGCGCTGCTCGTGCTGCTCCCCCTGGCCCTCGCCGACGTCCTGCTCCCCCTCGCCGACGCGGGCGCCCTGGGGGTTCGGACCCGGGCAGCGGCCGAGCGTCTCGCCGAGCTCGAGCGACGTGAGCCCGCCGTCACCGACCCGCCGGAGCCGACTCCGCTGCCACCGGGTCCGGTCTCACTCGTCGCCCGGGGGCTGAGTGCCGCCTGGGCGGACGCCCCGGCCCTGGCCGGAGCGTCGTTCGACCTGGCTCCGGGCCGCCATCTGGGGGTCGTGGGCCCCTCGGGCTCGGGCAAGTCGACCCTCGCCGCGGTGCTCCTGCGTTTCCTGGCACCCACGGCGGGGACCTACTCCCTGGGCGGGGTGGACAGCACCGAGCTGACCACCGACGACGTGCTCGGGCGCGTGGGCCTCCTGCACGACGACCCGCACCTGTTCGCCTCCACCCTCGCCGAGAACGTCCGGCTGGCGAGGCCGGGGGCGTCCGACCGGGACGTCGAGTGGGCGCTGCGGTGCGCGCACCTCGGTGACTGGCTCGACGCGCTGCCGGCCGGACTGCAGACCCGGCTGGGCGACGGCGGG
>JBKBWW010000288.1:0-691 GCA_046314475.1 Hydrogenophaga sp.
GCAGTTAGATCGGTGACCGGTGCAGCGCCGGCAGGCGGGAGCAGGCGCACGCACCTCGGCCTGCGTCAGCTGCACGCACACACGCTCGAAGGTCCCTGCCAGCTCGCGCGCCTCCGCCGCCTCCGCGCTGCTCAGCCCCGCGATGCACAGGGCCAGCTCGCGGCGCTGCCGCCGCAGCGCCGCCACGCGCGCGAACGCACGGACGGGCGGCCCGCTGCCCACCGCCAGGCTGCCCAGCACCAGCATGTGGAAAGTGCCGCGCGCGTTGGACACGTGAGCGGGGTCGTGCGGCAGCGTGAGTGCGCCGCTGCTGGCGCGCCGCAATGCGCCGCCGCTGCGCTCGGGCGAGCCGTCGCCGTCGCCGTCGCCGTCGCCGTCGCCGTCGCTTGCACCGCCAGCGACGCTGCGCCGCCGCCTAGCGTGCGACGTGGCTGCCGCCGCCGTCGCCGCCGTTGAGCCACGCGCCCCCCGACCAACCGCACTGCGCACGGCTGCGCTGGCGGCGGCGAGGGCGGAGTGCGTGCCATGCGCAAACTCGTTCACGGTCAGGCGCTTGCGGCGAGAGTCGGGGGAGAAGATTACCTGCCCCGCGCGGCAGGCCACGAAGCGGCTGAGGGTGTGCAGGGCGGCGCGCGCGGCGGGCGGAAGGCTGCGGACCAGCGGCGAGGTGTCGAGCAGGCAGCGGGCTTGC
>JBKBWW010000289.1:0-688 GCA_046314475.1 Hydrogenophaga sp.
GGCGAGTGCCGCAGCCCGAATGCACAGGCCTCCACGTGCGCCACCTGCGCGGCGGGGGAGAGCTGCTGCAGTCGGCTGGTGAGCAGCTGCTGCAGGTCGGGCGCGTGCTCGGCCGCGATGACGCAGGCGGCCCTGCCGAAGATGAGCTCCAGCCAGCGGATGATGCAGCGCGCCACCCAGCGCACGACGAACTGCGCGCTGACCAGCTCGTTGATCGCCACGCGGAGCACGGTGGCCACGGTGGCGCGCGCACCGGGCTGCAGCAGGGAGCAGCCAGGCACGTCGCTTGCCGCAGCCGCTGCTGCAGCGGCGGCGGTGGCGGTGGCGGTGGCGGTGGCGGTGGCGGCCGCAGCGGCGGCAGCATCGTCGCTGTCCGCAGCGGGGCTGGACTGCGCAGCTTCGTCGACAGGCGCAGCGTCAGCGCCGGCGGGGGCTGGGGCTGCGGAGGCGGGGGTGGTAGGTTGCGATGCCTGTGCAGGCTGCTGTGCTGGCTGTTGCGACGCGGGCTGAGACGGCTGCGATGGCGGCTGTGGCGCGGACTGTGCAGGCTGCAGTGCCGGCGGCTGCTGCGCTGCTGTCGCTGCTGCTGCTGTTGGTTGCGTCGCCTGCGCCACCTGCGTCGTCTGTGCCGCCTGCGTCGCCTGCGCCGCCTGTGATGCCTGCGTCGTCTGCGCCTGCGCCTGCGCCT
>JBKBWW010000290.1:0-688 GCA_046314475.1 Hydrogenophaga sp.
CTGGTGTTCAGTGGTGTGTGGCGTAGTCCGGCAACGTAGCGTTGCTGGGCAGCGTAGCGTTGCTGGGCAGCGTGGCATTGTCGGGCGCCGTGGCGTTGTCCGGCAGCGTAGCGTTGCTGGGCAACGTGGCGTTGCCCGGCAGCGTGGTGTTGTCCGGTAGCGTTGCGTTGTCCGTGGCCGTGGCGTTGTCCGGCAGCGTGGCGTTGTCCGGCAGCGTAGCGTTGCTGGGCAGCGTGGCGTTGTCCGGCAGCGTAGCGTTGCTGGGCAGCGTGGCATTGCCCGGCAGCGTTGCGTTGTCCGGCAGTGTGGCGTTGTCCGTCGCCGTGGCGTTGTCCGGCAGTGTGGCATTGTCGAGCAGCGTGGCATTGCCCGGCAACGTGGCGTTGTCCGGCAGCGAAGCGTTGCTGCGCAGCGTGGCATTGTCGGGCGCCGTGGCGTTGTCCGGCAGCGTGGCATTGTCCGTGGCCGTGGCGTTGTCCGGCAGCGTAGCGTTGCTGGGCAGCGTGCCGTTGTCCGACAGCGTGGCATTGTCGGTCGCCGTGGCGTTGTCCGGCAGCGTGACATTGTGGGGCAGCGTGGCGTTTTCTGTCTCGCTGGCGTTGGGCACGAACATTGTGTCATTGAACTCGAGCGAGTCGTTGAAATAATCCGTGCCGTTCAGGTCCAGCGTGTCATTGAAGTCCGCCAT
>JBKBWW010000291.1:0-688 GCA_046314475.1 Hydrogenophaga sp.
CGCGTGGGCGCAGCGCTGGACGAGGGGCTGGCCAACGCGGAGGATAAGTACACGGTGTTCTACGGCGAGCGCGGTGCGTGCACTGCGCCGACTGCATGCTGCTTGCGCTGCTTGCGCTGCTTGCGCTGCTTGCGCTGCTTGCGCTGCTTGCGCTGCTTGCGCTGCCTGCGCTGCTCGTGCCGCTCACACCGCCGCCGCGCTGCGCAGCGCTGTGGTGGGTGAAGCTGCGGGCCACGGGGCCCACGGGGCACGCCAGCCGGTTCATCAAGGACACGGCGATGCAGAAGCTGGTGAATGTGGTGAACAAGTTCTTGGCGTTCCGGTGCGTGCGCCGCCGCCGCCACCAACGCCGCCACCACCTGCTGCTCACGTCTCCGCCGCCGCCGCCGCCACCACCACCAACGCCGCCACCACCTGCTGCTCACGCCTCCGCCGCCGCCACCGCCGCCACCGCCGCCACCGCCGCCACCGCCACCAGCGCGGAGCAGGAGGCGCAGCTGGACTGCCACGGCTGCAAGCACGCGGTGGCGCACAAGCTTGGTGACGTCACCACCCTGAACCTCACCATGCTGCGCGGCGGCGTGTCGGCGGATGGCGGCAAGACGTTTGCGCTGAACGTGATCCCCATGGAGGCGGAGGCGGGCTTTGACATTCGCATCCCGCCCTCTGTGCCGCTGGAGGAGTTTGA
>JBKBWW010000292.1:0-685 GCA_046314475.1 Hydrogenophaga sp.
GAGCGCGCGGCGGCTGTTCGTTGCGACCATTGTTGCCCCCCCACTCCTCTTCCTCTTCTTCCTCGTCTTGAAAAGAAAACCAGCCGCGAAGGAGCGGAGCAGCGATGAGATCTGCGATAGAGTGGCATCCACCTGGGCCGATCTTGTTGTGACTGAGGTTCAAGTGCTGCACACCGTGCCGCAGTATGGCGAGTAGCAATGCCTCAGCTCCCTGCACGGTACGGCAACAAGGGATCAGGGCGAGACATGAGGAGAGATGGCAGCAGCAGCAGCAGCGGTGGCGGTGGCGGTGGCGGTGGCGGTGGCGGTGGCGGTGGCGGTGGCGGTGTGACGGTGGCGGTAATCGCACCTTTTCCCGTAGCCTGTTGTTCTGTAGGTCTAGCACGCGAAGCGACAGCCCGGACAAGCAGCTGGCCAGCATCTTTGCAGCAGAGTCATTGATGCCAAAGTGCCTGAGTTCCAAGCGCGCCACGGTGAGTGGCAGCGGCAATGCCGACGGCTGGCAGCCCGCGATCAGCTGCGCGCGCACCGCAGGTCAAGCACGGGAGTGTCGCGCTTCCGAACAGCTCCAAGCGGCTCGGGAGGCGCGCGGTGGGCGACACATTTCGTCAAGTACTGCGAAACGGAGGCGAGCATGGCGCGCGCGCGGGCATCCAGCCGAGGGCTGCGTGATTGGCCACCACCA
>JBKBWW010000293.1:0-681 GCA_046314475.1 Hydrogenophaga sp.
TCAAGCCTCGGTGTGCCGCGTCTTGCCCGCGGGGGCAGCTTGTGGGTGCGCATCTCACGTCTCCTTTTTCGCAGCATGCCTGCGCTTGTGTTGGCCGCCATGCAGCGTGAGGAGTCCGCATTTCGACTATCATCATGTGCAGTGCATCCGGTGTGTGTGTGTGTGTGTGTGTGTGTGTGCAGGCGGATGCGCCTCCGCCTCTGCAGCTGCACTCACGAATACCGCGTCCACGCTGCAGTCTGGAGCGTTGCTGATGGAGGCGCATCGCCTGTCGCGCCTTTCCCACCGCTTGGAACCATTGCCCGCCGGTGCGACATTGGAAGACATGGCCCAGCTTGCAGCAAGCGGTGGCGGCGGTGGCGGCGGTGGCGGCGGTGGTGGCGCCATGGTGGAGATGACGGACGCGGCACTTGCGCACGCAGGGTTGCGCTGGTCAGCCGAGCAGGCGGGTGAGGCGGGTGAGGTGGGCGCGGGCGCACATGACGATGATGACGACGACGGTGACTTTGGAGGCTTTGACTGGAACGGGCCAGAGGATGAGGACGCGGCCGTGCCTGCAGCGGCGGCGCAGGCGGCTGCCCCGCCTGCGCGCGCATCGTCAGGCGCCACGGGAGCAGCGAGCCGCAGAGCCGCGGCGCGTGGCGGTGAGGCACGGGCGCTCGCTGATCCATGGGAGCAGCT
>JBKBWW010000294.1:0-679 GCA_046314475.1 Hydrogenophaga sp.
GCGCTGCCTCGCTGCACCACGTGCGGCGGCCGCGTGGTGGTATCGGACGTGGGCTACCGCTGCACCGGGCACATGAGCGCGTGGTGCGCTGCGTGCGCGCATGGGCCGCCAGGTGCACTCCCCGTTCGTACGTCCGCTGAGGCGCGGCGCGCGCAGGTCCAAGTGCATTTTCAAGTCCCGCGCCCTGCAGCGCAAGCCGTGGCGCATCCCGGCGGATGCGGAGGCAGAGGTGCTACGGAGGTACAAGTTCAAGCCTCGGGCGCGCGTGTTTCTGCCAGAGGCCCCCGCCGCCGCGGCTGTCGACGCAGCGAGTGGCGGCGGCGGCGGTGGCGGCGGTGGCGGCGGTGGCGGCGGTGGCAGCAGCGGCACCCGCAGCGCCGAGGTGCTGCTGCGCGAGGAGGCCGGCCAAGTGTCGGACGCGCCGCTGCGAGGCTTTGTGGTTGCGTTTGCTGGTGCGCACCCTGCTACACGCGTTGCGCACGCGTTGCGCACGCGTTGCGCACGCGTTGCGGAACCTCTCTTGCTCACACGCACCACGCCCGTCCGTGCGTAGGCAAGCTAAGCATGTCGCAGGCGAAGCTGAAGGAGCTAGTGACGAGCGCGGGCGGCGAGGTTGAGGGCAGCGCGTCGGGTGCGCTGCCGCTCACGCTGCCCCAGGCCATGCTCCGCTGCGGCGCGC
>JBKBWW010000295.1:0-678 GCA_046314475.1 Hydrogenophaga sp.
GCTGGCGGTAGAAGGCCTCGGGCGCGGCGCGGTCGCCGGGCGCCACGCCCGCCTGGTGCAGGGGGCGGCCGCGCGAGCTGGGCGGGTCGAAGGGAAACACGACGTGCTGCGCAGGCCAGGGTCAGGGCGGCGCGCGCAGCAGCGGGCCAGCGCAGGCCGCGCACCTGCTGCATGATCCACTGCGTGAACTCCTGCATCTTGCTCGCCTCCGCGCTCTGCGACGCGCACAGCAGCCGCTCCACATACACGTGCACCAGGCGCCGCAGCTCGGCGCGCTGCGGGCGGGGGCGCGGTGAGCGGGGCGGTGGCGGTGGCGGTGGCGGTGGCGGCGGCGGTGGCGGTGGCGGTGGCGGTGGCGGCACGCAGCACGCGGCACGCTGCGCGCAGCACGCACCACCAGCGGTGTGACCACCAGCTCGCGCATGGCTGCCATGGCGGCCTCCGCGTCCGCCCGCATCTGCTGCAGCGTCTTGGGCGGCGCGCGAGGGGGGGCCGGGGCAGACTGGCGCCGAGCTGTCAGCCGCGGCGCGGCCGTGGTGTACAGCGACATCGCCGCCCCGGGTGTTGCCGACGACGCGACACGCGCGGCGGGCGCGCTCGGCTTGCCCGCACCCGGGATGGGCACCGGCAGGGGCGCCGAGGCGATGCGGTTGGCGGCGGCGGAGCGGCGGCCGCGCG
>JBKBWW010000296.1:0-677 GCA_046314475.1 Hydrogenophaga sp.
CTACAAGATCCGTGAGGTGAGGGAGAGCTGGCGGGCGGGCGGGGTGTGCGGCGCATGCACGGGTCCCCGCTCACGCGCGTGCCGGACTGCACAGACGGACAAGCACAACGCGAAGCTGATTGCGGGCAAGATCATCCCCGCCATTGCCACCACCACCGCGCTGGTGACGGGGCTGGTGTGCATGGAGCTGTACAAGCTGGTGCAGGCCAAGCCCCTGTCCGCCTACCGCAACGCCTTTGTCAACCTCGCCCTGCCCCTGTTCACGCTGTCGGAGCCGCTGCCGCCGCCCAAGATGCAGTCGGCGGGCAGGTCGTGGACCATGTGGGACAAGATCGAGCTGACGGCTCCCATGACGTTGCAGCAGGTGCTGCAGTATTTCCAGGTACGGAGGTGGTGGAGGTTGCGGCGGCGGCGGCGGCGGTGGCGGCGGTGGCGGCGGTGGCAGCAGCAGCACCACCATCGCCATGTGCGCCAGCTCGCGTCCGCCATGCGCATGCTCACGCGCGCGCTACATGCTGGTCCCCAGAGCGAGCACGGGCTGACCGTGAGCATGCTGTCGTACGGCGTGTCCATCCTGTACTCCTTCTTCGCGGCCAAGGACAAGCTCAAGACCCGCCTGCCCATGGAGTGCGTGCTGCCCGCCGCCCGCAGTTTGCCGCGCGCCGCCATTGACCTTT
>JBKBWW010000297.1:0-675 GCA_046314475.1 Hydrogenophaga sp.
ATCCGGCAGGCCATCGAGTCGGGCAGCCGCTGCTTCGGCATGTGCATCCCCAATGGCCCGCGCTCCTTCTCCGACTTTGGCACCTGCCTCTACATCCGCCGCGCCAACGTCATGCCCGATGGCCGCGTGCTGGTGGACACGGTCGGCACGCGCCGCTTCCGCGTGCTGCAGCGCACCGAGCGGGACGGCTACAGCGAGGCTAGGGTGGAGTGGGTGGATGACGTGCCCGACACGCCGCAGCCTGTCAGCGGCGGCGGCGGCGGCGGTGGCGGCGGTGGCGGCGGTGGCGGCGGTGGCGGCAGCAGCAGCAGCAGCAGCAGCAGCGGAGGCGACGGTGGTGACAACGGTGGCAGACCACGCTCGCTTATGAGCCTGTCCGTGATGCTGGGGCACTCGCCGCCCGCCGCCACGCCCACAGCAGCGCCCAGCACCACTGCTTCCGTTGCTGCTACTGCCTGCGCTGCCGCTTCCGCGCCGGCGGTCGCCTCCGCGGCCAGCTCCGTCCCCGCTGTCGCCACTCCTGCCCCTGCGAGCAATGCGGGCGCGGCAGGCGAGGCGGCGCCGTCAGTGGGCAGCCTGTCAACGCCGCAGATGCCCGACCCCGCGGTGCCGACGCAGGAGCTGCACACGCGCCTGTGCGCCGCCTACCGCGAGCTGCGCGAGCAAATGGAGCGC
>JBKBWW010000298.1:0-673 GCA_046314475.1 Hydrogenophaga sp.
CGCCTCCTGTGCCTGCACGTCTGCCGCAAATTGCCGAAACTCGGCCCAGTCCTTCCTGCGCCACGAGGCGGACCAAACGTAACGCGTCAGATCGGCACACACGCATTCCGCACAGCAGACGCACTCCATGGCCTGGCGCTGCAGTGCGGCCAAGTCGATCCGCTGCGCCTTTGCGTCTGCCACCGGGTCATCAAAGAACCCTGCAGGAAGCGCGGCTTTCGTCTCCTCGCTGCCAGCAGCACCAGCAGCACCTTTTCCGGCAGGCTTCTGCTTCGATGGTTGTGTCGTGGCAAGTGCTCTTGACGCACTGCTCCCGCCGCCAGCACCGCCGCTACCGCCACCGCCGCCACCGCCGCCACCGCCGCCGCCCGGCTTCGGCGCCAGCACCTTGGCGCTTGGCGGCAATGCCGCCGCCGCCGCCACCGCTGCTGCTGCTTTGGGTGCAGCGACTGCCGGTTTTTGCGCTTGTCGCTGTTGCGCTGGGGCACTTGTAGGCTGTGATGGAAGCGAAGGCACGCCCACCTCGTCGGCCTTGGCCAACCCACGGCGAATCTTGACAGCCCGCAGCGCTGACGGAGCCCCCTCCGTCTCTCTCCGCCGTTTTGCCTCGCGCATCATCTCTCGGAGCGACATGATGTGCAACAGATTGCTGCGCGGTGCGCTCCTGGCAGTT
>JBKBWW010000299.1:0-672 GCA_046314475.1 Hydrogenophaga sp.
CGCGCCGTCGCGCCGTCGCCTGCCACTGCCCCTCAGCTGCCTCGTTCAAAGCAGATACAGCTGCCGTGCTCACACACTGGGAGCGCCAGCCCAATGGGCACTGCAGCACGCAGCGAACAGTGCGCCGCGTGTACCGCTCGGCGGCCGCTGCGCATGAGTGCTGCACGCGCGCGCTACACGAGCTCACGCGGTTCGATCGCCGCTTACCATGCTCATGGGAGGGTGTGTTTGCCGAAGATTATGGAGCTGACGTGAACGGCAGCGGGGCGTACGACAGTGGTGGTTCCGGTGGCGGTGGCGGTGGCGGTGGCGGTGGCGGTGGCGGTGGCGGTGGCGGTGGCTGCAGTAGCGACAGCAGCGGTGAAACTTGCAGCGGTTATGATGCCTGTGCGGCAGAGAGGCGTGGAAATAGCGGTGCTGTAGATGGCGAAGGTAGTTTCGGCGATAACTTTGACCGTGCCACCCACGCCTCACGCCCCCACCTCTGTGGCAGTGAGCACACCAGCACGTATACATGGCAGCCCAGCCCCTCGTGTGCGTGCGGTGCCCTGCAGTCTTTATCTCCGCCGCCCCTCTCCCACTCACTGCTTGCCGCGCGTTGCGACTGCAGAGCGCCGTGTTTGATCGGCACGTGTTTTGCTTGTCGGGCACATTCCGTGCCACACATCGTGA
>JBKBWW010000300.1:0-672 GCA_046314475.1 Hydrogenophaga sp.
TGCACATGAACAGCACGCCTGCCACGGGCCGCCGGCACGCCTCACAGAACGCGCCGTCATGCTGAGGCAGGCGGCGTGCCACTTGCAGGCGGAACACGACTGCGTCTCCCGCCACACGAAACGGCTTCTGCCGTGCGCGCGACGCGTCCGGAGAGGAGGTGCGGCGCCGCGCCACGATGATCCGCCTGCGCCCGCGGCTTCGGACGCGCGTGTGCATGCGTCGCGCGTGGTGCAGCGAGCGACTAGGCTGCTGCTGCTCCTCCGCGCGGCCTGCGTGCACGCGCAGCTGCCAGCAGTGCGGCAGCGGGCGGGCTCGCAGGAGGTGCAACGCTCGTGCTGATGCCTGCCGACGTCGACGCCGCCGCCGCCGCAGTGGCAACCGCGGTGGCAACCGTAGTGGCGGTGGCGGTGGCGGTGGCGGTGGCGGTGGCAGCGGCGTGCGCCAGCATGACTGCAGCGCTGCCGGGTGGTGCAGACAGCAGCGGCGCAGTCGTCAGCGGCCAGTCCGCGCCGCTGCCGCTGATCGCCGCGCCTGTGGGCACCGCGGCACCGCCTGCAACTGCGGGCACTCCCGGGGGCAGCAACGCAGGCGCGTGACGCAACAGTAGCTGCTGCGTGCGCACCACCAGCTGCCCCTCTGCGTCCGCACCTACTGTTGGTCCGCTGCCGCTG
>JBKBWW010000301.1:0-671 GCA_046314475.1 Hydrogenophaga sp.
GTGGGCCGCCTGCAGGGGCCGCGGCGGGTGGAAGCCAGCAGGCTGCACCTGCTCCTGCGCTCGCCGGTGCTGGTGCATATGCTGCAGCTGTTGTTGGTGGTGGCGGTGGCGGTGGCGGTGGCGGTGGCGGTGGCGGTGGCGGTGGCGGCGGGATGGGCGGTGGCGGCGGGATTGGCGGTGGCGGCGGGATTGGCGGTGGCATGGGTGGTGGCATGGGCGGTGGCATGGGCGGTGGTGGTGGCGCCGCTGGCGGCGGCGTGGGTGATGGTGGTGGCGACGCTGGCGGCGGCGGCAGCGTGGGCGGTAGCGGCGCAGCAGCTGCTGGCGGCGGCGTAGCTGGCGATGCAGCGGGCTCAGAGACGTGCATTGTGTGCCTGGACCGGGCAGTGTGCATGGTCCTGGTGCCATGCGGGCACATGTGCATGTGTGATGACTGCGCGACAGCCGTGGAAGTGTGCCCTTGCTGCCGCGCACGCCCCACATCGCGTATGCGCGTGTTTCGTGTGACAGCGTGACAGCGTGAGCGCCAGCCATGGCAGCCCTCGTGACTCTATGTTTGCCCGCGCGGCCACACGAGCACGCTTGTACCGATACACCGACGGTAACACCGTTGCGTGGTTGCCCAGACCGCCACCCGCCTCTGCAAACGGTTTATTGTTACCACACGCACG
>JBKBWW010000302.1:0-668 GCA_046314475.1 Hydrogenophaga sp.
AAGACACCTCGCCTGCCAAGCGCCGTCGCACTGAGCGTGCCGCCGGTGGCCGCCGCGCCAAGGCTGGCGACAAGAAGAAACACGGGCCTCTCACCGCCGCGTGGCCTCTGGCTCGTCTGCAGGCTGCCACGCAGGCTGCGCGGGTGTACGTGGTGCTGGCTGGGGTGGACGGTGCGGCAGCGTATCGCGCAGTGGATGTGAGCGTCAGCCGCCTCTGCTTCCGGCACTTGCAGCGCTTGGCAGCACTGGCCCTGCAAGTGACAAAACAGAGTCGCGGCGGTGGCGGTGGTGGCGGCGGTGGCGGCGGTGGCGGCGGTGGCGGCGGTGGCGGCGGTGGCGGCGGTGGCGGCGGAGGCGCGGAATCGGCTGTTGCTGCCCGCGATTTGCTGGCGCAGCTCATGCCCGACATTGCTGCGTTCGTCGCGCACGTTGGGTTGGGAGCGCACGATGACCTTCTCAGCGCCGCTGTGGACGCCGTGTCGCTGACTGCACTCCTGCCTCCCTTAGGCAACGCCTCGGCCACGGGCAGGCGGCAGGTGGCGCCGGTGTGTGCCACCGACGCAGCTCTGCTAGCGCTGTGCGAAATGGCACGACCGCGGCACGGGCCCGAGGCGGCAGCGCGTGTGATGAAGTGCATGGGCGCCCGGCTGTTGGAAGTTTTCTCCCCC
>JBKBWW010000303.1:0-666 GCA_046314475.1 Hydrogenophaga sp.
GCCTGCCATCCACGATGCCGCCTCCCGCCCAGGTAGCCCGCCTCCCGTGGGCGTGGCTGGGGGGGAAGCGCTGGATGCCCTGCCCGCTGCGACCGCGGCACTGGTGCCTGGGACCGCCGTTGCCGTGGCGGCGCGCCCGTGGCCAGCACAGCCATCCATTTCACGACCGGCAGGGCTCAGCGCTCTGTCGCCGCACGGCGGAGGCCAGCCGCAGCGTTCTGGCAGTGCCGCAGCACGTGGCGTTGCTGGCGGTGGCGGCGGTGGCGGCGGTGGCGGCGGCGGCGGCGGTGGTGGCGGCGGCAGTTCTGCCACTGGGGAAAGTGTCAGCGCGAGCCCCGTGTCGGATGCTCGCATGAGCGCCATCGACACGGAGCCAGCGGTTCCAGGCGCACCACCGCGCACCGCAGCCTCCAGCCCACGCGTTCGACGACCTTCCGTGACTGGCGAGACGACTGCGCGTGCCCCTGCCCTGCCTTCCACCGACCGGGCAAGCGCTGCCATCGCTGGCTCTGCTGCAGAAGGTGCGTGCGTGCGGTGATTTGCCCTGACACGGTGCCGCCGCTCACTGCAAGCGCAAACGCGCCGCCGCAGCAACGGCAGGCCGCAGCAGTCAGAGCACCACCAGCCGCACGGCATCGCCGCGCTCCGCAGTCGCACGCCCCGCCT
>JBKBWW010000304.1:0-663 GCA_046314475.1 Hydrogenophaga sp.
ATGCCCGGTTTACGGCCAGCCCCGGGCTGTGCACTGCCGCCCACAAGCCCTTCGGTTGCGCGGCGTTGCGAGCGGGCGAGAGGCGCGCTGATTGGCTGCGGGGCAGGCACAGAGGGGCAGAATACATTGGGCAGCATCATGCGAGCAAGCGCGTCAGAACTGGCTGTTGAAGAAATGAAGAAGCTGTTGCCTGCTCTTCTCCATAATCTCATCCTCTTTGCTCTTGTCCAACTTGTGCTTGATTTTCTTGCCTGTGATCACGCTGCGCGGCGCGTCATCGTCGGAGCTGGAGCTGGAGTCATGGTGGTGCGACTGTTCCGTGCGCTCGTACGCGGCACAAAGAAGCCAACGTCGCCAACGGTGGCGGTGGCGGTGGCGGTGGCGGTGGCGGTGGCGGTGGCACGGCCGCAGCGATGGCAATGAGTGGGGGCGACAGCGGCAGGGTAGCACAGCAGCGGTTGCGACACAGTGATAGCGGCAGGGCTGCACAGCAGCGGTTGCGACACAGTGATAGCGACAGTGATGGCAACGGTAACGGCGGGGGTGGAGGCGATGGGCAGCCGCACAGCAGAGGAAGCGCGCAGGCACGTGGGTGCAGGCAGCCGCTCGCACCTTGTGCTTGTGGTGCTTCTTGGAGTGGCTTCGTTTCTTATGCTTCTTGCC
>JBKBWW010000305.1:0-661 GCA_046314475.1 Hydrogenophaga sp.
GAAAACACGGACACGCCCGCTGGGCGCAAGACGGGCAGCACTTCATGCCGACCGGCAGACGCGCTTGCGGCGCTCGTTGACGCTGCGGCAGACTCGGCAGCGCGCTCGGGGCTGCCGCTGTCGTCGCTGTCGTCCATCGCGACCCTGCGCCGGCTCGCCTGCCCCGCCTTGGATGCCCCGCGCCCTCGCCCGCGAGCCCCACCGCGGGCGCCACGACTGCTGCCACGCCCACGCCCCCTACCGCCACCACGTGTGGCACTGCGACCGCGCTCCGCGCGACGAGTGCTGCCACCACCGCCACCGCCACCGCCACCGCCACCGCCACCGTTATCGCCGCCTCGTCCACGCTTGTGCGTAGCACGCTTGCCCCCTCGTTTGCCGCTGGTGCTTCCGGCCCTACTACCGCCCTTGATGCCACGCTGATGCCGCTGCAGCGCGCGCAGTCGCGCAACTGCTGCTGCGCGCTGTTCGGGGCCGGTGCTGGGCACAAACAGCTCGTGCTCCTTCACCGCCTCGCGCGAGGACTTGTCGCCATAGTACACCACTGTGTTCAAGAAGGGTGCCCAGCGCTCAATCTCGCGCAGCCAGTTGGGGAGGGTGGACAGCGGGACCACCTGCGTGCGACGAGCAGCGTTGGAGCCGCGGCTGCTACCGCCGTGAC
>JBKBWW010000306.1:0-659 GCA_046314475.1 Hydrogenophaga sp.
CTCGTTGCGCTGCGCACCCGGTGCGCGTGGCCTCACCACGCCGCGGCGCCGGGCGCCTGCCCTCCCGCAGCGCCGGGGGAGCGCACCCGGGCAACATGCACCGAGCACGCGCGTTTGAGATCGCGAGCGTGTTGAATCGCTGGCGCTGCTTGAAGGTGCTGCAAGATGGCCACCCAGGCGAGCTCACCACGGTGGGCGCGGCTTCGAGCAAAGCGGCTCGGGAGGAGGGTGACGGCGATGCTGCGGCAGCGGCCGGCGGCGCGGATGGCGAAGAGCTGGACGCACAGGCCGCGGGGGCTCGCACCGCCGGTTCGAAGCGAGGGCGACCAGAGGATGGGGCCAGAGATGCAAGCGGCGGTGGCGGTGGCGGTGGCGGTGGCGGCGGCGGCTGGCGCGGTGGGGGCCGGGGTGGCGGCTGGCGCGGTGGCGGTTGGCGTGGCGGCGGCGGGGGGCGTGGGCGCGGACGTGGTGGCCGCCACTGAGCATAGCTGCATTATCCATGTACAGGCTGTGCCGCCATTGCTCAAAACACCAGCATGCCCAGCGCAGCTCCCACCGCAGTCGTGATGCTCGCCGACACCAAGTTCACCTGCCGCGCGCTGTGAGGGCGCGTGGTGGCGAGCGCGCGCGCAGTTGCCAGCATGCGCAGCACACGCACC
>JBKBWW010000307.1:0-659 GCA_046314475.1 Hydrogenophaga sp.
GGGCCCGGCGCCGCGTGACGGCTCGCCCACCGTGGCGCAGTCCGCCGCCTCCCTGGAGGCCACGGCCGCCAAGGCCGCCGCCGCCACGCGCTCGCCCATGGCGCAGGCGGCGCAGGTGGCGCAGGCGGGGCAGGCGGGGCAGGGCGGGGGGTCTGCGCTGACGGGCAGCACCTTCAGCGACAGCGAGGACAGCGCGGCGTCCATTGCGATGCAGGGCGGCACCGCCACGCCGCTGGACGTGGCGGTGGGGCGGCGGGCGCAGAGCGAGGAAGATGACGCGTACTATGCGTTCAAGCACAAGTTTGTGAGTGCCGCGCGCACCGCCGCCACCACCGCCGCCACCGCCGCCACCGCCGCCACCGTCACGCTCACCGCCGCCACCACCGCGCGCGCGCGTGCAGACCATCCAAGTCCTATATGAGATGATGCTCGTGTCGCAGCGCCAGCAGCTGCACCACACGCTGGCGCAGACCATGGAGGCGGCCGTGCTGCGCACCCTGCGCGAGCGCTGGCAGCGCTACCGCGCCAAGCTGCGGGAGGCGCTGGCGGCCGCCGTGGCGGAGGGCAGCATCATGTTCCAGCCCGCTGACGGCGACGCGGGCAGCTGCTTCGGCGGCGGCAGCGCGCTGCCCGCCTTCCCCACCGGCACGCAAGCCGCG
>JBKBWW010000308.1:0-658 GCA_046314475.1 Hydrogenophaga sp.
GCGTCGCCGACTTGCCGGCTCGTCGCCCGCGCAGGGCGAGCCGGATGTGGACCTGGAACGCGGTGAGGGGGAGGAGCTGGCGAAGCCCGAGGCGCCGCAGGGCGAGGGCAGCGTGGCGGCAGTGGACAGCATCAGCGACGAGGAGAAGGAGGCGGGGGAGGGGGAGGAGCTGGCGGAAGACGACGGTGACGCCGCCAGGGAGGAAGGCAACGCTGCGTTAACCACCGTGGGTGATGTGGGTGCGGGCGTTGCTTTGACCACTGTGGGTGGCGGCGGTGGCGGTGGCGGTGGCGGTGGCGGTGGCGGTGGCGGTGGCGGTGGCGGTGGCGATGGCGGCGAGGGCCAACCGCGCATGCTGCGCAGCGGGTCGCTGGAGGAGGCGGTGGCGGATGATGAGCCGCCGGGCGTGTGCGCCACGCTGCGCGACGCAATGACGCACTGGCGCGACTTTGTGCCCATCGTGAAGTGGCTGCCCGAGTACTCCCCGCGCACCCAGCTGGCCAAGGACCTGCTGGCCGGCGTGACCATCGGCGCCGTGCACATCCCGCAAGGCATGGCGTACGCGCTGCTAGTGGGCGTGGCGCCCGTGTACGGCATTTACAGCGGCGTGTTCCCCTCCCTCCTCTACAGCGCGCTGGGCACCAGCATGCACTCCGCC
>JBKBWW010000309.1:0-658 GCA_046314475.1 Hydrogenophaga sp.
CGCCGTGCACGTTGCGCCGCTCGCCGAAGCTGGGGTTGAGCAGCAGGTTGTTGTGCGTATTGCGGAACTGCACGCAGCTGAACCACGCCTTGCCAATCACGCTGCGCATGATGAGGTAGGCGTACGCGCCCACCGCGCGCTTGCCCGGCTGCGGCATGAACACCGCCTCGCGGTAGCCCCACTCGTGCGTGCCCGCCCGGAACTGCGACTTGACGCCCCAGTCGAAGGTGCCGTCGTCGTACTCCACGTCAATGTACACCGCAAACTCGGGCCGCTCCGCGCCCGGCTGCACCCGCACGTCCTCCGACTTGGCCCACGCCGACATGCGCAGCCCCTGCGACAGCACCGCCGGGTCGTCGAACCGCACCTGCGCGCCGCTGAACAGCACCTCCTCCCGCCCCGTGCGCTCCACAAACAAGGACGCGCCCGCGCCGCACGCGCTGCCGGGCACCACCTGGAACCCGCCGCCGTACTGCCGGAAGCCAGCCGCCAGCGCGCCGTCCAGGTCGTCAAAGTGCCGGCCCAGGATCACGTCGCCCACCACGTCCACGCTGTTCACGATCAGCACGCGCGCGCACCGCGTCACGCCCGCGCACCGCGCCAGCAGCTGGTTGGAGAAGCGGCCGCGCGTCTCGCACCGCTCGCCCGTGCCCGGGCG
>JBKBWW010000310.1:0-655 GCA_046314475.1 Hydrogenophaga sp.
CGACCGTGTCCTTCTTCTCGTGAACCAAGAGATGCGGGGCCCCCATGGGCGTTTCCTCCTCAGACTTCTAGTCTTGTATAAGACATAGGATGTGCTAGGCTGTCAACGTGGGTTCGCCGGAGGAGATGCATGGCAGCGAAGGCCAGGGCGCAGCCCGGAGGAGCGGAGGCGGTCGATTTCCGGCCGCTCTACCGGCAGGTGCAGGAGCGTCTGGTGCGCCGGATCGCGGAGGGCCAGTGGACGCCCGGCGCCCTGATTCCCTCGGAGTTCCAGATTGCCCGCGAGCTCGGCGTCAGCCAGGGCACCGTGCGCAAGGCCCTCGACGCCATGGCTTCCGATCACCTGCTCGTTCGCCGGCAGGGGGTTGGCACCTTCGTCGCCGCCCATGACGAGGACCGGGTTCTCTTCCAGTTCTTCAAGCTCCGGCGCGAGGACGGCCGCCGGGCCTTTCCCGACAGCGATACGATCAGCGTGGCCGAGCGGGTCGCTTCCGCGGAAGCGCGCGCGCAGCTTGGCCTCGAGCGCGGCGCGCGGGTGGTGATCATCCGTCGCCGCCGCCTGCTCGGCGGCACGCCGGCTGTGGCCGAGACCATCACCGTCCCGGCCGACCGCTTCCCCGGGCTCCAGCTGGCCGACCCCATGCCGAACAACCTCT
>JBKBWW010000311.1:0-647 GCA_046314475.1 Hydrogenophaga sp.
GAGAGCGGCAGCAGCGAGGCCCTGGGCTCCGCGCGGCTGTACCTGCACCGCATCACGGGCAGCATGCGGGAGGAGCCGTGCACGTGCCCGCAGCAGGTGCTGCGGCGCATGCGGATCAAGAGGCGCGCCAGCCGCTGGTCGCACAAGCTGCAGGACGTGGAGGCGCGCACGCGGCTGTTCAAGGGGCGGCTGGATCTGAAGCACGACGACCCCAACGTGAAGGGCGGCATCATGGTGGAGGTGGGTGGCGCTGACGCTGCCTGCCTCGCGCCGCGTGCGTGGTTGTCGCTGCTGCCTGCGCCGCTCACCGCCACCGCCACCGCCACCGCCACCGCCACCGCCACCGCCTCTGCCGCCCTCCTCCGTGTCGCAGGCATGGTTCCGGGGACCCACGGAGAAAACCTCCAACATCATTGACATTGCGGAGCGCGACGAAAAGCGCAAGCGCACGCACGGCGACCTGCTCATGCTGCCGCACTACGGGCCGGACTTTGAGGCGCGCGACGCGGCGCTGTGCCACTGCTACACCGGGCGCGACGAGATGGGCCGCCGCCGCGTGTGCGATGGCGCGCTGCTGGGCAGCAAGTGCGCCACGCTGCGCGCGTTCGAGGCGCAGCTGCGCGTGAAGGGCGCGCAGCGCGCGGAGG
>JBKBWW010000312.1:0-645 GCA_046314475.1 Hydrogenophaga sp.
GCCGGAGGAGGACGCCACGCTGCTGGAAGCGCAGCAGCGCATGGGCAACAAGTGGTCACAGATCGCGCGGCTGCTGCCCGGCAGGCGAGTGCAGCGCCGTCGAGCGCACTGCTGCGCGTGCTGACGCTGCCGCGCCATCTGCAGGTCAGCAAATTCGGTGAAGAATCGATGGAACTCGTTGGCACACCGCAAGTCTGCCCACGACGACGATGGTAGCCCGTACGATCTGCCGCACAGGTACGCATGCCGCGCGTCGCACGTCGATGGCGGGCGTGTCTCACTCTCGCCCACTGCATCGCCGGCCGTGCCCCACAGACCCGCCGCATCCAGCGCCCTGCGCTTGTCCTCTCCCGCCTTCTCCGCCTCCGACTCTGCTGGCTCACCCGATGTGCTCAGGCGCGGTGGCGGTGGTGGTGGCGGTGGCGGTGGCGGTGGCGGTGGCGGTGGTAGTGGTGGTGGTGGCGGCGGCGGGGCGGTGGCGGTGGCGGTGGCGGTGGCGGTGGCGGTGGCGGTGGCGCCTTGTATCGCGCCCTGTCAGGCGATGCCTTCGCGGCCGCTGCCAGCACCGACGCGGCACAGCACGCGCCCAAGTCGCGCCCGGACACTGCGCTGCCGCGCTCTGCGTTGGCCGCGCTGCAGGCAGAC
>JBKBWW010000313.1:0-641 GCA_046314475.1 Hydrogenophaga sp.
CGTCACGCCGCCACCGCGCCGCCGTCACGCCGCCACCGCGCCGCCGTCACGCCGCCACCGCGCCGCCGTCACGCCGCCACCTCACCGCTGTATGCGCCGCCACAGCGCGGCTCCTGGCCATGCGTGCCCGTGTATGCGGGCGTGGCAAAGATGGGCTTCGCGCCCTTTGACATGAAGAAACAGAACCAGGTGCGCCCGTCCGTGCGTGTGACCTTTGTTGGCGCGCCCACCGCTCACGTCGCCGCCGCTGCTGCCGCCGCCACTGCTGCCACTGCTGCCATCGCCACTGCCGCCACCGCCGCCACCGCCGCCACCGCCGCCATCAGGACGCGCTGCTGGTGGTGGAGGACGCAGCATCGCGCTCTGTGCTGCTTGCCGTGATGGACGGGCACGGCGAGAACGGACACCTGGTGTCGCAGTTCGTGCGCAGCCACCTCCCGCGCGCGCTGTTCACGCACCCGCAGTTCCCGGCGGATGTGGGCGCGGCGCTGCGGGGCGCGTTCAGCGCGGTGGAGGGAGAGCTGCTGCGCAGTGAGTGCCGGCCCCTCGCATGCCCTCGCGCGCGCGCCGCCGCCACTGCGCCTCACCGCCGGCGGGGCCTCGCAGTCTCCGGAGTGGACTGTCGGCTGAGCGGCAGCACG
>JBKBWW010000314.1:0-640 GCA_046314475.1 Hydrogenophaga sp.
CGTAGTCCAGCAGCGCCTCCGTGTACAGCTGCCCGCTGCATGGGTTCACCTTGAACCGCCCCTGCCCGTTGCCCGCCGTGATGGAGAAGGTCAGCAGCTGGTTGAAGTCCGGGTCGCTGGCCTCCACGGGCGCGCCCACCAGCGCGCCGGGGGGCAGGTTCTCGTCCACGCGGCGCACGCCGGGGTGAACCACGGGCGGCTCGTTCACGTCCAGGATGTTCACCGTCACGCTGCCGTGCGCCCACAGGCCGCCCGTGTCGGTGGCGGAGACGGTGATGCGGTACTCGTCCAGCGTGAGGTAGTCCAGCACGCGCGCCACGCGCAGCTCGCCCGTGACCTGGTGCACCGAGAAGGCGCCGCCCGTGTTGCCGCCCGTGATGGCCCAGCGCACCGAGTCGCCCGCGTCGGGGTCGGTGGCGGTGAGGCGGCCGGCCAGCACGCCGGCCAGGCTGTTCTCGTCCACCGTCAGCGCGGCGGCCTGGATGGTGGGCCGCTCGTTCACGTCCGTGAGGCGGATGGTGGCGGTGGCGGTGGCGGTCAGCGGGGCGGGGGCGTTGTCCGTGACGGAGACGGTGAGGCGGAAGAGGGAGGTGTCCTCAAAGTCCAGCCGGTCCTGCGCCACGATCACGTCGCCCGTGGC
>JBKBWW010000315.1:0-638 GCA_046314475.1 Hydrogenophaga sp.
ATCACTCCTCTTCCTTCGCACCCTGGCACTCATTTATAGGCTGCATGTGGCGGCGGCAAGCAGAGTGGCGCAAGCACACGCGCGCACACGGGTGTACGCACGTCACGATCAAGGGCGAGCAAGCGATCGCGCACTTTTCTTGCTTGCATTTCACCCTCCCAGAAATGGACAGGTGGCTGGCACGAGGGGGCGGGGATCGCGCGAGACATCATGGTAGTCGCGGTGATCGCGGTGGCGGTGGCGGTGGCGGTGGCGGTGGCGGTGGCGGTGGCGGTGGCGGCGGTGGTGGCACCGGCCGGCGAGGCGGCAACGGTGGTCGTGGGTTCGGTGGCGGTGACAGCGGCCGCAGTTTTGGTGACAGTAGCCGCGGTCGCGGATTTGGTGGCAGCGGCGGCGGCCATGGTCTCGGGCGCGGCGCGCGCGGATACGGGCATGCCGAGGATGCCGCGCGCGCCGCTGCACACGCGCCGGATACCAGTGCGCGCACCGGATGGCAGGCAAACGATCAGCACCGCCCGAAGCGCCACCGTGGAGCATCCCCCGCCACCTCCGTGGGAGGCGAGTCGGAGCGGCAGCACAGTCGAGAGCTTCGCATCCGCGTGCTTCACGACACCACGGCAGCTGTGCGCAAAGGCGCT
>JBKBWW010000316.1:0-634 GCA_046314475.1 Hydrogenophaga sp.
CTGTCGCGTGTGTGCCGTGCGCGCATTGAGGGCGTGTTGCGTGCGTCGTGGGCGTGTTGCGCACGTGCTGCAGGGCGCTGCCTTTGCCACCCGCGATGCGTGCCGTGCGGTTATCGCTATGCCTTACCACCTCTCGTGCCTCTGCCCACGCGCCCAGGCTCATTGGCAATGGGACATAGCGCAAGCGCACCAAAAGACATGCAGCGCCAAAGCTCGGACTCGCCCGAGGCACACCCGGGCCGGCGCGACGCCGCAGCCGCGGCGGGAGCTGAGGGTGCCCACGGCCCGGATGAGGACTTCGTGGCGTTCTGCCGGAGAGTGGACGTGCTGAGCCAGGAAGGTGCCGGACTCCGCGACTACCAACATCACTTCCGGCAGGATTGCCACACTATCAAGCAGCACGTCCTGCAGTGGCGCCAACAGCTGCTGGATGCGGGCGAGATTGTTGTGGACTTTGGCACTAGCGTGCAAGTTCGACTCTGGAGTCGTGATGGCGGTGGCGGTGGCGGTGGCGGTGGCGGTGGCGGTGGCGGTGGCGGTGGCAGTCGTGGCGGTGGCAGTCGTGGCGGTAGCAGCAGCGGTGGCGGCGGCGGTGGCGGCGGCGGTGGCGGCGGCGGTGGCGGCGGCGGAGGCG
>JBKBWW010000317.1:0-630 GCA_046314475.1 Hydrogenophaga sp.
CATGCTGTCGTGCTTGCTGAACCCGGTGCCCTCTCAACGCCTGTCGGTGGACGACGCGCTGCGGCATCCGTGGTGCCTGGGCAGCGCCGACAGTCCATCGGTGAGCAGCGAGGCGGATGACGCGGCGTCCGCAACTGTCACTCCACCCCACGGCTATGGGGAGCTGGACACCCCCGTCGCCCAGCCCAACCAAGTAGAGCTGAGTGGCGGGCTGGATGGCACCCCGGCGGAGTCGCTGCACGAGGAAAAATCCCCTGCCAGCTCGCCCACCGTGCCTGCCGCCACCGCCACCGCCACCGCCACCGCCACCGCTACCACCGGCTTGGAAGATGTGACGTTGAGCATGTCGGTGGCCGGGTCTACCGCCCCCGCGCCCGGGGGTGGCCCGCTCGAGCGGGTGGCCGGGTCGTTTGGCTTTGCGCAGCAGGTGGCCACGCCGTCCATGTCCCTGGCACCCGTGCGCACCACAGCGGTGCTGTCCCCCGTCTCGCTGAGTTCACCGGATGGGCCTGCTGCCTTGTTCCTTGGCGAAGCCGCGGGACAGAGCGCAGAAAACCCCAGCGCGTCGGAGGCGCCGGCCGAGCCGGGTAGGCCCGAGGCTGCGTTGCAGCTCACCATTGAGCACCCAGG
>JBKBWW010000318.1:0-629 GCA_046314475.1 Hydrogenophaga sp.
GAGCACAGCCCCGCAGGGCGAAGCAACGATCGCGCGCGCAGCAACTCGCTGGTCCGCGATTCGCCCATCGTGCCTGTCGCGAGGCTGCGGCAGGAGGAGGAGGAGCAGGAGGCGTGAGTGTGATGTGCGTGTCCGTACCAAGTGAGTTTAGCGTGCTACGCGTGGTTCGTGTGGTACAAGTTTGTGCTGTGAGCTGAACAAATGCAATGCATTTAACTACCTATGCTCTGTGACTGCCGCCACCACCGCCGCCACCGCCACCACCGCCGCCACCGCCGCCGCCACCGCCGCCACCGCCGCCACCGCCACCGCCTGTCAACCAACGCTCGCAGGCAGGCGTCAAATGCCGAGCCAGCAATGAGCGCTGCAGCTGCCGCAGTCGCTCATCCGACACATCTCCCTCCACCTTCACAGATGTGGGCACACAGCGCTCATCGCCACTGTAATGCACCAGCACTTGCACCACGGTGCTGCGCACGCAGTTGCGTGAGCGCGCGCAGCGGCGGAAGCTCTCGAACGCCGCACGCACGAGTCATCAGCGTGCAGCTGAAACGCAATCGTGTCAAACATCTCGGAAGCCAACAGCTTGCGCACTCCAGACATGGCGCGCAGCGCTTGCACCTGCTCCC
>JBKBWW010000319.1:0-627 GCA_046314475.1 Hydrogenophaga sp.
CGAGGCGCTGGTTCGCGGCCCGCCGCGCCGCGTGCCACACTGCTGCCCTCACCATTCAGCGCGTCTTCCGCGGCCACTTGGCGCGCAAGGATGCGGCGGCCGAGGCTCGCGCGGCAGGCGCGGATGCGCAGCTGCTGATGCACGCGTACCTGTGCGCCGAGTGTCGCACCAACGTGGGGGTGTGGCTCTGCGTGCAGTGCTGCGAGCCCTATTGCCGCCCATGCTTCGTTGCCGGGCATCGCCGGGGACGGCGGGCGGAGCACGTGACGGTCGACGTGGACTTTCGCGCGCAGCATGCCGGCACGCGGATGTGCAGCTCGTGCCGCGTGCAGGCGGCGCTGCCGCAGCTGCAACACTCCCCAGCGCCCGCCCCAGGGCTCTGCAGCTTGCTGCCAGCTGGCCGCTGGCGCCGACCCGCGGCCACACCCGCGCACGATAGCGCGGCTTTGTGCGCAGCCTGCAGCGCCGGCGTTGGCCGGCTGGTGGTTCCTGCCGAGGCCACGGCGGGCTGGCGGACATGGGCGGACCTTGAGCGTGCACGCGCGGCGCGCAGCGAGTTCAACGAGCGCATTCGGGAGCAGACGGAGGTGATGCGCGATGTGGTCCAGCGGGCATTTGCCGCTGTGG
>JBKBWW010000320.1:0-625 GCA_046314475.1 Hydrogenophaga sp.
CGCACCTCATGCTTCGCCAGCGCCGCCGTGTTAAAGCTGCGCTCGCAGTGCCGGCACTGCGCCATCTCCATCTCCGCGCCATCCAGCGTCTCGGGCGGCATGCCACCGCCGCCGCCGAAAGTGCCGCCGCCGCCGCCAAACGCCCCGCCAGCGCCGCCGAACGCCCCGCCGGCATCGTCTGCGTGACGCTCGTCGCGCTGCGGCGGCCGCCCGCGCGCCGGGGGCACAGGCGCCTCCTCCGCCATCCGGCGCTCCTCTGCGGCACGGAAGCCGTGAGCGGTGCCCTGCATGCCGCGAGGCGCAGCGCACGCACCGCGGCCCCCGCCCCTGCCTGCCCCACGCCGCACGCGCGACGGGCCGCCGCTGGGGACCCGCTCCCGCGCGCCGCCGCCATATCCGTCATCACCATACCCTTCATCCGCTGCGCTCCTGCCATAGCCATTGCCATAACCGTCGTCGCCACGCGCGCCGGCTGGCCGCCTTGCCGCCGCAGGTACGGCAGCCGCGCCCTGCCGCGCACCACCGCGCGCCGCACTGCCGCCCCTGCCAGCCGCGTAGCCATCCCCACCCTGCGCGCCGGGGGCGGCACCATACCCGCCACCCACGCCCGCGCCCGTAAAGGAAC
>JBKBWW010000321.1:0-621 GCA_046314475.1 Hydrogenophaga sp.
ATGTCCGTCAGTGCGTCCAGCACGCAGCGCCGCTGCTCTGTTGCCGTCGGCTGGGAGCGGCGACAGGGACTGTCAGCAGCGCGCGGTGCTCGCGCGCGCAGCCTGAGTCGCGCACCCGCTCCCACGCGCCCCCGCGCGCCGCCGCCGCGCCACCGTCGTCAAACAGTAAGTGGCGCAGCGCCCACGCCTGCACTACGGCGATGGCGCCGCATGGCCCGCCCTGTCGCTGCACAAGTCCGTACCCCAGCTGCGGCTGCTCGCTGAAGAAAAAGCCCTGCCGCCGCCACCGCCACCGCCGCCACCGCCGCCACCGCCGCCACCGCCGCAGCGTGAGCGCACCGCGCGATGCAGCCGCAGCACGTGCAGTCCGTCACACCTGCTCGCGCCAGTGCTGCGAAAAGGTCTTGAGCGGCGTGCGGGCGTCAGGAGGCACGCCAAACAGCAGCTCACGGATGCGGCGCGCTTGGTCCAGCGTCAGCAGGTCGCCTGAGTGGGTGCCGCAGCGTGAGCGTGCGCGCGCACGTGGCGGCAGTGACGGCGCACGTAGACACATGCGCGCGGCGCCGCACCCTTGTGCGCAACAGGCTGCTTGATGCGCCCCATGCCGCCGCGCACGCCGCC
>JBKBWW010000322.1:0-615 GCA_046314475.1 Hydrogenophaga sp.
AGAAGCCGCCGTCGCGCCTGCTGCTGCAGCGCCAGAAGACGACAGCGATGGCGGCGTGGAGGTGGCCCCCCATCCCGGCGCGCCGGCTGCCGCGACCGCACAGGGCCTCGTAGGGGGGGTGAAGGAGGAGGAGGAGGGTGATGACGACGAAGTGGTTGGCCCCGTGCAGCCCTCCCCCCCCACCGGGCGCCGCAGCGAGCTGTCGGTGGAAGAGGCGCGCGCGCGCTTTGAGCAGCGGCAGCGACAGGGTGCGGCAAGCTGCCGCCGCCGCCGCTGCTGCTGCTGCCACCGCCACCGCCACCGCCACCGCCTCCGCCACCGCCACCGCCACCGCCTCCGCCACCGCCTCCCCTGCCGCACGCCTCATGCACGCCCTGCCTCGCCCGGCGCGCGACAGCTGCCAAGGACTGGGCGCGCGCACGCGGCGAGGCGGTGTCGGACGACGAGGACGCGACGAAGCAGCGGCAGTCATGGATGATGGCGCCGCCCACCGACCGTCCGTCCGTGCTGCCCGCCTCCACTGCGGACATGCGCAGCCGCACGTTCAGTATCAAGGGGCGCGAGCCGGGCAAGGTGCGCTGCTGCGCCGCCCCGCGGCCGTGCGGCTGGGTGCGG
>JBKBWW010000323.1:0-611 GCA_046314475.1 Hydrogenophaga sp.
CCACGGACGAGCCCATCGCGCGCGTGCGGGCGGGCACCACGGAGGAGTACAACGCTTGCGTGGCGGAGATGGACAAAGCGAAGCAGGTGTGGGCGGACATGCCCGCGCCGCGCCGCGGCGAGGTTGTGCGCAAGATTGGCGAGGCGCTGCGCGCTAAGCAGCCGGCGCTGGGCAAGCTGATCTCGCTGGAGATGGGCAAGATTCTGCCGGAGGGCGTGGGCGAGGTGCAGGAGGCGGTGGACATTTGCGACTTTGCGGTGGGGCTGTCGCGGACCATCAGTGGCTTGGTGCTGCCGTCGGAGCGCCCTGGTGCGTGTATGCTCGCCGCTGCCGCCACCGCCGCCACCGCCGCCACCGCCGCTGCCGCCGCTGTCCCGCTCACGCTCATGCCGTCCCCGCACGCGCTTGCGCTCGCCCACACGCAGGCCACTTCATGATGGAGCGCTACAACCCACTGAAGGGCCACGTGGCCATCATCACCGCCTTCAACTTCCCCTGCGCCGTCTTCTTCTGGAACGCCGCCATCAGCATGGTGGCGGGCAACACGCAGGTGTGGAAGCCGGCGGACTCGCTGACGCTGACCTCGGTGGCGTGCACCAAGATCATCGCGG
>JBKBWW010000324.1:0-611 GCA_046314475.1 Hydrogenophaga sp.
CTCCACGATGCGCAACCCGCTGCGCGGCGACGGCTGCTGCCAGCGCGCAGGCTGTATGTCCGTCACGAGATCGGGCTCGTCCGCATCCAGGGTCAGGGGGGTAGCGGTGGGCGGGTGGCCCAAGCCAGGAGGCGGGCCGAGCTGCAGGGAGGCGGCACGAATGCGCGCGCGTGCCCGTTGGATGGGATCCACATGCTGATCGAAGGACGCTGCCACTCCCGGCGGCAAGCGCGCGGGGTTGGACGAGAAGAGCGCGATGGCGGCCGCGCGCTCCTGCCTGGCGAGCTCCAAAGCCTGCCGGCGTATGGTGGCCCGCAGCTCCGTCGTGCGCTGGAAATGCTCCTGCCGGGCCGCTGACAGCTGCGCGGGCGGCAGCGGAGCAGCGTGAGGGCGAGCCGTCGTGGCGCGCATTGCCCGCAGTCGCCCGCACCTGTCGCAGCCGCTCCGACAGCGCGCCACCGCCACCGCCACCGCCACCGCCACCGCCACCGCCACCGCCACCGCCACTGGGGGAGCTCAGCTTGCTGGATGTGCTGCTGAGACGCTGCACGCGAGACGGTGCGTGGCCGCTGCTGCAACTGCTCCCGCTGCTGCCGCCGTCGCTGCTCCGT
>JBKBWW010000325.1:0-609 GCA_046314475.1 Hydrogenophaga sp.
TAGGCGACGTCGTCGGCGAGGTCCATCACCTGGGCCTCGAGGCACCGCCGGGTGCCGTCGACCCCCTCGCGCATCCAGCCGAACACCGGCAGGTCGTCGACGTAGACGCCGAACTTGCGAGTCGCCGCCGAGCTGCCGTCGGCATGCATCCCTCCCGGAGTGCTGCCCTGCTCGCGGAGCCAGGGGTACTTCGTGCAGGCGTCCAGGGTCGCCCGGGTGAGGTTCAGGCCCGCCGACCGGTCGCCGTCGAAGGTCTTGGCCTCCAGGCGCGTCAGGATCCGCAGCGTCTGTGCATTGCCCTCGAAGCCGCCGAACCCGTCCATCAGCTCGTCGAGGACCTGCTCCCCGTTGTGCCCGAACGGCGGGTGGCCCAGGTCGTGCGCCAGCGCCGCGGTCTCCGTCACGTCGGGGTGGCAGCCCAGCGCGCGCGCCAGGTCACGCGCGACCTGGGCGACCTCGAGGCTGTGGGTGAGCCGATTGCGCACGAAGTCGTCGCTCTGCGGGCCCACCACCTGGGTCTTGGCCGCCAGCCGTCGGGAGGAGGCGCAGTGCACCACCCGGGCCCGGTCGCGCTCGAAGGCGGTGCGCTCCGGGGCATCCACTCGTTTC
>JBKBWW010000326.1:0-608 GCA_046314475.1 Hydrogenophaga sp.
AACACAATCTGCTGCTGGTCAGCTTCCGAGGAGATTTGTTACTGCGTCCGCGAACGCTCTCCATTGTGAGGTGAGGGATGAATGCAGAAATGCACAGCGCTGCACAGGATGGCAGCGGATGGAGGCTGGCAGGCGCTTGGACAGCGGGGTGTGCCGGCGAGCAAAGTGTGAAAATGTGCCAAAACGCACCAAACCCGTGTATCAATTCAAGGGAACACCACTATGGTTTCGTCTCCCATGCAGCGACACCGCGGGCCGGGGAGTTGACTGACACGGAGTGCGTGCCCGCCAGAGGTGCCTCAGCGTGCGGCCGCACGGTGCACAGCGCCTCCTCGTCGGGCCGCAGGGCGACGTCTGCCACCGCGCTCAGCACGATAGCAGAGTCAGCCTCGGCGCGCGACGACAGCAGCGCCACTTGCTCGCGCAACTGCGCAATCTGGGATTGCTGCGCCAGTAGCGTGTCTGCTACACGCTGCATAAAGCCATCCAGCTGCTGCCCAGGTGCTGGCATGGTCGCCATGGGGCGGAATGGGGCTGCGGCGATTCAAACTTGGGCCGTGCGCTTGGCTTTGGTGGCCCAATCCTCGCAATCGGTGCTGGATTGCCCG
>JBKBWW010000327.1:0-608 GCA_046314475.1 Hydrogenophaga sp.
GTGGCGGTGGCGGTGGCGGTGGCGGTGGCGGTGGCGGTGGCGGTGGCGGTGGTGGCAGCAGCGGAGGTGCGCTGGAGGTGCTGGGCACGGATGACACGCCGCTGATGTGGCCCGTGGACATGCCTGGCTTCTGGGAACGCGTCACGCGCATCCGCGCGCGGGCATACGTGTCCACGACCGCCGCAGCGTGGCAGCTACGCGCGCACTGCTTCGCGCAGCAGGCGGCGGAGCTGAGCGTGAGCCTGAGCAGGGTGCGTGCGCCGCGCGCCGCGCGCCGCAGCCTTGCTCACCGCGCCTCGCGCTCGCCGCGCCGCCATGCACAGATGACCACCACCGTGTGCAAGGTGGGCTGCCTCATGAGCAGCACCTCCATGGCGCTGGCGGGCAAGGGCATCGCTGTGGGCGGTCTCGCCATGGTGGTGCTGGGCGCCAGTGGCGTGACCGGCTACAAGGCGCTGACACAGCCCAAGGTGGCCGACGTGGTGGCCGTGAAAGAGATCATGCAGACCGTGACAACCCCGCGCGAGGTGTGTGAAACCGTGGCGGTGCAGCGCACGGCCCCGGTGAAAGACCAGAACCGCATCGCCAGCACGGTGGTGGGTGGCCTG
>JBKBWW010000328.1:0-606 GCA_046314475.1 Hydrogenophaga sp.
GCCGCCGCCGCCGCCGCCGCCGCCGCCACGGGCAGCCCTCGCTCACCTGCTGCACCTGCAGCCGCCTCTGCAGCGCTGTCTGTTGCCAGCAGCGGCATCGCCTCCCCCATCCTCTCTACCGCCGCCACTGCCGCCACCGCCGCCACCGCCGCCACCGCCGCCACCGCCCGCTCCGACTCCCTGCCTCGCCGCCGCCACCTGCGCGTGGGGAGCATGCCGCCCAATGAGATGCGCATCCCCGTGCAGGCCGCGGAGCTGGGCAGCATGATGCAGCAGCTGAGCACCTCCACCGCGCCCAGCCACACCACGGACTCCCCAGCCTCTGGCGGCACCGGGTTTGGCGACGATGCTGCTGCGGTGCAGGCGCTGGCGGCAGCGGCGGGTGAGGCGGAGCACAAGCCTTCGCCGTCGCCGTCGCCGCCGCTGCCATCGCCGCCGTCGCCGAGCGACGATGGCGACGACGCCGCCACCTCCCCCGCCCTGCGCGTGGTGCCCAGCGACGAGCCGACGTTGGGCGATGGCACGGACCCTTGGGAGCCGCGCGGGCTGCCGGATTATTCCAGCAGCGTCTCGGACAGCGACAGTGGCAGCCCCAGCTGGGGGCGC
>JBKBWW010000329.1:0-605 GCA_046314475.1 Hydrogenophaga sp.
CTTGGAGGTGGTCACGCTGCGCACGGCCGGCACGCTCTCCACGGCGCACAGGCAGCGGTGCAGAACCTGCCACACCGCTGGCAGCCCCAGCGACGCAAAGCGCTCACGCAACGCTGTGGGTGAGTCGCCCACCAGCAGGCGCGCGAGCATCTGCAGCTGTCGCAGCAGCTTCATGTCTGTGGCAGGTGAGCCCAACGACGCCATGGCGGCATGCATGCGCGAGCCGGGTGCAGACGTCGACTCAGCCGCGGCTGGACCTACAGCAAGCATGGAGGCAGGCACATGGGCGGCCTTGCTCCGTCCGCGGCGCCGGCTGGTTGCGGCGCCATCAGCACCGCCACCGCCGCCACCGCCGCCACCGCCGCCACCACCTCCGCCACCGCCACCGCCAGCAGCATCGCTCTCCAGTTGCATGTGATTCCAAGCAGCCTGCAGATCCTGCGCCACGCTGGCTGTCACCAGCGCCGTGGCCTGGTGCAGCCGCAGGCGAAGCGCCTCGCGGTTGTCAGGGTTGCTGGCCAATCTGTCGAGCACTGTGCTGGCCTGGTGCATCACTGCACCAACGCATGCGTCCTGCACGAAAGAGTCCACCAGACTGTGCAGCG
>JBKBWW010000330.1:0-604 GCA_046314475.1 Hydrogenophaga sp.
CCGCGCGCGCAGCAGGTAGCTGGCCAGCCGCAGGTCCCAGCTGGCACGCGAGAGCGCGTCCAGGGTGGGCGGGGGCGCTGCCTCGCCGCCCTCGCCGCCCTCCGCCCCCGCGCCCGGCTGCGCCGCCGCCGCCGCATCCTCCGCGGCGGCGCGCTCCTGCTCGTCCTGCTGCTGCTGCTGCTGCCGCAGCTCCACCTCGCGCATGAAGGCAGCCCACGGCTCGTTCATGCCTGCGGTGCCAGCGGCGCGTTAGCGGCGGTGGCGGTGGCGGTGGCGGTGGCGGTGGCGGTGGCGGTGGCGGTGGCGGTGGCGGTGGCGTGACGCGCGCACCTAGCATGGAGCCCAACGCCAGCGCCGCGTGCGCCCGCACCTCCGGGCTGCTGTCCTGCAGCAGCGGCGCCACGCGCAGCGCCAGCCCGTCCGCCCATGCCGAGCACTTGGCTTCGTAGTTGCCGTCGCAGAGGCAGGCGGTGGCGAGGCAGAGCCACTGCAGCAGCAGCGGATCGTCGGAGGGCTGCGCCAGCATGTCGGCCAGCAGCGCGCTGAGCTGCTGCTGCAGGCACGCCATCTGGCCCAGGCGGTAGCGGCGCATGATGCAGGAGAG
>JBKBWW010000331.1:0-600 GCA_046314475.1 Hydrogenophaga sp.
AAACGCGCTTGTCGCTTTTGTCGAGGAGAAGGGGCTTGCTATCGACTGGCACCTGGAGACGCACGCTCACGCGGATCACCTGTCAGCTGCGCCATATCTGAAGGAGAAGTTGGGCGGGCAAATCGCCATCGGCGAGCAAATCATCACGGTGCAGCAGGCATTTGGTAAGCTTTTCAACGCGGGCACCGATTTCGAGCGCAACGGTTCCGACTTCGATCATTTGTGGAAAGACGGTGATCACTTCCGGATCGGCAATCTTGATGTAACCGTGCTGCATGTGCCGGGGCACACGCCGGCCTGTATCGCCTATGTGATCGGCGACGCCGTCTTTGTCGGCGATACCATGTTCATGCCCGACTACGGCACGGCACGTGCTGATTTTCCCGGTGGCGATGCCCGAACCCTCTATCAATCTGCGATGCGGCTTCTGTCGCTCCCGCCGGAAACGCGGCTGTTCATGTGCCACGATTATCTTCCGGAAGGGCGCAAGGACTATGTCTGGGAAACGACCGTAGAGGCCGAGCGCCAAGCCAACGTCCATATCCATGACGGGGTAAGCGAAGACGAATTTGTCGCGATGCGCGAGGCCCGCGACAAGAC
>JBKBWW010000332.1:0-600 GCA_046314475.1 Hydrogenophaga sp.
GGAAATCGCAGCCGCGATGAGCAGCATGATGATGATGAGGGAGGCAAACTGCTGCAGGAAGAGCACGAGAAGCGGCGTGCGCTTGGTGCGTTCCAGCTCGTTGAAGCCGTGCTGGGCCAGCGCTACCGCGGCGGCCTGGGGCGACAAGCCGCGCTCCAGGTCCGTGCCCAGCTCGCGCGCCAGCTGCTCGCGGCGGGTCTGCAGGCCGGACATGCGCGTCTCCAGCTCCTGCTGCTTGGCCTTCAGCGGTGCGGTGCGCGACGCATGCTCCGCCTGAATGGCATCCAGCTTGCCGCGCACTTTGGCGGCCTCCGAGCGTGCCGTCTCCAGCTCCGTGGGCGTCAGGTTGGACTTGAGCAGGTCACCCAGCGGCCGGCCCTCAGCGGCCCAGTCCAGGCCGGCCACAGAGCCCGCCGCGCCGGCGCCCTGCGCAGCGGCCTGCGACACCGCCTCCATGCGCGTGCGCAGCAGGCGGACGCGCTCGTGCAGCAGGTCGCGGCGCTCAAAGTCGCCGGCGGGCCCGGTGGCGGTGGCGGACTTAACAACCGAGTGCAACGTTGCTGTGGGACGGGACGAAGCGCGACCGCGGGTGTGAGCGGC
>JBKBWW010000333.1:0-599 GCA_046314475.1 Hydrogenophaga sp.
GTACGGACTCCGGTCATATCAGGGGAGACTCGATGGACCTCAGCATTCTCGGCAGCCTCACGGACCCGCCGATCCTGTTCTTCTTCCTGGGGCTGTTAGTCGCCGCGGTGCGCTCCAACCTGGAGATCCCGGCCCCCGTCACCAAGTTCCTGTCGCTCTACCTGCTCATGGCGATCGGGTTCAAGGGTGGACAGGCTCTCCGCGAGACCGGTCTGACCGGCCGCGCCGCGGCGGTGATCGGCATCGCTCTGCTCCTGGCCCTGGTGATCCCTGCGCTGGGCTTCCTGGTCCTGCGGCGCAGGGTGAACGAGTTCGATGCGGCCGCCATCGCCGCCACCTACGGGTCGGTCAGCGCGGTGACGTTCATCGCCGCGACGCAGTTCGTGACCGCACGTGGGGAGGAACCCGGCGGGTACATGACGGTCGCCCTGGTGCTGATGGAATCGCCCGCGATCATCATGGCGGTGCTTCTCGCCACCTGGGCACGGTCACGTCAACGCTCAGCCCAGATGGCGGGCGACGTCGCGGGGGCCGGAGCCTCCGGTCCCGCGTCGGGCGCACCCCTGTCGATGCGGGCGATCCTGCACGAGGCGTTCACC
>JBKBWW010000334.1:0-595 GCA_046314475.1 Hydrogenophaga sp.
GGACTGAGCACGCAGCACGGCGCTGTCGGCAGCGGCGCCCGTGATGGCAGAGGGATCAGCAGCGACGGCCGGAGCGGCGGGGGGCGGCGTGGCAAAGGCCAGGCGGCTGCCTCTGCGCGGCTGCTGGCCCTCTGTGCGCACGCGGCCCGCCCGCTGAAGCGCGGCCAGCACGCCGCCGGGCGCGCGGCGGGTGGCGGCTGCCCCGTCCTTCTCCTCCGCGGCGGTGGCGGCGGTGGCGGCGGTGGCGGCGGTGACGGCAGCGGCGGGCGCGCGGCGTACGGGGTTGTCCGTGTACAGCAGCACTGGCGCGCCCTCTGTGTCCACATCCTCCGCGCGCCACACGCCAGAGCCGCGCAGCCATTGGTCGAGGTTGGCGTCGGTGGCGCCATCGCGCAACGCGCTGCGCCTGCTGCCACCAATGCCGCGAGCGTGGCTGCCAATGCCGTGGCCAGCGCCGCCGCCGCCAGCAGCATCGCCGGCAGCAGCATCGCCGCCTGCCCCGCCGCCAACAAGCGAAGTAGCGCTGCCCTGTGGGGAGGCCGGCAGGAGGCTGTGGGAGGAATCTGCGAGCAGCGACTGGCGCAGGATGGCCAGC
>JBKBWW010000335.1:0-594 GCA_046314475.1 Hydrogenophaga sp.
GGGGAGGCCGCCGTGCAGCGCGCGCTCCAGCGCGGGGGATGGCAAGAGCGCCTGCTGCACGCCGCCCGCTGGGAGCACGCCGCGGAAGGAGCCAAAGCCCTGCCGGCGGCGCACCACGGAGGAGGGCGTGGCCAGAGCGACCGGAGAGGCGGGCGCGGCGCCGACTGCACCTCGCGCTCAGTGAGCGCGGTGGCGGTGGCGGTGGCGGTGGCGGTGGCGGCGGCGGCGGCAGTAGGCAGCGCACAACAAGCACGAGGCGCACCTCGCGATGGGGCGGTGACAGTGAGCGCTTGATCCCCGCCGCGCTCATCGAATGGCTGCGGCGCCGATGCAGTGAGCGCCGTGTCACTGCTGCCCTCACTGTCGTTATCATCGCTGCCGTGCCCGCCATCGCTGCCATTGCCGCCATCGCTGCCATTGCCGCCACTGTCGGCACGAGCGGCAGCAGGAGCAGCGGCAGCGGAGGCGGAGGCGTCGCGTAGTTGCTCATGGTCTGTGCCGGAGCTGCTTGCGCCGCCCGGCGCCGCCTTCACCGCGCCGCTGCCCCGCACGCGGCTTGCGCTGCTGCTTGCTGACGCCCGCAGCGCACGGCTT
>JBKBWW010000336.1:0-590 GCA_046314475.1 Hydrogenophaga sp.
CCCACCGCCCGCGCAGCTGGCCGACCTCCGGCTGTCGGGCGCGGCGGTGGCGGCGGAGCGCGAACGCGCGCAGGGCGATGCCACGCGCCTGCAGTCCGAGCTGGCGGATGCGCGCGCACAGATGGCGCAGCTGCAGGAGCGACTGTCGGCGCGCGACGGCGAGGTGGGCCGCGTGCTGAGCGCCTTCCAAAAGTCGCAAGACATGCTGGAGGCTCGCTCGGCGGCGGTGGCCGAGGAGAAGACGACGCTGCAGCAGCGGCTGGACGAGGCGGCGGGCGAGCTTCGGCAGCAGACGGCTGCGCTGCACGAGTGCGAGCGGCGGCTGACAGAGGTGGCCCGGGACCTGGCCGAGACGCAGCGGCAGCGCGAGCAGGAGGCGGCGGCAGCATGCTGTCGAACATCAGCGACGTGACCATGTTCACGCTGGCGGGCAAAGCTGGGTCGCGGCTGGATTTGGAGGAAGAGGAGGAGGCGGAGGGGGAGGGTGGCAAGGCGGGTGCCGCGGGTACGCGCGACGGTGGCAATGTCAGCGCCAGCGGTGAAAGCAGCGACAGCGAGCCGACAGGCGCCGCCAATGCCGCCACCGCAGC
>JBKBWW010000337.1:0-581 GCA_046314475.1 Hydrogenophaga sp.
GTGCCGTGTGGGCGCGGCTGGTGCTGCCGGCGGCCGCGGAGCACGTGGCTGTGCGGCTGGCGCGCGCGCCGGCGGCTGTGGCGGCCGCTGCTGCCCCTGCCGCTGTGGTGGCCGCGCCGTCGCTGCAGGGGGCAGTGTGCGCAACGCACAGAGCGCCATCTCAGACACCATCGCCACCGCCATCGCCACCGCCATCGCCTCTGCATCTGGAGCAGCCGTTCTCCGCTGCCGCCACCCGCCCTGAACTGCACGCACTGCCACCGCCACCGCCACCGCCACCGCCACCGCCGCCGCCGTCGGCAGTCGCTGTTGCTGCTCGCCATGCGGCTGCGGCAGCCATTGCCGGCCCCACCGCCGCCTCCGCCAGCGTGCCGCAGCTGCAGGTGTGCGTGCAGGAGGCGAGGCTGCCCCACGCCACGGGCGCGCGGTTCGCTGCGGAGGTGGTGTGGCCGCAGCAGCAGGGCGCCCAGCGCTCCGCCGCCAGCGCGAGCACGCAGCCGCGCTGGCGCTGGCGCTGCGCCCGCCCTCTCTCCGCCTTCCCTGCGCCGGAGGCGGCGCTGCGTCGCGGCTGCCTGCGGGTG
>JBKBWW010000338.1:0-570 GCA_046314475.1 Hydrogenophaga sp.
AGCGGGCGGATGGGCAGCGGGCGACTGGGCAGCGCCGGGGAGGCGTCCAACTCGGAGGAGGACAGCGGCGGCGCGGCGCATGAGGGCAACACGGCACGCACTACCAGCGAGGGCGCGCCGGAGCGGATCCGGCAGCCGCGGCCACGCGGCGTCGCGGGCGTCGGCACTGCAGGGTTGGTTGATGGCGACGGCGACGGCGACGGCGACGGCGACGGCGACGGCGACGGCGATGGCGACGGCGACGGCGACGGCGACGGCTTGGTCGCCCGTCTGTCCTGCGCCCGCCGCGCGGACGGCAGCGGAGGCTCCTGCATCGTGAGCTAAGCGCGCACCTGCATGCCCCGAGCGCAGACCATAACATGCACTGTATGTATGTTCGAACGCCGGAGGCGGCCACCAGTGGCCGCCGTACAGCACCAGCTACGCGCATGAGCCGCACCGCTTCTGCGCCGGCGCCGGTGCGCCAGCCCCCAATCTCAAGGGCGCGCCGCCTTGCGCGGGCGTACTTTCATGGCGCGCCGCTGCCGCGCGCGCCTCGCAATCCACCAGCACCTGCTCAGTCAGCATGTG
>JBKBWW010000339.1:0-570 GCA_046314475.1 Hydrogenophaga sp.
GGTGGGCGAGCACCAGCGCATGCGGCTGCCTGCGGGGGCGGTGAACGTGGCGGTGCCGGCGCCACGCGATGACCGGCACCGCGTGCACCTGCTTGGCTCCCTGATCCGCACCCACACGCAGGACAGCCGCTGCCTGGTCTTCACGCGCACCAAGCGCGACGCGGCGGCGCTGGCGGAGATGGAGGGGCTGGCCGACATTAGCATGGCGCTGCACGGCGACATGTCGCAGGCGCTGCGCGAGCGCGCGCTGGACGCGTTCCGCCAGGGCACCGTGCGCTGCCTGGTGGCCACCGACGTGGCCGCGCGCGGGCTGGACATCCCCGCGGTGGAGGCCGTGATCCACTACTCCCTGCCCTCCAACACGGAGAGCTTTGTGCACCGCTCCGGCCGCACCGCGCGCGCGGGCCGCAGCGGGCACAACATTGTGCTGTTCACGCCCAGCGAGCACGTGATGCTGGCGCAGCTGGAGCGCGAGGTGGGCTTCCAGTTCCAGATCCGCGCCGCACCCAAGCTGCAGGAGGTGCTGCAGCGCAGCATGCTGACCGCGGTGGAGAACGCGGCCGGCGTGTC
>JBKBWW010000340.1:0-570 GCA_046314475.1 Hydrogenophaga sp.
CTTGATGTCTTGCAAGGCCTTGATGAACTCGGCCGCGTCGTAGCCCTTGTCCGCACCCAAGGTGATTTCGCCTTCGGGGTTGGCCGCGCGCGCATCGCCGATCATCAGCTTGGCCGCTTCGCGCTCGGCGTAGCCATCGGCTTGCGTGACCATCGCGCCCACCACCAGACCGTTGCGGTTCTCCATCAACGTGTGTCCCATGAAGCGCAGCTCGCTGGCGGTCTTGCCTTTGCGGTACAGCCTGCTGTCGGGGTCGGTACTCGATTCGTGTGTCTCGTTGCTGCGGGGTTTGCCTCGGAAGTCACCGCCACCGCCACCGCCACCGCCACCGCCACCGCCACCGCCATCAGCATCGTCACCACCGTCCTTGGGCACGAAGCTCTTGTGCCCAGCCCAGGCCTGGATCAAGGTGCCGTCCACGCTGAAGTGCTCCTTGGACAGCCACTTCTTCTTGTCGGCCTGTTTGAGCACCTCGTTGAAGAAGACCACCACCGCTTCGTGTTCGATCAAGCGCTGGCGGTTCTTGCTGAACACCGTGGGTACCCAGGTTGCATCGTCCATCGACAGACC
>JBKBWW010000341.1:0-569 GCA_046314475.1 Hydrogenophaga sp.
TTTGCTCCAAGTCTTTGCGAGAGGGGTGCGCGATTGCCCCATGAGGCGCCAGCCGAAGTATCGCGTCCATCATCAGTTCAGGACGCTGCGCCATGGCCTCTTTTGCCACGATATCGGCCGACAAGCTCGCAAGGCTCGTCGGCACTCCCAATTCTCCCCTTATTGTCGACGTTCGTGACGAACAGGCACGCTCGGATCTCCCCTACGCAATTCCCGGTTCGGTCAATCGTCCGTGGCGAGACGCCTCGAGCTGGATTGCCGAGCTCAGCGCACCGAATGTGGTAGTGACCTGCGCGGCCGGCGGGGCAAAGAGCGAGGGCGTGGCCGCCCTGATGCGTGCAGTCGGGATTGCCGCGGAGATCCTGGAGGGCGGACTTGAAGCATGGGTGGCCACCAAGCTGCCCAGCATTCCGCTTGCCAACTTGCCACAGACCTCACCCAGTCGATGGGTCACGCGGGTGCGGCCCAAGATCGACCGCATCGCCTGTCCCTGGCTCATTCGGCGGTTTGTCGATCCGCAGGCGACATTCCTCTTTGTCTCGGCTTCGGAGGTCCGCGGGGTTGCGGAG
>JBKBWW010000342.1:0-566 GCA_046314475.1 Hydrogenophaga sp.
CGTCGTCGTGGTGCTGCTGCTGCTCTTGGTGGCGGTGGTAGTGGTAGTGGTAGTGGTAGTGGTAGTGGTGGTGGTGGCAGTGCTGCTGCTGTTGGTGATGGCGGCGGCAGCGGCGGTGGCGGTGGCGGTGGCGGTGGCGGTGGCGGTGGCGGTGGCGGCCCTGCGGATCGGCGATCGCCATTCCTGCTGCACTTCGCTGTGCACCGCACTGCCGCGCGCACGGGCAGGGCGGCAAAGAGAGTGGGATTCACAAGTGAGCATTTTGTGAGCTTCTTGTACAAGCTGCGCCCCCTGATGTCCCCCGACGTCCGGTTGATCCTGGACAACGCGCGGATTCATCATTCTGAACAGACTCAGGAGGCGTACGAGACGCTGAAGGAAGCACGCGGGACCCGGGTGCGTTTCATGTCGCCGTATTCGCCTTTCTTGTCCTGCTGCGAGTACTTCTTTCACCGCACGAAGGACTACCTGCGCGACCATCCGCCACAGAACGTGGAGGACCTGATGGACAAGTTGCGGCAGTACTGCTTGAGCGTGCAGGCGGGCACGGGGGGCACGGAGGACGT
>JBKBWW010000343.1:0-565 GCA_046314475.1 Hydrogenophaga sp.
CTCGTGGCACGAGAAACTCGACCTAGTACTCCTGGGATTCATCAGTTTCGCGCTTGTCGCAGATGGAGCAAGGATGTGTTGACAGGCCCTAGTCGAGCACATGGTCTCGTTTGCCGGGTCATATGCCCAAGGTTTCCGTGGCTTTGAGAACTTGGCGGGCCACAAGTCCTGAGTAGCTCGCTCCACTGATGGGGTGCCGAAGAGTGACTTCTTCAAGTCAGCTCAAGACTGGACCGAGTCATTCGAGGCCGACGTTGCAAAGGACAGCGGCGTTCATCACCGGGCGTGGGCCGAGCCGCGAAAGTTGATCGCGTAGCGCTGGATGCTCGATTGCGGACACGTTTGAGTCAGTCGAATCTCAGCGACATGCGGCTGGCTCCGAGGTAGTCGGCCAGGAAAGGCAACACCTATTTCGCCCTCTTCTGCGCCAGTGCGGAGCGCACCTTCCAGGTTTACCACGACAGCTCAAGACTGGTCTCTGACTTTCGTAATCTATTCTTGCGCGGCCGCAGCTTCGATCGCTGGTGATTTGGGGGCGCAGCATTTCGAATGGCAGCAGAACTCG
>JBKBWW010000344.1:0-564 GCA_046314475.1 Hydrogenophaga sp.
CATGGCAATGCCGCGCGTGCACGCTGGAGCACCACGCGGATGTAACAGAGCTGATGGTTGCACGAGCGCGTGCGCGCCGGGCTGCTCGATACCAAGAGGGCAGTGACAGTGGTGGTGGCGGTGGCGGTGGCGGTGGCGGTGGCGGTGGCGGTGGCGGTGGCGGTGGCGGTGGCGGCAACGGCGGTGGCGGTGGCGGCAACGGCGGTGACGGCAGCGCAAGCAGCGCCGTTGCCGGCAGTGCGCCAGCTGTGGATTGGGGATACTTTTCGCCGTCTGCCCTTGCTTGCAGTTGCTGTGAGACGAAGCAGGGCACCGGCGCTGCGCATGTGACCCTACCTGCCGCCCCAGAGCTTGTGAAGTACGTGTTCGCCCCGCTGCGGGAGCCCCCGTACGTCACTGTCCAGCCACCGGCGCCCGCCGCTCATGCGACTGTAGCTGCGCCTATGCTTGCAACCGCGGTGGCAGCGGCAACTGCAGCAACAGCAGTTGCTGCGACGGCAGCTGCGTCTTGTGTGCCTGCTGCATCTGCTGTATCTACTGCTGCATCTGCTTCAACTACTGCAG
>JBKBWW010000345.1:0-563 GCA_046314475.1 Hydrogenophaga sp.
TGGATGGGCTGGCGGCGCGCGCACGACGCCATGCCCAGCGGTGGCTAGCGTCCGCCAGCGTGCGCAGGTGGGCGAGCAGGAGGCGCAGGCGGCGGTTCAGGGTGCGGGAGTGCGGCCAGGAGGCTGCAGCAGCGTCGGCGGGCGCAGAGGCGTCAGCAGCAGCGGCGACGTCGGCACCGGCAGCCGCATCTTCACCGCCCTCACCCTCGCCCATGCCACCGCCACCGCCGCCGCCGCCGCCACCGCCGCCACCGCCGCCACCGCCGCCACCGCCGCCACCGCCGCCGCTCCCGCCCTCCACACCGCCGTATTCGCCCTCCGCATCCTCCCCTGCGCCCGCGCCCGCCGCGGCCGGTGCCTCCTCGCTGGCCGCAGCAGCCGCTGACGGCTTGGGCGGCGGCGGGGGGCACTTGGCCAGGAACCCCAGCCGCGGGTCGGCGCGCATAGCGTCGTAGCGGTTGTAGCCGTGGCGGAACGCGCCCTGCAGCAGCGCCACGTCATCCACCGCGCCCCACCACGGCGCGGGCGCGCTGCCCAGCAGCGCACGCAGCCCGGAGCGCGAC
>JBKBWW010000346.1:0-563 GCA_046314475.1 Hydrogenophaga sp.
GGCAGCGGCAGTTGCAGCGACAGCGACAGCGACAGCGCCAGCGAAGGCAGCAGCGCGGAGCGACTTGAGGCCGCATTGTCCGCGACGCTCTCGCAGTCGGCGGCGACAGCGCAGGTGCCGTCTGGCAAGCGCGCTGCTCCCGCCGCCGCCACCGCGCTGCTACCAGAGGCAGTGGTGGGCAGCGCGCGTGCCGACGACAGTGAAACGCGGCCACGTAAGCGCGCGCGCGTCGATCATGCCAGCACAAGTTGCAGCGGTGGTGGTGGCGGTGGCGGTGGCGGTGGCGGTGGCGGTGGCGGTGGCGGTGGCGGTGGCGGTGGCGGTGGCGGTAGCGACGTCAGCTGTGAGTGTAGAGGCTGCGACACCAGCAGCGTTTGCAGCGGCAGTGGCAGCAGCTGCAGATGCGGTGCTGGCGATGCATGCAGCGCGTCCGCTGCCCGCTCACGTACCGACGGGCATGCGTTGGACGTGGATGAGCCGCTGCTGCCGCCCGCTGCCGCCGCGCTGATAGCACAGGACCGCCACACTGTGGAGGCAGTGGCAGTGACAGAGGCAATGGCGTC
>JBKBWW010000347.1:0-560 GCA_046314475.1 Hydrogenophaga sp.
AGCGGCAGAGGCAGCGGCAGAGGCAGGGGCAGCAGCGGCAAGTAGAAGATGAGCAGAACGCCATGACTACCTTGATTCGCGGGCGATATGCGCCGCTGCCGTTGCTTCGAAGTGGTGGCGGTGGTGGCGGTGGTGGCGGCGGTGGTGGCGGCGGGGGCGGTGGCGGTGGCGGTGGCGGTGGTGGCGGCGATGGCGGTGGTGGCGGCGGTGGCGGCGGTGGCGGCGGTGGCGGTGGCGGCAGCGGTGGCGGCAGCGGTGACGCCCGCAGTGTGCTCGATCTTAGCTTCGACGCATCGCATCCCTCTGAACTTGCCACCGACACCAGCGTGGGTTCGTCGCCGGGCATCCAGTACTCCCCCAGTCCGCTGCCGCACAAAGTGCCGCGCTTCAAGAGCCCGCTGGGCCCGGCACTGGCGCGCTACTCGCTGGTGCAGCCGCTGCTACCGCCCGGCTGAGTATGATGACCGCTGTGTGTGTGCGTGCTGCAGTCGCTGCGCTCGCATAGCAGAGATGCTGTACATTCTTGCTGCATTACACTGGCAGCCCACTGCGCCATAAAC
>JBKBWW010000348.1:0-560 GCA_046314475.1 Hydrogenophaga sp.
CGCGCCGCAGCGCGTGGTTGCGCTGGGCAGCCGCGCCTGTGCTCTCGCCGTCCACATCCATTCCTCCTGCACCGCCGCCACCACCGCCACCGCCACCGCCGCTGCCACCGCCACCGCCACCGCCACCGCCGCCGCCACCGCCACCGCCGCTGCCGCCACCGCCGACATCGCCTGCCGCATCTGCGCTCTGTGGTGCCAGCGTCGCAGCTACTTCTATCGCCCCCGCCTCCGCCGCCGTTCTCCACAGCGGCAGTAGGTGCGGGAACAGCCGGCCAGCCACACGACGTGTTACATACGAACGCACGCTGTCCAGCGCCGTCGCTGGAACGTCGGGCGCCGCCTCCACCACGGCGCAACACATTGGCAGCAGCAGTCGCAGCGCATCTGTAGCGCTGCCTGGGCGGCACGCCGCCACGCGCACCACCACATCCACGCACAGACGCACAAGCCGCAGGTCGCCACGCGCCAGCGCCGCTGCACCCGCCTGCGCCGCCTCCTCCTCCGCGGCCGCCGCCTGTGGCGGCAGCCCGTCTGCACCGGCCGCAGGTGCGGCTGCGTCC
>JBKBWW010000349.1:0-559 GCA_046314475.1 Hydrogenophaga sp.
GAGCAGCAGGCGCAGGAACATGTCTTCTGCCGCCATGAAGCTGGTGGGCAGGCGCCGCGTGGCGCGCTGCGCCAGCGCCTCCATCACCGCCAGCACCTCCACCACCTGCGCGAACCACGCCGCGCTGCACTGCACCTCGGGCGGCAGGAACCGGCGCCACGCCTCCGCGCCACCGCTGCCCGCCGCCGCCGCGCCCGCCGAAGCGGCAGCGCTGAGAGGCCTGGCGGCGCCTGAGGGCGGCGTGGCGGCGCTGCTGGCGCTGCCCCTGCCCGCGCTGCACGGGCCGCTGTGGGCCATTCGCTGCCTGCTGCAGGAGGTGGCGCCCGACTTGCGCTCCCCCGGGACGCCCGCCGCGCGCGCGCTGCTGGCGGCGTACGTGCAGCCCACGCGCGAGCTGGTGCGCACGCTGGTGGAGATGGAACTGTGTCGGATCAACACGCAGCACCCAGACTTTGTGGGGCGGCGCATGGGTGTGGGCGCGCTGATGGCGGAGGTGGCGCAGGAGATGGCGGCCAGTCGCGGCAGGGTGTGTGGTGCTATTGTTGCTGCTGTCGCAACC
>JBKBWW010000350.1:0-556 GCA_046314475.1 Hydrogenophaga sp.
TGCAGGTCCTCAGTCATGCGTGGCCTGCGGGCGCGGCATCGGCGCGATCTCCACCCGCCGGTTGCGGGCGCGCCCGGCCTCGTCGGCATTCGAGGCCACCGGCTGCTGGGCGCCGAACGCGGCGGCGAACACTGCCGATGCCGGCACGCCGTCGGTGATCAGCGCGCGGGTGACGGTCAGCGCGCGCTGCGCCGACAGGTCCCAGTTGTCGGCGAAGCGCAGGTTGTCGGCATGCACCGGCTGGTCGTCGGTGAAGCCGCTGACCATCAGCACCTCGCGGCGCGCACGCAGGTAGTCGGCCAGCGGCCCGGCCAGGCTGGCCAGCAGCGCGCGGCCCTCCGGCTGCAGGGCATCGGAATTGCGCGCGAACAGCACGCTGCCGCGGATGCCGATGCGCCCGTCCACCAGGCTGATGCGGCCTTCCGCCAGCGGCACCGCCAGCGCCTGCTCGAGCGCATGCCGGCGCTGCTCGGCCAGCTGGCGCTGGCGCATCTCCTCGCGCAGGCGCCCTTCCAGCTGCAGCTGCATGCCGATCACGCCGACCAGGATCAGCACG
>JBKBWW010000351.1:0-553 GCA_046314475.1 Hydrogenophaga sp.
CGGGCACCAGCGCGACCAGGTGGCGCCGCACATCACCTCGCTGGTGCCGGACGCGATGCTGGCCGTCCAGGAGACCCAGGACGGCACCGGCCACGCGGTGCGGATCGCCATGGAGTGCGCCCAGTGCACCTCCGGGACGGTCATCGTCGCCGCGGGCGACACCCCGCTGCTCGAGGGGGAGAGTCTGCGCGCCTTCGCCGCCGAGCACGAGGCGGCCGAGCGGGCAGTGAGCATCCTCTCGGGCATCGTGCCCGACCCGACCGGCTACGGGCGCATCGTCCGCAACCACGAGGGCGACGTCGAGGCGATCGTCGAGGAGAAGGACGCCTCGCCCGACCAGCGCGACATCCGGGAGATCAACTCCGGGATCCTCGCCTTCGACGCCGAGTTCCTCAACGAGGCGCTCGCCCGGATCTCCAACGACAACGCCAACGGCGAGTACTACCTCACCGACGCGGTGGGGATCGCACGCGACGCCGGGCTGACCGTCGGTGCCTACGCGATCGACGACGTCAAGCAGACCGAGGGCGCCAACGACCGCGCCCAGCTCGCG
>JBKBWW010000352.1:0-551 GCA_046314475.1 Hydrogenophaga sp.
ACACCAGGTCCTCGGTGGCGAGGTTGCCGGTCGCGGACTCGGCGTACGGGCAACCACCGAGGCCGCCGGCGCTGGCGTCGAAGGTGGTGACGCCGCACTCCAGGGCGGCGTAGGCGTTGGCCAGCGCCTGGCCGTAGGTGTCGTGGAAGTGCACGGCGAGCCGGTCGACCGGCACCCCCGCGTCAACGAGGGCCGCGACGAGCTCGGCGACGTGGCCGGGGGTCCCCACCCCGATGGTGTCGCCCAGGCTGAGCTGCCAGCAGCCGAGGTCGAGCAGTCTCCGGCCCGCCTCGACGACCTGGTCGATGGGCACCCCGCCCTCCCAGGGGTCGCCGAAGCACATCGAGAGGTAGCCGCGTACGTCGAGTCCCTCACCCAGGGCCCGGCGTACCGTCGGCTCGAACATGGCGAACTGGTCCTCGAGGCCCCGGTTGAGGTTGCGCTGCGCGAAGGTCTCGGTCGCCGAGGCGAAGACGGCGATGTGGCGCATCCCGAGCGCGAGAGCCCGGTCGAGGCCACGCTCGTTGGGGACCAGCACCGGCATCGACCTC
>JBKBWW010000353.1:0-550 GCA_046314475.1 Hydrogenophaga sp.
TGCCCCGCCGCACTGCGTACCGCAACCCCCAGTATTCGAGGAGCCAGACGTGCACGCACTCACCAACGTGAACATCCCGCAGCCGGCAGCGGACACCTCGGTCGTCGCCATCGACGACCTGCACAAAAGCTACGCCGACCACCACGTGCTCAAGGGCATTTCGATGCGCGCCAAGGAGGGCGAGGTGGTCTCGCTGATCGGCTCCAGCGGCTCGGGCAAGAGCACGCTGCTGCGCTGCATCAACCTGCTGGAAATTCCCTGCAGCGGCAGCCTGCGCATCAATGGCGAGGAAGTGCGCCTGAAGACCGGTCGCCACGGGGTCGCGCAAGTCGCCGATCCGCGTCAGGTCGAGCGTCTGCGCACCCGCCTGAGCATGGTGTTCCAGAGCTTCAACCTGTGGCCGCACCGCACCGTGCTGGAGAACGTCATCGAAGCCCCGGTCTATGTGCTCGGTGAAGACCGCAAGGAAGCCACCGCCCACGCCGAGCAACTGCTGGAAAAGGTCGGCCTGATCGACAAGCGCAATGTCTACCCGGCGTTTTTATCCGGC
>JBKBWW010000354.1:0-549 GCA_046314475.1 Hydrogenophaga sp.
GGTGCGGCGCGTCGGGCAGAGCAGCACACGTGCTACGCTATTGTACCAGCGTTGGCCAGCAGCAAGGCGCGCCCGCGCAGCAGGCCCACAACTGCGGTGGAGCCGCTCAATGTGACATCAATGTGGCTCTTCACCAGCGCTTGCTCCACTTCGTGGAAGGATGCTACCATGGCAGGTGTGTGGCGCTCCAACGACAGCGGCGCACCGTCGGCCGCTGCGTCAACAGCCAGGGCAACAACGGTCAATCATGACCGCACGCTGTTGCAGAACTGACGGCGCGCTACGTACGCAAATGCTGGCCCACAACGTCGGGCAGGATTCGGGTGATCAGGCGTGATGCATGGTGACCTGCACGTTGGGCACTGCACGTGAGCGCAATGGCGCATCGAGCTTGCAGCCCCGCCGCCACGCACCTTGTGCGCCATGGCCATCAAACACTCCCACCAACAGTTGTTCAGTATTGTCCTGGAAGTGGGGCGAGACGACATACGCGTCCTGGTTGATCTTTCTCGACATGCCGTCGTGGCCGGCGCGCGACGCGGCAGCCAG
>JBKBWW010000355.1:0-548 GCA_046314475.1 Hydrogenophaga sp.
GTGCTCGACCAGCCGGTGCCGGCGTCCGCCGTGCCTGCGCCCGGCGCGATCCCTGGCATGGTGCCGGACACCGCGCCTGCGCCGTCGGCCGTCCCGGCCCCGGCACAGACGCCGGCGGGCCAGATCCCTGCCCAGTGATGTCGGCGCGAGCGGGATAACCCGCTCTTTCGGGCTAGAATCTTTTGCTGTCCGGCGAGCGAGTCCTCATGCAAGCCGGGCGCTGCAGACCCTGCCCCGGCAGGGCGCGCAGCGACGAACCGCCGACGTGGTGAAACTGGTAGACACGCTATCTTGAGGGGGTAGTGGCGAAAGCTGTGCGAGTTCGAGTCTCGCCGTCGGCACCAAGATTGTTTTGCGCACGGGCCGCTGTTCGCATCGCCGACCAACTGCCACATCGCGCCATGGAACTGCAACCCTA
Organism: Hydrogenophaga sp.; assembly: GCA_046314475.1. Lineage (GTDB taxonomy): Bacteria > Pseudomonadota > Gammaproteobacteria > Burkholderiales > Burkholderiaceae_C > Hydrogenophaga. Next base: position 419 of record JBKBWW010000355.1, read on the forward strand.
CCTGCCCGTGATCCTGTTCATCCTGGTGGGTGTCGGGGTCGGCGTTGTTCCCCAGCTTCTGGGTTTCATCTTCGGCCCGAACCGGCCCGACGTCGAAAAGAACAGTCCGTACGAATGCGGCTTCGAAGCC
>JBKBWW010000356.1:0-546 GCA_046314475.1 Hydrogenophaga sp.
GCGTCCTGTGCTCGGCAATCGGGTCAAACCGAGGCGGGTCGCTTGCCTTGCCGGCACCAGCTGGCCCGCCCTCTGTTCTCCTGCGCTTGATGGCTGCGCAGCACACCTCATCAGCCCCGCACACGGCCGCACATCGCGCTGCTGAACATGCCTGCTGAGTCGGCCTGCTCGCCAAAGTTCCACGCCCCCACGCGGCGCGCGCACCAGCCGCACTTGAGCACGGATGCGGCGTCGGCGCTGCCGGCAACAGGCAAGACTTCCACAGTCCAGCCGCACACTGCAACTGCTAACGCTGGAGACAGCGTTGCGGCACTGCCACCACCGTCTCCACCACCGCCACCGCCACCGCCACCGCCACCGCCACCGCCACCGCGGTCGCTGCTATTGCTGCTGTCACCATCGCTGCCGCGGTCGATACCCCCACCGGTACTGCCGCTAACTTCACCTCCCGCATCACGAGCGCCGGGAATACCCTCATGCGTGCCGTGCAAAGCGCGCGCGGCCAGGCGCACAAGCCGCTCTCCCCTACTGCGCGTCAGCGCCGCC
>JBKBWW010000357.1:0-546 GCA_046314475.1 Hydrogenophaga sp.
TGCTGGTGCTGGCGGGCAGGGACGGTGCGTGCTGCGCTGCACTGCACTGCACGCGCTTGTGCACGCACTCATGCTACCACCGCCGCCGCCGCCACCGCCACCGCCGCCACCGCCGCCGCCACCGCCGCCACCGCCGCCACCGCCGCCACCGCCGCCGCCAGAGTTTCGCACGGAGGTCGGGTCTTGGTCCGTGCTGTGTGCGGAGGCGCTGCTGTCGCCCGGCGGGTATGTGCCGGACTTCACGGCCACCGCCAACTCGGACTGCGTGCGCTGCATCCGCGTGGCCTGCTCCGACTTTCAGCACATGCTGGCCCGTGTGCGCACGCGCGCAGCGGGGGAGACGGTCAGCCCCGCTGCACGCTCGCCTGCCTTGCCGCCGCTGCGGCGCAGCTCGAGGTCGGGGTCTAATGCGGCGGGCCTGTCACTGAGCACGGCCCACGCTGCGGGAGCTGTGGAGGAAAAGGATGGCAGCGGCGCTGCTGCGCAGCTGTCACCACCACAAGGCAGCGGGTCGGCGGTGGCATCGCCAGCGTTCTTGTCCCTGGA
>JBKBWW010000358.1:0-543 GCA_046314475.1 Hydrogenophaga sp.
CTTGCCCTGCGTGTGTCTCACAGCCGGCGGTGCGCGCGCAGCTGTGGCGGACTGCGCCTCGAGCCTGGACGCTCTGCAGTCGCAGCTCACGCTTCTCGCCCCAGGGCGAGTGCCACCCGTGCCTGCCGCGGTGGCTGCGCACCGCCACGCATCTCGTGGCAGCACTGGCAGCCGCGGTGGCGGTGGTGGTGGCGGTGGTGGTGGTGGTGGTGGCGGTGGCGGCGGTGGCGGTGGCGGTGGCGGCGGTGGCGGTGGCGGTGGCAGCGGTGGCGGGGGCGGTGGCGGCGGTGGCGGCGGTGGCGGCATGAACGGCGTGGTGGGCGGACGCAACAGCTGGCCGCCAGCCTCCACCACCAGCGAGGCGCAGGCTGCTGCGGCGGGCGCGGCGGCGGGTGCGGCGGCGAGGAGGAGAGCAGATACGCAGAGGCGCTCTGCCGTGACTGCGTCCCTGCCCGTGTAGCGCCGCCTGGCGACGGTGCTTGCAGACAATGCACTTTATGCTTGCAAGTGTGTGCGTGTGCGTGCATGCGCATGAATGCACAC
>JBKBWW010000359.1:0-539 GCA_046314475.1 Hydrogenophaga sp.
GATCATGATCAGCAGCAGCAGCAGTAGTAGCAGCAGCAGCAGCAGCGATGCGCGTCACGTACTGCAGCATGGCCGGATGCGGATTGGTGAGCGGCGGCGGGTAGCAGGAGCGAAAGTACGCAGCGATCTTCTTGTCGTCGTCCACATCCTCCTCCCACTCCCAAGAGCTCTCGCTGTAGCTCTGCTGCCGCCACTTCACCAGGAACTGCCGCGACAACCCGCCCCCACCAAGCGACGGATCCGCCGCGGCGGTCGGCGGCGCAGCGGCGGTGGCGGCGGTGGCGGCGGTGGCGGCGGTGGCGGGCAGGCCAGCGGGCCGCCCCAGCCTGTCGGTACCCACGCGCACGCCACCGCCCGCCGCATTCGGCATCGCCGCGCCGGCGGGCAGCACTGGCGGCTTAGCGGCGTCCGCCAGCACGGCGGCAGCAGCGTCGCCGTCCGTGATGGCCAGCTCGTCCGGCACGTTGCCCGAGTCCGTGAGCAGCAGCTCGCGTACGTCCGTCACGGCCTCGCTGCGCGCCGACGGCGGCGGGCGCACG
>JBKBWW010000360.1:0-538 GCA_046314475.1 Hydrogenophaga sp.
GGCGGCGGCGGAGGCGGCAGTGGCAGCGGGCGGCGCGGCGGCTGTGGCAGGCGTGGGAGGCGGGGCGCGCGAGGAAGGCAGTGGCGGTGCTGGCAGCGGCGTCGGTGGTGCTGCCGGCAGCGCCAGCGCCAACGCCCCTGCCGCGAGTGGCGGCGGTGGCGGCGGTGGCGGCGGTGGCGGTGGCGGCGGTGGCGGCGGTGGCGGTGATGGCGGCAGCAGCGGTGATGGCGGCGCTCACCCTGCCTTCCGCCTCATTCTCGCCGGGCCCGCCCCCGCCGCCGTGCCCCGCTCGCTGTGGTGCCGCGCACGCACGGTGGCAGGGCAGCCGGCGCGCGGGGTGCGCGCTCGCGTGGCGGAGTGCGCACACGAGCTCACGCAAGACGTGCTGGATGCGGCGGAGCACCCGCACTGGCGCCCCACCGTGTACGGCCTCGCCGTCTTCCACGCGCTGGCGGCGGAGCGGCGGCGTTACGGACGGGTGGGCTGGAGCGCCCCCTACTCCTTCACGCTGGACGACTGGTGGGCGTGCCTGAGCTTC
>JBKBWW010000361.1:0-534 GCA_046314475.1 Hydrogenophaga sp.
GTGGCACTGGCAGCGCTGGCTCCGGCGCTGACGGTGGCGATGGCGGTGGCGGTGGCGGTGGCGGTGGCGGTGGCGGTAGCGGCGGTAGTACTGAGAATGCAGCAGCAGAGGCAAGCGCAGCGGAGGCGAGTCTGGACGGACACTTGGCACGAGCAGGTGTGCGACGAGGGAGCGCGCGCGCTATTGTCGACCCGCGGCTTGCGACAGCAGCGGCAAGCGCAGTGGCTACGCATCGTTCCCGCGACGAACACGGACTTCCCATCGAGTACGCACTGCGTGGCGGATGCGCGCGCTCACATGTTGCTAACCGCCAGGCGCAACGCGTGCAGGGCTCGCGCTGTTATTAGCTATCTCCTGTCCGTGCAACGTCGCCGCCCGCACATGTGGGATCGAGTCCGTGATTACGTGCGCAAGTACGCGGCGCAAGACGTGGAAGCAGTAAGAATGATGCTTATCGCAACCACTCTCGATGGGTCGCCTGCTGAGATGGGTGACATTTTGCTGGACATGTTGTTAGCGGGGATACATTGGTAG
>JBKBWW010000362.1:0-534 GCA_046314475.1 Hydrogenophaga sp.
GTCGCGGCGCTGTTCACCGGCTTCATCACCGATCCCGACGGCACCGCGGGCGGGCTTTCGGGCACCAACACCGGCGGCGCGCTGACCGTGGGCATGGAGCCCGGCAGCCTGATCCCGCTGCCACCCGGCACCGACATCCGCTTCTCGAACCCGACCGAGCACGACGCCTACGCGCCCTTCGTGAAGAACCACCTGCGCGCCGTCGCGGCCGGGATGGGCCTGCCCTACGAGCTGGTCTCGGGCGACCTGGAGGGCGTCACCTATTCCTCGATCCGCGCGGGGCTGATCGAGTTTCGCCGCCGGGTCGAGCAGCTGCAGCACACCGTGGTGGTGCACCTGTTCTGCCGTCCGGTCTGGGAGCGGTTCGTGCGGCTGGCGGTGCTGACGGGCGAGCTGCCCGCGCGGGACTTCGACGGGAACCCGGACGCATATCTCGGTTGCGAATGGCTGCCGCCGAAGTTCGACTACGTCGATCCGATGAAGGACGTGCAGGCCGAAATCATGGCGATCGGCGCGGGTCTGAAGAGCCGGTCC
>JBKBWW010000363.1:0-533 GCA_046314475.1 Hydrogenophaga sp.
GCCGCCGCCGGCCTTTGGAGGCTTCCTTCTCGCTGCTGCGGTGCCGGCTCTTGCGATGATGCCGTCGCCGCCGCTCGCTGCCTGCGTCACTGCCGGCGCTGCCGCCATCCTCCGCCGCCACAGGAGCTTGCAGCACAGCCACCGCCTCCGCCTTTGCACGCTCAATGGCCGCCCTCACCTCCGGAGACATGCCGTCGCCGCCGCCGGCCGCGCTGTTGGTGGCCGCCACCGCCGCCACCGCCGCCACCGCCGGCTGGGCTTGCGGGTCAGAGTGCTCACCCCCCTCCCCCTCCCCCCCGCTGTCCGTGTCCAGGAATCGATCCAGGTCCGTGCCGCCGCTGCGCATTTTCGCGCCCACGCGCCGCCCCGCGCGCACGGGCGTGGGCGCGGCGGCTGGGGGCGGCACGGCGGCGGGCTGCACCGCCGGCAGGTCGCCGTAGCCTTGAAACGTGTCGCCATCGTCGCCGCTGGTGGCGGAGGCGGAGCGCGAGGGAGTCACGGGGGGCTGCCCGCTCTCGCGCGCAAACTGCGCG
>JBKBWW010000364.1:0-532 GCA_046314475.1 Hydrogenophaga sp.
CGCCATCGACCGCCAGCAGGCGATCGGCGAACATCGCGGCGAGGTTCAGGTCGTGGAGGATGGCGACCACGGCGCCGCTGTTGTCCGCGACGTCGCGGGCGATCCGCAGAACGGCGAGCTGGTGGCGGATGTCCAGGCTGGAAATCGGCTCGTCGAGGAAGAGCGCGCGCGCCGCGCCTCCGGGCGACGGCGCGTCGAGCTGGGCGAGGACCCGGGCGAGGTGGACGCGCTGCTGCTCGCCGCCGGAGAGCTGCTGGTAGTAGCGGTCGCCGAACCCGGCGAGGTCGACGCGACGCAGCAGGGCGGCGACCCGCGCCCCGTCCTGCCCCGCCCGATGGCCGCCCGAGCGGCGGCTGCCGCCGCTCAGGCCGAGCCGGATTACCTCGTGCACGGTGAAGGGAAAGGACAGGCGCGTCGCCTGCGGCAGCACGGCGCGCCGGCCGGCGAGTGCCGCCGGTGAGAGCCGGACCAGATCCTGGCCGTCGAGCAGCACGGCCCCGGTGTCCGGCGTCAGTTCGCCCGTCAGGACACG
>JBKBWW010000365.1:0-531 GCA_046314475.1 Hydrogenophaga sp.
CAGGCGGCTGGCGCCGAGGCAGAAGCGTCGCCCGTGCCCGACACCGCCGCCGCCACCGCCACCGCCGCCACCGCCGCCACCACCGCCACCACCGCTGGCACGCTGTGCGCAGCCCTCCGCTTTTCCTCCGCCGCCGCCGCCGATGCCGCCGCCACCGCCTTCAACGCCCTGGCCCGCTCCGCGGCCAGGAAAGTGTGCACCCCCTTCCTGCGCCACCGCCGCCCGCCCGCGCACTGGAGCGGCTCTCCGCTGCGCGCGCTTTCGCTGCGCCGCCGCGCGCTGGCGCTGGCGCCTCTGCCTGTGCTGCGCGCGCTGGCGTTCGCGCTGTGCGTGGTGGCGGAGGAGCCCACGGAGTGGGTGCCGGCGGCGGAGGCGGCGCGGCAGGACATGGAGCGGCGCCTGCGGCTGCTGCTGGATGCGCGGCGCAGCGGGGCGGCGGAGCAGGCGGTGCGGCTGCTGCGCGTGCGGTTGCTTGCGCTGGCGGCGCAGGTGGCGGCTGCATTGGAGGACGGCGAGCTGATCATGGGCGTG
>JBKBWW010000366.1:0-251 GCA_046314475.1 Hydrogenophaga sp.
CCCGTGGCCAGATCGAGGCCGGCTATGCCTGCGGGTTAACGCGTTTGCAGGTGCTCACCACCATCACCGTGCCGCAGATGATCCGCCATGCGATCCCGGGCTTCACCAACAACTGGCTGGTCATGTTGAAGGCGACGGCGCTGGTGTCGATCATCGGCCTCGATGACATGGTGCACAGGGCGGGCTTGGCATCGGCGGCGACCAGAGCACCGTTTACGTTCTACGCACTGACCGGTGCAATCTACCTCGCC
>JBKBWW010000366.1:261-529 GCA_046314475.1 Hydrogenophaga sp.
GTGGATCACGCTTCTTCTTCTCGTGATGTCGATCTCGGCGGGCCTTGTCCTGTCGATCCCCTTGTCGGTCGCACGCGCCTCGGCCAATCCTTGGGCGCGGATACCGGTCTGGACATATACTTATGTGATCCGCGGCACGCCGCTCCTGGTGCAGCTCTTCATCATCTATTATGGCCTGCCGCAGTTCGAAGCGATCCGCGAGAGTGCGATCTGGCCCGTATTGCGCAGCCCCTGGTTCTGCGCCTGGCTTGCCTTCACTTTGAACACC
>JBKBWW010000367.1:0-523 GCA_046314475.1 Hydrogenophaga sp.
TATAGGTGAGGGAGTCCTTTGCCCAGTCAGGAGCATTGGCGGTCCACCAGTCGGTGACGTTCTTCACCAGCAGGTCTGTGTCCATGGTAGAGCGTCCCCTCAGGTCATGGAATTGGCCTTGCCTGAGGGAATACCGGGGCCGGTCCGGTTTGTTAAGCGACGCGCTGCCGAATTGCCTGTCTGTGTGGCTTTGCCGTCCCGGGCTCAGCCCTTGGCGAAACGGATTTCGCCGGGGGCGAGGCCTTCAAGCGTCCATTCGGCGACCTGAACGCGGATCAGGCGCAGCGTGGGGTGGCCCACGGCGGCGGTCATGCGGCGCACCTGGCGGTTGCGGCCTTCGGTGATCTGCAACTCGACCCAGCTGTCCGGCACGGATTTGCGGAAGCGGATCGGCGGGTCGCGCGGCCAGATATTGTCCGGCTCCGGCAGGGCGCGGACCTTGGCCGGGCGGGTCATCCCGTCCTTCAGCTCCACGCCGGTTGCGAGCGCGTTCAGCGCCGCCTCGTCCGGAATGCCTTCGACC
>JBKBWW010000368.1:0-522 GCA_046314475.1 Hydrogenophaga sp.
CCTATGACCGTGAGGATCGAACGTCGACCATTCACATGGTCAGTGCCTATGCCGCCGCCAATAAGCTGGTGCTCGGACAGATAAAAACCGACGCCAAGTCCAATGAAATTACCGCTATTCCCGAGTTGCTGGCGCTGCTCGACATCAAAGGCTGCCTGGTATCCATCGATGCGATGGGGTGCCAGACCGAGATCGCCGAGACCATCCTTCAGCAAGGTGGCGATTACTTATTGGCCGTCAAAGGCAACCAACCCAAGTTGTTCGAGGCGGTTCGACAGGCCCTCGCCCCGCTGGCGGCCACCCCGTTATGCGCAGAGACGATGACGCTTGAGAAGGCTCATGGCCGCATCGATGGTCGTGAGTACCATGTCATGGCGGCGGGCGAGTTGGCCGCCCAGTTTCCTCATTGGAAACAGTTGCACAGCATTGGCGTGGCCATCTCCTATCGCGTTGAAAATATGCAAAAAATTACCATAGAGCAGCGTTATTTCATCAGTTCCAAAGCGTTGGTGCAGGATGAGT
>JBKBWW010000369.1:0-522 GCA_046314475.1 Hydrogenophaga sp.
GAGTGGAGCGACGCCCTGACATGCTACGAGCACGCGCTGCATCTGGCGCAGCGCGCCGCTCAGACATCGCCAGATGGTATTTCCGGAAGTATTGGCGGAGGTGGCGGCGGTGGCGGTGGCGGTGGCGGTAGCGGTGGCGGTGGCGGTGGCGGTAGCGGTGGCGGTGGCGGTGGTGGCGGCGGTGGCGGTGGTGGTGGCGGTGGTGGCGGCGGTGGCGGTGGCGGTGGCGGTGGCAGTGGCGGTGGCGGTGGTGCTGGTAGCGGTGGTGCTGGTGGCACCGGGGCCGAGGCAGGCCCTCATGCTATGGATGAAGATGCAGATGTTGTGCCTGCCGCGTCTCGCCTAGCCTCGCGCAAGGAGCAGGACCAGTCACCCGCACGCCGCACTCGCAGCCGCACTCGTGCAAGTAGCTCCGCGGCGGCAGCAGCGACAGATACTGCTGCGCCTGAGGCCGGCGGCGCCGCGGCCACCATTTCGATTTCGGATACCACACCTCCATCCCAGCAGCAAGAGGCTGCGAGC
>JBKBWW010000370.1:0-520 GCA_046314475.1 Hydrogenophaga sp.
AACGAGGCGCCGGTGTGGAAGCTGCAGTGCCAGGGCTCCACCGCCGTCGTGCTGTGCCCGCTGGTGGAAGAGAACAGCGCGGTGGGCACGCGGGTGGGCGACCTGCCGCTGCAGGCCACGGACGAGGACGTGGGGCAGACGCTGACGTACGGCCTCACCGCCGGCAACACGGGCAGCGCCTTTGCGCTGGACGCTGCCACCGGCTTCCTCTCCGTGGCGCGCGCGGTGCTGGACTTTGAGGACCCGGTGACGGGCGGCGTGTACGAGCTCACCGTGAGCGTCACGGACAACGGCTCGCCGGTGCTGGGCGCCACGGGCGTGGTGCGCGTGCAGCTGGTGGACGTGAACGAGCGGCCCGTGATGCGCGCCTTTACGCGCAGCGTGAAGGAGAACAGCGCGGTGGGCACGCTGGTGGGCGCCACCTTTGGCGCGCACGCGTCGGACGTGGACGCGGGCGCGTGGGGGCAGCTGACCTTCAGCCTGACCGGCGGCTCGGCGCACGGCATTGTGGGGCTGAGCC
>JBKBWW010000372.1:0-519 GCA_046314475.1 Hydrogenophaga sp.
CGGCGTGGCGGTGGTGAAGCACGCGCTGGCGTCGCTGAAGCAGCGCGCGCCCGACCACTACGCGCACGCCATGCTGGTTACCCTGCGCAATGAGTTTGACGCGGTGGCCGCCGTGCTGGAGGGCGGTGGCGGCGGTGGCGGCGGTGGCGGCGGTGGTGGTGGCGGTGGTGGTGGCGGTGGCGGTGGCACGCAGACATCGGCCATTGTGGCGCCACAGGCGCGTGAGGACCATATGCGGCGCTTCTCTGCGCTGCTGGCGCTGGGCAAGCGGCTGGCGGGGTCGGTGGGCGTGGGCGTGGCCCGCGCGGCGCTGCTGCCCGCGCTGCTGGTGGCGCTGCGCGGGGGGCTGGACTTTGCTTTCCGCGACGTGCCGCGCAACCTGCTGTTCCTGCCCGTGCTGGAGCCCTTTGTGCGGCACCTGTCCGGCGCCGCCAAGCGCGTGCTGCTGCAGGACCTGCAGCGGCACGTGGGCGCGCTGCCCGAGGACGCGCGCGAGACGCTGGCCGCGGCGGAGGAGCA
>JBKBWW010000373.1:0-518 GCA_046314475.1 Hydrogenophaga sp.
CACGCTACCGCCACCGCCACCGGCACCGCCACCGGCACCGCCACCGGCACCGGCACCGGCACCGGCACCGGCACCGGCACCGCCACCGCCACCGCCACCGCCACCGCCACCGCCACCGCCGCTCCCGCTGCCCACATTGTCGTTGGCGACGGGGGGCGGCTGCGCTGATGATTGGCTGCCACTGGAGCTCATCGTAATCCAGTCAAACATCGGGCGCTGCGCTGCCGCTGCTGTCGGCTCTGGCGCGGGCGTCCGCGAGCCGAGCGGCAGTGGCTGCCGCTGTGCCGCCGTGCCTTCCTCGCGCGTGGCGCAGCGCGCGCGCTTGCGAGGTGACGCCTCCTCACCAGCATCTGCGCCGTGCACACGCACGGACGGGCGCTGCAGCACCAGCGTGCCTGTGGGGCCGGGCGCCAGCGTAGGCTGCGTGCCGTCTGGCTCCGGGCGCGGGCGGCGGCGAGTACGCAGCGGGCTGCGGCTGAGCGGCGAGCGGGCGTGGGGACGCGCGATGCCCGGGGACG
>JBKBWW010000374.1:0-517 GCA_046314475.1 Hydrogenophaga sp.
GGTGCGGCGGGTGCGGCGGGTGCGGCGGGTGCGGCGGGTGCGGCGGGTGCGGCGGGCGCGGCGACGCACCAAGTGCGCCAGCACGGCAATGGCGCAGGCCTGCCGCAGCAGCGTGCTCTTGCCGCCCATGTTGGGGCCGGTGAGCAGCAGCGCGTGCGGCGCCGACCCCGCCTCCTCCCCCAGGGTGATGTCGTTGGGAATAAAGTCGGCGGCCAGGAGGGAGACGAGGCAGGGGTGCTGCCCCTGCCGCACGCGCAGGAAGGGCTGCCCGCCGGGCGCGCGCGGCAGCACCTCGGGGCGACACATGGCGGTGCCAGACTGCGAGGACACGGCGGCCAGGCTGAGCAGCACGTCCAGCGTGGCGATGCAGTCCACGGCGCGGCTCCACAGCGTGTGGCTGGCGGGGCGGCAGCAGCAAGACACGGCGGGAGGAGCGGTGCACGGCAAAGCGCAGCAATGTGAGCTGCAAGGCCGGCAGCAGCGGTGACCACCGCGCTGCACGCACTGCTCGTCAAAC
>JBKBWW010000375.1:0-516 GCA_046314475.1 Hydrogenophaga sp.
CGCCCAGCGCGTGGGGCCAGCTGGCGGGCGAGCTGTGCACCGCAGCGGAGCAGGCGAGCGCGGCGCTGGCGGCCGCAGCATCCGCAGCCGTGCACGCATCAGCGCGCACCGTCGACGTGCGCGCGGTGACCGAGCGGCCCGCCGTGGGGGCGCGCAGCGTAGCCACGGACGTTGCGCTGGTGGTCCGCCGCAGCGATTGAGCAACGGCGTCGCGTGCGGCAGACTGAGGTCGAGACGCGACAGCGGTGGGGCGCTGCTGCTGATGATGATGCCCGTGCTGCAGCTGCTGATGCTGTTGCGAGGTCGCGCGGTCGTCGTTGCCAGTGTCGGCGACAGCAGGCGCATGCACTGCGTGCTGCAAGGCGCCCAGGCGCAGCGGAGGCACGAGCTCACGTGCGGTCGGCCCGGGGCTGCTGCTGGCGCTGGCGGTCCGACTGTCCGCGGTGGCCCGCGAGCCCGCTGAAGCGGCGGAAGCCGCGGGTCGGGGGCTGCGCGAACAGGCGCAAGAGGCCGACC
>JBKBWW010000376.1:0-513 GCA_046314475.1 Hydrogenophaga sp.
CGTGTCCGTGGACGCCTTCCCCGGCATGGCCTTGACCATGGAGCCGGCGGAGGCGGGCACCATGACCAAGCGGCCCCGCCCCCGCCACCGCCCCATCCTGTTTGGCCGCATGTGGGTGTACATCACCCTGCACAGCGCGGTGGTGGCGCTCTGCTCCGCCGCCGTCTTCTGCCTCTCCCTCTACTACTACACCGGCTACCTGTTCGCGTCGGACTTGGAGGTCATGCCGGAGTGCCGCCAGTACGATCTGGGCACGGGGCAGTGGGCCAGCGCGGGCGCGCGCGAGCAGTGCTACCCGCGTGCGTTGGGCCGGGCGCGCTTCGTGATCTTCGCCAACTACTCCTTTGCCGAGATCTTCCGCGCCTACACCGTCCGCACCCGCTTCCCCTTCAACGTCACCATGTTCGCCAACCGCTCCCTGAACCTCGCCGTCCTCTTCGCCCTCGCCCTCACCTGCACCCTGCTCTTCTTCCCACCCCTGCGCGACATGTGGGGCTTCCACCCCGTGCACGA
>JBKBWW010000377.1:0-513 GCA_046314475.1 Hydrogenophaga sp.
CGCGCGGCCGACCAGCTGCGCAGGCTCAATGCGCGGTACGCTGCGGCACCCGGCAGCGCGCCGGGCTTCACGCGCTTCGTGCTGCTGCACCGCGAGCGGCGCTTCTGCGAGACCGAGCAGCGCTGGATCGGCTGGGAGCGCAAGCGCGGCAAGATCGAGCAGCTGGTGGCGGCGCTGGCCACCGGCACGCCCGGGCCCTTCGTCGACCTCGGCGAGCTGTCGCGCCCGGCCACCGGCACGCGCCTCCTGGTGACGCTGGACAGCGACACCCAGCTGCCACCCGGCCAGCTGCGCGAACTGGTCGGCGTGGCCGCCCACCCTCTCAACCGGCCGCGGCTGGACGCCGCCGGGCGGCGCGTGCTCGGCGGCTTCGGCATCCTGCAGCGGGGGGTCGTGACGCCGCTGGTGGCGCACGGGCGGCGCACGCCCTTCCACTGGCTGTTCGCCGGCGAGGCCGGCATCGACCCCTACAGCGCCGCCAGCTCCGAGGTCTACCAGGACCTGTTCGGCGCC
>JBKBWW010000378.1:0-512 GCA_046314475.1 Hydrogenophaga sp.
GGATTTGCTGTCCACGCACACAGCACACAGGCACGGAGGTGTCAGCCGCTGCTCAGGACCGTGGTGGGCGCGCGGCGGGCACGATGCGGGCGAGGACGCACCTGCAGCTTGTGCCACAGCTTTCCCGTGCGCTGCTGCGGGGCGGGTGCTGTCGCGCCAGCCACGCCGCCGCCTTGCAGGTTCTTGCTGGACGCCTGCCGCACATAGTCGAAGGCTGCCGGGCGTGGCACGCGAGCCTTGGCCATATAGTCCGGCTCCGCCTCCTCTGTCTCCGCACCGCCGGTGCGCGCAGTGCGGCGACGGCGCTGTGCCAGCGCCGCGAGGGCGTCCGCACCGCCGCCACCGTCGCCACCGCCGCCACCGCCGCCACCGCCGCCACCGCCGCCACCGCCACCCTCTGCCTCCAACGGCGCCGTGTCGCCGTAGAAGTTCGGCTGGGGCGGCAGCCGCTTACGCGCGACTGCAGTGCCCTCGTTGAGCATGCGGCCATAGTCGCGGTAACTGGCGCTCTT
>JBKBWW010000379.1:0-512 GCA_046314475.1 Hydrogenophaga sp.
CGCTCCAGGTGTGTACAGTGCTGCAGTGGAGCGCGAAGATGAGGATGGCTCGGAGCAGGGCATGGGTGGCGGTGGTGGCGGTGGTGGTGGTGGCGAAGGCGGTGGCGGTGGCGAAGGCGGTGGCGGTGGCGGTGGCGGTGGCGGTGGCGGTGGCGGTGGCGGTGGCGGAGGCGGAGGCGCAAGTGGCGCCGCAGCGAGCGACGACAATGCAGACGATGTGCAGCTCGCTTGGGAAAGCTTAGAGACGGCTCGTATCATTCTGGAGCGGGCAGAGCAAACAGCAGTGCGTTGATTGTGACGTTGGATTTCGCACGCGTGTGTATAACGTTGTTGACCCATCACAGGACAACCAGCTGGAGCTGGCACGCGTGCTGCTGCGGTTGGGGGAGCTGGGGATGGAGACGAGTGAGTACGATGGGCATTGTATCGCACCGAACTTCGTGCTGAGGCTGTGTGTGCGTGTGCGTGTGCGTGCGTGCTGCCTTCCAGACAACTTTGCCGACGCGCGCAAG
>JBKBWW010000380.1:0-512 GCA_046314475.1 Hydrogenophaga sp.
CTTTGCCACACTTGCCGGGCGCTGCGATGCGCACCAAACGTGATGGGAGCTGAGCTGAACACCATGCCGCCGCCACCGCCGCCGCCACCGCCGCCACCACCGCCACCACCGCCACCACCGCCACCACCGCCACTCTCAGTTGCGCCCGCAGCAGCGCCCGCGCCTTTGTGCTTGCTATCGCGCTCACGCTTGCGCGCGCCACTGGTGAAAGCAGCGGTGGCACTGCCTGCAAACACCGACGGCGCTTGCAACGCCTGTTGCGCGGGGAGAACATGCTGGCAGCCGGTGCGCGCGGGCGGGAGTAAGAACCCCACCGCGAGTACACACAGCCGCCGCGCTGCACGCTCACCTGGTCCCACGCTTTGAGCCAGCGCAGCAGACCGCGGTTGATGGCCTCGTCGCTGAGCAGGTCGGTGAACACGCGGGGAGCGTACTTGGCCGACCACAGCTCCTGCCCCGCCTCCACCGGCCCAGCGCCCCCCGCGGGCGAGGCACCCAGCTCCTCCCCGTCG
>JBKBWW010000381.1:0-246 GCA_046314475.1 Hydrogenophaga sp.
CGCAAAAACAGGTCTTCGGCCGCATAACCGCAAAGGGCCAGTTCTGGGGTGAGCAGCACCCGCACTCCACGGGCGTGAGCCTGCTGGGCAGCGTCAATGATTTTTTGGGCATTGCCCGCCATGTCGCCCACCACAAAGTTGAGCTGGGCCACGCAAATAGGAAGTGTCATGCAGTCTGAAATTAGAACGGAGTCGGGCCGTGGTAAAGGTGTCAAAACCGGCTCACCACCAGCCATCAGACAGCCT
>JBKBWW010000381.1:256-511 GCA_046314475.1 Hydrogenophaga sp.
GGGGCAGGTATTTGAGGGCTGAAACGTGAGTTCGAACGATTATGTCACCCGGGTCTTTTCCTCACCGCTGGACATCCCCTCCGAGGCCTGGAACCAGCTGCTGACCCTGGAGACGGACCCCAGTCCGTTCATGAAGCACACCTATCTGGCGGCCATGCAGGCCAGCGGCTGCGCACAACACCCGGCCGGGTGGCAAGCCCGGTTTGTGACCCTGTGGCAAGGGGGCGTGCTACATGCTGCCTGCCCCATGTATCT
>JBKBWW010000382.1:0-509 GCA_046314475.1 Hydrogenophaga sp.
GCGGGACGTGGACCGTGCGCGCACCACTCACCACCGCACGCGTCGCACCGAAGCAGCAGAGCGCACCACCGGGACCGTTCGGCAACTGACGCCTGGCGGCGGCCACTGGGACCGAGCATCACCCTGACTCAGCCCGGAACAGCGGCGCCGCGGCGTACCCGCTGGGTCACAGATTGGTAGCGGTCCGGCCCCAGGGGCCCTCGGGCGTGGCACACGTCACGTCGATGCGGGTAGGTTGCCGAACATGACGGAGACGGAACTGCAGTCCACGTCGGCGGCGCGCGGTGAGCCGCTGGTCGTCCTCGACGGTGTCAACAAGTGGTTCGGGGACCTCCACGTCCTCAAGGACATCAACCTCACGGTCAAGGCCGGCGAGGTCGTGGTGGTGATCGGGCCCTCGGGCTCGGGCAAGTCCACCCTGTGCCGCGCGATCAACCGCCTCGAGACCATCGGAGAGGGCGCCATCACCCTCGATGGCCAGCCGCTGCCCGAGGAGGGCAAGGAGCTGG
>JBKBWW010000383.1:0-508 GCA_046314475.1 Hydrogenophaga sp.
GGGGGCGTAATCACCATCCGGGGTGCTGCCCGTGCAGCGTCACACGCCCCTGCTTGGCCTCGTCGACCCCCGGCCCGACGGTGCCGGCGACCCAGGCGCGCAGCCCGAACCCGTCGAGCACCCGGATCGCCTCATCGGCGTCCTCGGCATCGACCAGGGCGACCATGCCGACACCACAGTTGAGCGTCATCTCCAGGTCCGGCTGCGGCACCGACCCCACCTGGCGGACCAGGTCGAAGATCGGCTGCGGCGTCCACGTCGCGCGGTCGATGGTGGCGGCGAGCTCCACGGGCATCACCCGCTCCAGGTTGGCGGCCAGGCCGCCACCGGTCACGTGGGACATCGCGTGGGTCCGGGTCTGCTCGGCCAGGGCCAAGCAGGCCTTGGCGTAGATCCGGGTGGGCTCCAGCAGCTCCTCGCCGAGGGTCCGACCCAGCTCGGGCACCGACCGGTCCAGCGACCAGCCGGCCTCGTTGAGCAGCACGTGGCGCACCAGGGAGTAGCCGTT
>JBKBWW010000384.1:0-508 GCA_046314475.1 Hydrogenophaga sp.
CCGCCAGCACCTGCCGGCAGCCCACCACGCCCACCCACATGAAGGCGGGCTTGCGCTTGTCTTGCAGCTGCTGCTTGCGCACCAGGCCCATGGAGCACAGCACGTTGGCAATGTCGTACAGGCGGCGGCCCTTGGTCTTGTGCCGGTTCCGGTCTTGCTCCTGCGCATCGCCCAGCAGCGCCTTGCTGGCCTGGTCCAGCGACACGATGATCTCCCCCACCAGGAACAGCTCCACGAACTTGGTGCTGAGGATGCTCAGAGACTTTTCCCGCTTGGAGTCTGCCGCTGAGCCGCCGCCACCACCGCCACCACCGCCACCACCGCCACCGCCACCACCGCCACCGCCACCGCTGCCAGCAGGTGAGCGTGACGAAAAGGGCGTGCTGGCAGCCTGCCCCACCACCTGCATAGCGGGCGTGACCACGTCGTGCAGCGCGTTCTCCGCGCGCGCGCCCAGCCGCTCCGCCTCCTCCGCGTCCAGGCTCGCGCGCTTGCGTCCAGAGCTGCG
>JBKBWW010000385.1:0-506 GCA_046314475.1 Hydrogenophaga sp.
CAGAGAAACTGCTGGTCGCGCGGGAGCGCGCGGACGAAAGTGGCTCGTCCGTCACGCGCCCTCGACGTGACCCAGCCCGCCCGCGCGAGCTGTTGCTCGGGCTGCGGTCACGCGTAGGAGATGAAGGCGGCTGTTCGTCCGTCACGCGCCCTCGACGTGACCCAGCCCGCCCGCGCGAGCTGGTGCTCGGGCTGCGGTCACGCGTGGGAGAAGAAGGCGGCTGTTCGTCCGTCACGCGCCCTCGACGTGACCCAGCCCGCCCGCGCGAGCTGGTGCTCAGGCTGCGGTCGCGCGTGGATGCTGGTGCCGGCTGTTCGTCCGTCACGCGCCCGCGGCGCGATGCAGGCCCTCCGCGCGAGCTGGTGCTCGGGCTGCGGTCGCGGGCTAAGGCAGCGGGCGGCTGTTCGTCCGTCACGCGGGCGTGTGCTGGCGAAATGACTTGGGAAGGCGCCTGTGATCGCTGCGGCGGCACGACGCGATTCTGCGCGCCGCGGCGCGCCGTAGAG
>JBKBWW010000386.1:0-505 GCA_046314475.1 Hydrogenophaga sp.
GTCCGGCGTTTCTCTGAGGATCGAAATACCAAACCCGCACGCCACTGGCGCCTGATGAATGAGGGACCGACGGTTTTGATGATCCTGATCGTCGTTCTCGTGATCGTGAAGCCTTTCTGACGGAAAGCCACCTTGCGCTCGGGCCCGGTCGAGGCTAATAGACAAAATTCCTTCCTCTACAGCGCAGCAGAATTTTCTCTTCCGCCGCCGGCTCGCCGCCGCATCCGCTGTATCTCGCCTCCTACCATCAGAGCTGTTCTCCATGCAGGAAATGAAACTCCAGGACTTCAAGAACAAGAAGCCGACCGACCTCATCGCGTTTGCAGAGTCGCTCGAAGTCGAGAATGCGAGTGTCATGCGCAAGCAGGAGCTGATGTTCGCCATTCTGAAAAAACTTGCTGCGCAGGACATCGAGATCATCGGCGACGGGGTCGTCGAGGTGCTTCAGGATGGGTTCGGTTTCCTGCGATCGGCAAACGCCAACTATCTGCCAGGTCCTGATGAC
>JBKBWW010000387.1:0-501 GCA_046314475.1 Hydrogenophaga sp.
TTCATCATTGTGCTGCCCTTCCTGCTGGAAATCCCCATCGCCATCCCGCACCTGAAGCCCGCCAACTGGCTGGGCACCGTGGACAAGATTGACTGGGCGCCCTTTGTGAGCACGCTGCTGTGGAACTACCAGGGCTGGGACTCGCTGGGCTGCATTGCCGGCGAGGTGAACGACGGCGGCCGCACCTACCCGCTGGGCATCGGCATCGCGCTCATCCTCATCGTCATCACCTACCTCGCTCCCGTGGCGGTGGGTGTGTCGCTGGACCCCAACCTGAGCAACTGGTCGGAGGGCTACTTTGAGACGCTGGCGCGGCGCCTGGCGCCCTGGCTGAGCGGCTTCATGCTGGCCGGCTCCACCGTGGCCAACCTGGGCGAGTTCAATGTGGTCATGTCCACCACCTCCCGCGCGCTGTGGGCCATGGCGCGTCTCGGCTTTGTGCCGCGCAAGCTCAGCTGGACCTCCCGCAAGTACGGCACGCCCGTGGGCGCCATCTTGATG
>JBKBWW010000388.1:0-500 GCA_046314475.1 Hydrogenophaga sp.
GCCAGGCAGCACTGCACGGCGCTGCGCTGCAGGCGCTTGCAGGCCGGCAGCTGCAGCAGCGACAGCAGCGACTTCGCCAGCGACTCGGGGGCCTGCAGCGCGGGGCCTTCGCTGGCGGCAGCAGGGGTGGCGGCGGTGGCGGCGGTGGCGGCGGTGCCGGCGGTGGCAGACACGACGCTGCCTGCCACGGAGGGGATGGAGGCGGAGGGCGCAGGGGTGACGGGCGCAATGGGCGTCACGGGGGTGGCCGCCACCTGCACCGTGGTCGCTGCCTCGCTGCCAGGCGCGGCGGGCTTGGGCTTGGCGGGCGCGTTGTAGCTCCACAGCAGGCGCAGCAGCAGGTGGCCCAGAGCGCGCGCGGGCGCGGGGGCGAGGTTGATGGTGGCGTGTTCCTGCTCCATGCGCGCCGCCAGCCGCTCCAGCGGCTCGCGCAAAGCGGCGGCCTGCTTGCGGGAGGCGCCCGGGGGCGGCACGTGCTGCTCCAGCAGCCGCACCAGGCA
>JBKBWW010000389.1:0-500 GCA_046314475.1 Hydrogenophaga sp.
ATTCGATGCTGGTGGCGTTGACGGTGGCGGTGGTGGCGGTGACAGGATTGATGGTGGCGGCGGTGTGGGTGGCGGTGTGGGTGGCGGCGTCGGTGTGGGCGGCGACGGTGTGGGAGGCGTCAGCGGTGGCGGTGGCGGTGGCGGTGGCGGTGGCGGTGGCGGTGGCGGTGGCGGTGGCGTGATGGGCAGAGGCGTGACTGGCGGTGGCGGTGGCGGGGGTGGTGGTGGTGGCGGCGGCGGCGGGGGTGGTGGTGGCGGTGGGGGTGGCGGGGGCGGAGGCGGCAGCGCAGACACAATGACGGAAGCGCAGTTGCTGGCCATTGTGGCCGAAGCCGAAGAGCCAGAGCTTGAATGCAACTGCTGCTACCAGTTGTGCAAGTTTGCTGACATGGTGCAGTGCTCCGAGGTAAGCCCCCCGCCAGCTGCATGCGATGTGCGCGCGGCACTGACGACCACGCGTGCAGTGCCACCTGTTTTGCGCAAACTGCCTGAACATGCAC
>JBKBWW010000390.1:0-500 GCA_046314475.1 Hydrogenophaga sp.
CGGGCGTGCCCTACGTGGCTGGCGGGACCCTCAACTTCGACGGCCTTTCGCTGCAGATGCGTGGCACGCTCGCCGCAGGCGACCGCATCGACGTGGCGCCGGTAAGCGGACCGACCGACATTTTCCAGGTGGTGCAGAGCGCGGTGGACGCGCTGCGCAGCGGCACTGCGGGCAACAGCGGTGCGCTGTCGCAGCAGCTGGCGCGCGCCATGACCGAGCTCGACGCCGGCCACGACCGCGTGCTGCTGGCGCGCGGCCGCGCCGGTGAGTGGCTCAACCGCGCCGATTCGCTCAATGGCCTCATGGAAGACCGCAGCGTGGACCTGAAGGCCGAGAGAGCCAGGCTGGAAGAGATGGACATGGTGCAGGGCCTCTCCGACTTCAAGTCGCAGGAACTGGGGCTGGAAGCCGCCATCAAGTCGTATGCGCAGGTGCAGCGCCTCTCGCTGTTCTCGGCGATCGGATGAGGGCTTTCGGTTCATGCTGAGTCATACCGTTCT